>CAZDGR010000561.1:0-1514 GCA_964504845.1 uncultured Rhizobium sp. | reverse complement strand
CTTGATCGTCACCTTGTCCTTCTGCATCGCCCAGGCCGAGCCGACCGCGACCAGCGGCAGGCGCGGCCGGGCGACCGCCACCAGCTCGTTGGCCTGCTCGAGGAGCATGCGGCGCTTGTTCTCGTCCATCTCGACCGCGGCGTCCTGGATCAGCTTGTCCATGACCGGGTTCTTGTAGTGATGCACGTTGAACGCGCCGAACTTCTTCGCCGGATCGTTCGAGTGCGCGATCGACGACAGCGTGTAGTGCGCCTCGCCGGTCAGCGTGCCCCAGCCCGACATCGACATCGAGAACTCGGCGCGCGAGCGGGCCGGGAAGAACACGGCGCCCGGCTGAGCGTTGGCCTGAGCGTCGATCCCGACCGCCGCCAGCATCTGCGCGATCGAGGTGCCGACCTGGCGGTCGCCGGGCAGGCGGTCGTTGGTGAAGCTGAAGGTGACCTTGAAGCCGTTCGGATACCCGGCGTCGGCCAGCAGCTTCTTCGCCGCCGCCGGATCGTACTTCCGCTCGGGCAGCTTCTTCGAGTAGCCGAAGATGCTGGGCGTCACCAGCTGGTTCTGCGGCTTGCCGAGGCCTTCCATCGCGATCTCGGCCAGCGCCTTGCGGTCGATCGCGAGATCGATCGCCTCGCGCACGCGCGGATCCTGCATCGGGTTCTTCGCCAAGGCCGAGCCGTCCTTGGCAGTGACCTGCGGGGGCTTGTCCCGCATGTCGAGCTCCATGTTGAAGACGTAGACGCTGTCGATGGTGACGACGCTCAGCTTGGGGTCGCGCTTCAGCGACGCGACGTCGGTTGCCGGCACGCGGACGATCAGGTCGACCTGGCCGGCCTTGAGCTGGGCGACGCGTGCGGCGTCGTTCGGCAGCTCCTTGCGGACATGGCGCGCCCACGGCTCCTTCGGTCCCCAGAAGGCATCGTTGCGGTCCATGACCATCTGCTCTTTCGGCGTCCACGAGACGAACTTGTAGGGGCCGGTGCCGATCGCCGCCTTGCCGGAGTTGAAGGCCGGGTTCGAGGAATCCTTGTCGAGGCCGGCCGCCGCCTTGGCCGAGACGATGAAGAGGCGGATGAAGTCGTTCGGCAGGTTCGGCGCAGGGCCGTCGGTCTTGATGCGGATCGTGTGCGGGTCGACGATCTCGACCGCCTGCACGCGGCGGACGTAGATGGTCAACGGGTTGGCGCCGGTCACCTTCGGGATCCGCTCGATCGAGAACTTCACGTCCTCGGCGGTGAAGTCGGAACCGTCGTGGAACTTCACGCCCTTGCGGAGCTTGAACTCCCAGGTGGTGTTGTCGACGGCCTTCCAGCTCTCGGCCAGCCTCGGCTCGATCTCGAGGCCGTCGCCCGACCAGGTCAGCGTGTCGAAGACGTGCTTCATCGCTTCGGCATGCGTGCCGGTGGCGGTGAAATGCGGGTCCATCGAGTCCGGGCCGCCGCGCACGCCGATGGTCAGTGTCTGCGCGATGGCGGTCGAGGACATGGAAAAGCCCATGCCCGCCACCAGTGCGATCG
>CAZDGR010000560.1:0-1583 GCA_964504845.1 uncultured Rhizobium sp. | reverse complement strand
CACGATGCTGCTGCGCTCGGCGGTAGCGGAAGTGCTGCGCGAGCGGCGCGCGATGACGCTGCCCACGCGGCTCGGCAATCTCGGCAACATCCTCGACGAGGACGAGAGCCAGTGCCACCTGCTGCAGCTCGAGTCGCCGGTGCTCTCGAACGCCGAGTTCGAGGCGATGCGCGACTACATGGGCGACACCGCGGTCGAGGTCGACTGCACCTTCGATCCCAGGGGCGGCGACGCCAGCCTGCGTGACGCGATCCAGCGCGTCCAGCGCGAGGCCGAGAACGGCGTGCGAGCCGGATGCACCCATGTGATCCTGACCGACAAGTCGATCGGCGCCGACCGCGCGCCGATCCCGATGATCCTTGCCGCCGGCGGTGTGCACTCGCACCTGGTGCGCCAGAACCTCCGCACCTTCACCTCGCTCAACGTGCGCTCCGGCGAGTGCATGGACGTGCATTACGCGGCGGTGCTGGTCGGCGTCGGCGCTACCACGGTCAATGCCTACCTCGCCCAGGAGGCGATCGCCGAGCGCCACGCCCGCGGACTCTTCGGTCAGCTCTCGCTCGACGACTGCATCCGCCGCTTCAAGAAGGCGGTCGACGACGGCCTGCTCAAGATCATGAGCAAGATGGGCATCTCCGTCCTCTCGTCCTATCGGGGCGGCTACAACTTCGAGGCGGTCGGCCTCTCGCGCTCGCTGGTCGCCGACTTCTTCCCCGGCATGACCAGCCGCATCTCCGGCATCGGACTTTCCGGCGTGCAGCGGAAGGTCATCGAGCTTCACGGCCGTGCCTTCGGCGAGGATGTGACGGCGCTTCCCGTCGGCGGGCTCTACCGCTTCCGCCGCTCGGGCGAGGCGCACGCCTTCGAAGGCAACCTGATCCACACCCTGCAGACCGCGGTCGCGACCGACAGCTACCACACCTACAAGAAGTACTCGGAGGCAACACGGAAGCTGCCGCCGATCCATCTCCGCGACCTGCTCGACTTCACCGCGACGACCCAGGCGGTCTCGGCCGACGAAGTCGAGTCGATCACCGAGATCAGGAAGCGTCTGGTCGCCCCCGGCATCTCGCTGGGCGCGCTCAGCCCCGAGGCGCACGAGACGCTGTCGATCGCGATGAACCGCATCGGCGCCAAGTCGGATTCCGGCGAGGGCGGCGAGGATCCGGCGCGCTACACGCCGCGCTCCAACGGCGACAACCCGTCCTCGGCGATCAAGCAGATCGCCTCCGGCCGCTTCGGCGTCACCGCCGAGTACCTCAACAACTGCCGCGAGATCGAGATCAAGGTCGCCCAAGGGGCGAAGCCCGGCGAAGGCGGCCAGCTTCCCGGCATCAAGGTCTCCGGCCTGATCGCCAGGCTCCGCCACTCGATGCCCGGGGTCAGCCTGATCTCGCCGCCGCCGCATCACGACATCTACTCGATCGAGGACCTGGCGCAGCTGATCTACGACCTGAAGCAGGTGAACGCCGGCGCCAAGGTCTGCGTCAAGCTCGTGGCGCGCTCGGGCATCGGCACGATCGCGGCCGGCGTCGCCAAGGCCAAGGCCGACGTGATCCTGGTCTCCGGCCACGTCGGCGGCA
>CAZDGR010000559.1:0-1640 GCA_964504845.1 uncultured Rhizobium sp. | reverse complement strand
CGGATCTTCGGGGCGTCGCGCGGGAGCTCGTAGCCCTGCCGGTCCTCGCCGCGGGCCGAGGTCGGGTCGCCCTCGGTGATCGAGAAGTTCTTGTACAGGGCGTGGCCGATCACCGTGTCGATCGGGGTGATCTTCCACATCCGGCCAGGGCCGAGGAAGCCGCCGGTGCCTTCGGTCTCGACCGAGATCGTGCCGGTCATCGCGTCCTGCACGACACGGCGCTCGATCTTCTTCGGCTCGACCACCGCGACCTCTATCTCGGGCCCCCGCTCGTTCTTGCCGAACTTGGGCTTCTTCACCGGACCCTTGAGCACCGGCAGCGAGAAGGTGCTGGCGCCGGTGAATACGGTCATCGTCACCGGCTCCGGTGCCGGCCAGACGATCGGCCAGTAGGAGGTAGAGAGCGCCAGCCGGACGCGGTGGCCCTTGGCGAAGCTGTAGCCGACATCCGGCAGGTCGAGGCGGATGCGCATGCGCTGGCCGCGGACGATCCGCGTCGGCTGCTCGTGGCTGTCTCGATGGGTCAGGTTCAGCACCTGGAAGGCGACGCGCACCGAGGTGCCGTCCGGCGCCACGTCGCAGAGCCTGGCGCAGAGCTGCGCCAGCGGCCTGTCGACGGCGATGTCGATCTCGAGCGAAGCCTGGCCGAGGATGTCGATCGTCTTCGATAGCGGCTCGGTATCGAAGCAGAGCGACCGGCCGTCGTCCTCGCGCTGATCGCGCGGCTGCTCGCCGTCGATTGCCATGCTGAGCCACTCGGTCGCGGCCAGCCCCGTCGCCAGCGGCGAGGAATGGATCAGCGCCTTCTCCGACCACTGCCGCTTGTCGAGCCGGCCGGGGCTGAGGCGGAAGGTCTCCGGCTGCACCTTGTCCGATGGCCATCCGTCGATCGCGACCCAGCGGCCCGGCTTGGTGCCATAGGTCGCGCTCGGCTTCTCGTAGCTCTGGATATACGCACGATAGGAAGGTTCCCGATCCCAGCCGTTGTCGATGTCCTTCACGTAGCGGTCGAAGAAGCGGACGCAGTCCTGCAGGAAGCTCACCTTCGGCCCCGGCACGCCATCATGCGGATAGTGGTGGCCCCAGGGACCGAGCAGCGCGAAGCGCGGGCCCTTCAGGTTCGCCATCATCCGCGGCACGGCGCGCGAGATGTAGTCGGCCCAGCCGCCGACGGCGAAGACCGCCGCGGTCACCTTGCTCATCTCTGAGAGCGAGGCGTGCTTCCAGAAGGCGTCGCGGCGCTGGTGCTTCAGCCAGTCGATCATCCAGGGACGATTGTCGTCGAGCCGCGACTTCCACATCTCGCGCCACTTCTCGCCGACGATCTCGGGATCGGGAGGGCGCGCGTTGAAGATCACCATGGTGTCGGTCCACCACAGCTGCTCGGCGAGGAACGCGCCGCCGGTCCAGTGCAGCGACTGGTGATAGCGATCGTCGCCGGCGCAGACCGGGATGATCGCCTTGAGCGCCGGGTGAGCGGTACCGGCGAGCGCGAGCGCCGAGAAGCCGCTCCACGACTTGCCGATCATGCCGACGGTGCCGGAACACCAGGGCTGCCTGACGAACCAGTCGATGATCGCGAGCCCGTCGTCGATCTCGCCCTGCTCCCATTCGCCGCGCAAGAGCCCGTCGGAATCTCC
>CAZDGR010000558.1:0-1670 GCA_964504845.1 uncultured Rhizobium sp. | reverse complement strand
GGTTGAAGGCGAGAAGCGAGAGCGCGAGTTCCACCGGCGGCAGGTCGAGCGGTCCGAGCGCGCTGGCGAATCCCAGGCCATGCACCAGGCCGAAGCCGAAGGCGACCAGCCAGCGGCGCGATCCCAAGAAAGGCACCACGTTGTCGACCGCGGTCGCGGCGATCGACAGCGCGATCACGCTCTCGACCAGCCGGGCCGGCACGTCGACGAGACCAAGCGCGGCAAGCCACAGCGTGAGGCCGTGCGCCGAGGTGAAGGCGGTGAGGACCTTCGCCGCCTCGATCAGGCGGTGGGGGATGCCGCGGTCGGCGGCCAGCATCAGCGGCAGCAGCAGCACGCCGAGAAACAGCAGGTGGTCGACGCCCTCCAGCATGTGCAGCACGCCAGAGACGAAGAACGCGGCGAAGCCGATCTCGCCGCCCCGGCCGAGATCGACCGAGAGGGATTTCTGGCTCTCCACCAGCGCCCCGCTCCAGGTCCGCTCGCCGGTCGTGACGCTCACCAGCGCGCGGGGCGGAATGGTGTGTTCCTTGGCGAAGAGGTCGAAGCCGATATCGAGGCGGGCCGGCGGCCGCGCGCAGTTCACGCCGTAACGAAGCGAGACGAAGGATCCGCCGTCGCGCTCGGTGAAGACCTGGGACGCGGATCGCTCAGCGATACAGGCTTGTCCGTCCGCGTCGATCCGAAGATGCGGCCGGACATAGGTCTCGATCGTTGCCCGGCCAGCCGCGTGCTCCTCGGCCGAGATCCGGTTGTCGCGGTTGCGGTCGAGGTCGACCACCGCATCGAGATCGCGGAGCGAGATCTCCCAGCGGACGTCGAGATGCGTCCCGTCGATGGCGATCGCGATCTTGCTGTCGTCGAGCGGGTGCGCTGCAGCGGGTGCTGCGAGCAGGAAGAGGCTAAAAAGAAAACGGCCCATCCAGGAGATCGGGATGGGCCGTTTCATGTCGTTCGGCGCGAGGACTAGATGCCGGGCTGCGGCTCCGGCGCGATACCGCCGCCGGCCGAGTCCGTGCCCGGGCCGGTATTCGGCACCGAGGCGCGGCGGCCCTTCGAGTGGTCGTCATCGACCTTCTCGCGGTTGACCGGCTCGCCGCTGGCGATCGCGCGGACCTCGTCGCCCGAGAGCGTCTCGAATTCGAGCAGGCCCTTGGCCAGGCGATGGAGCTGGTCCAGGTGCTTGGTCAGCAGGTCGCGCGCATGCCCGTAGGTGCGGTCGACGATCAGTCGGATCTCTTCGTCGATCAGCTTGGCGGTGGCATCCGAGATGTCCTTCCGCTGGGTGACCGAGTGGCCGAGGAACACCTCCTGCTCGGGCGCCCCATAGGCCAGGAAGCCCAGCTTCTCGCTCATGCCCCATTCGGTGACCATCCGACGGGCCATGTCCGTGACCATCTTGATGTCGGAGGAGGCGCCGGTGGTGATCTTCTCCTCGCCGAAGATCATCTCCTCGGCAAGACGGCCGCCGGCGGCGACCGAGAGGTCGGCCATCAGCTTTTCTTTGGAATGCGAGATGCGGTCGGTCTCCGGCAGGCGCATGACCATGCCGAGGGCACGGCCGCGCGGAATGATCGTCGCCTTGTGGATCGGATCGGAGGCCGGCGAATGCAGGGCCACGACCGCGTGCCCGGCCTCGTGATAGGCGGTCAGCTTCTTCTCTTCCTCGG
>CAZDGR010000557.1:0-1673 GCA_964504845.1 uncultured Rhizobium sp. | reverse complement strand
GTCTATGTCGGCGCCTGGGCGATCACCGAGCGCGAGGCGATCGAGCGTGCGGCGGCGGCGGCCGAGGGCGGCGCCTACGGACTCTGCGTCAAGCCGCAGTTCTACGTTCACAGCTGGACGGACGCGACCGAGCAGGACGTGGTCGGCCGCTTCGAGGCGGTCTACAAGGCGACCAAGCTGCCGATGATGGTCTACAACTCGCCGAACCGCACGGGTGTCAACATCACGCACGATCTTCTGCGCAAGATCATCGACGCGGTCGACGCCGACTGCCTCAAGGACACCAATTACGATCCGGGCTTCATCACCCAGCGGGTGCTGCAGTTCCACGACAAGCTGTCGGTGCTGGTCGGCACCAACGCCTTTTTCTCCAGCAACATGGCACTGGGCGCCGGTGGTTTCATCGCGTCCCAGGCCGACTTGCTCGGCGACCAGGCGGATCGCTTCTACGACTTCGACAAGATGAGCGAGGCTGAGCGCCGCGAGCTCGTCACCTGCTACAACGAGCTCGCTCACTGCACCAACCGCGTCGGCACCATCCCGGCCTCCTACAAGGCCTGCTGGAACCTGATGGGGCTTCCGGCCGGTCATCTCCGCGATCCGCTCAAGCCGGTCTCGCCCGAGCAGCTCGAGATGCTGCGGGCGACGCTGGCCAAGTGGGGCATCCTCAAGGACAACGCGGCGAAGCGCGCCGCCGACTGAAAACGCGAAAGCGACCATCCATAGGGAGGAAATCGGCAATGAACGCGATGACGAAGCTCGGCGCTGCCATGGGTCTGGCCGTGGCGATCCTGGCGAGCGGCCCGGCGAGCGCGCAGAAGGCGATCTGGGACAAGATTTCCGAGACCGGCACGCTCACCTGCGGCGCCATGGCCGCGGTGCCGATGAACTCGTGGAAGGTCGACGGTCCCAACCGCTACGAGGGCTATTCGATCGGCTTCTGCCGGAAGCTTGCCGAAGAGCTGGCCAAGGCGATGGGCAAGCCGATCAAGATCGACTTCTATGAAACGACGTTTGCCAACGTCGTGCTCGACCTTCAGTCGGGCAAGGCCGATCTCTTCGCCGGCATGAGCGCCACCGAGGAACGCAAGCGTGCCCTCGACATGACCGGGCCGATGTACGACCTCGCCCATTGCGTCGTGCAGCGGAAGGGGCTGACCGGCCTCACGAGCTGGGCCGACTACAGCAAGCCGGAGATCAAGATCTCCTCGGCGACCGGCACCAGCGACGAGAAGGCGCTGCAGGAGATGGCGCCGAAGGCGACCAACATGTCGTTCAAGGAGAACGCGCAGGCGATCCTCGCGGTGCAGTCGGGCCGCGCCGACGGCTACGTCACCAACGTGCTGTCCTGCCTTCGCATCCTGACCGAAAGCCCGCAGGTGTTCGGCGAGATCGTGGTGCCGACGCCGGTCCGCGGCCTGCCCTCGGCGGGCGGCATGCGGAAGGACGGAGACGGTCGCTTCCACAAGTTCGTCGACGAATGGGCGACCCGCTCGCGCGCCAACGGCACGGTGAAGGCGGTCATGAGCGAGGCGATCGCCAAGAACGGCCTCGATCCGAACAAGCTGCCGGCGGAGTTCAACCCCTAGAGCGAAGGCCGCGGCCGGGTATCGGTCGGCGGATCAAACGGAGTATCGATCGCCCCGGCCTCAGCGCGGGGCGATCGCGTTTCG
>CAZDGR010000556.1:0-1696 GCA_964504845.1 uncultured Rhizobium sp. | reverse complement strand
GCCATGACCAGGAACTCGATCACCAGCGTCGCCTTGGAGAAGCCGAGCCCGATGCAGAAGGCTTTGAGCTCGGCGATCAGCAGCGAGGCCAGGAAGGCGCCGGGAAGGCTGCCGAGCCCGCCGAGCACGACGACGACGAAGGCATCGGCGACGATCGAGAGATCGAGCGAAAGGTTCGCCGGCTCGCGCGGCAGCTGCAGCGCGCCGCCAAGCCCGGCCAGCGCCGATCCCAGCGCGAAGACCAGCGTGAACAGGCGCGCCTGGTCGATGCCGAGTGCCGCGGTCATCTCGCGGTCCTCCGTTGCGGCCCGGACCAGGCGGCCGAAGCGGGTGCGGGCCAGCAGCAGCCAGAGCCCGGCCATGACGAGCGGGCCGAGCGCGATCAGCAGGAGGTCGTATTCGGGGATCGGACGGCCGAGGACCGGAACGGCGCTCGACAGACCGGGAGCGCGCGGACCGAGAAGATCCTCCGGTCCCCAGATCCAGAGTGCGGCATCCTTGAGGATCAGCACGACCGCGAATGTCGCGAGCAGCTGCAGCAGCTCGGGCGCGGCATAGAGGGGACGAAGGATCAGGCGCTCGACGACGACGCCGATGGCGCCGACGGCGAGACTCGCGCAGACGACCGCCCCCCAGAATCCCAGCGGCGTCCTTCCGAAGACTCCCACCAGCGTCACCGCCAGGTAGAGCCCGAGCATGAAGAACGAGCCATGGGCGAAGTTGACGACGCGGGTGACGCCGAAGATCAGCGACAGCCCCGCCGCCACCAGGAACAGCGACGACGCGCCGGCGAGCCCGGTCAGCAGGTAGGACGCGAACGCGGCGAGCGTCATCGCAATGGCCTCGCCGGCGAAAGGAAGGCGCTATTCCTTCGGCCGGAGCTTCGTCACCGCGTCGTCGGAGGGCAGGAACCTGGCGCCGTCGGCGAAGCTCCAGTCGACCATCACGCCTTTGCCGTCCTTGAGCGCGAGCTTGCCGACATAGGCGCCCATCGTCGACTGGTGGTCGAGCGCGCGATAGGTGATCGGGCCGAAGGGCGAGGAGAGCTGGAGGCCCTTCATCGCATCGACCATCTTCTCCTGGTCGAGCGAGCCCGCCTTCTTCACCGCCGCGGCGAAGCTGTGGATCGCCGCGTATCCCACGACCGAGCCCAGCCGCGGATAGTCCTTGAACTTGGCCTGGTAGGCGTCGAGGAACTGCTTGTGCTCGGGCGTCTGGATGCTCTGCCAGGGATATCCGGTGACGATCCAGCCCTCGGGCGTCTCGTCCTTGAGCGGGTCCATGTACTCGGGCTCGCCGCCCAGCAGGTTGATCACCGGCCGGTTCTTGAACAGGCCGCGCAGGTTGCCCTCGCGCACGAACTTGGCGAGGTCGGGACCGAAGAGCGACGAGAAGATCGCGTCCGGCTTCGCGTCCTCGATCGCCTGCACGACCGCCCCGGCGTCGATGCGGCCGAGCGCCGGCGCCTGCTCGGCGACGAACTGGACGCCCGGCTGCTTCTCGGCCAGCAGCTTCTTGAAGGCCTCGGTCGCCGACTGGCCGTACTCGTAGTTCGGATAGACGATGGCCCAGCGCGGCTTCGCCGCCTTCAGCGCTTCCGGCACCAGCATCGCCGTCTGCATGTAGGTCGAGGCGCGGAGCCGGAAGGTGTAGCGGTTGCCGTTCTCCCAGACGATCTTGTCGGTGAGCGGCTCGG
>CAZDGR010000555.1:0-1710 GCA_964504845.1 uncultured Rhizobium sp. | reverse complement strand
CGGCGAAGGTCCGCTTCGACGAGATCTCCTGGCGCAAGCCCGCCGGCAGGCCGGCGAAGGCGAGCTTCGTTCTCAAGCTCGACCGCGCCCACCTGGCCTCGGTGGAGGGCCTCAAGGCGAATGCCGACGACCTCGACCTCGTCGGGCGCATCACCTTCAACAAGGACACCGACATCGAGACCTTGGAGCTGACCCGGCTCAAGGTCGGATCCAGCGACGTCCGGGTCGACGTCGGCCGCCGGCCGCAGGGAGGCTACGCCGTCCGCATCGCCGGCGACCGGCTCGATATCCGGCCGCTGTTGGCGGACGACGACGATCCGCAGCCGAAGAAGCGGGGGCCGGCGCTCGGCGTCGAGATCCAGGTGGCCGAGCTTCGCGTCAGCGACGACCGCGCGTTCTCCCAGGTGCGGGCATCGCTCGAATCCGACGGCCTCGTGTGGCAGCGGGTCGGTGCCGAAGGCCGGGTCGGATCGGAAGGCCGGTTCGCGCTCGACATGTCGGCGGTCGACAGGCGGCATCGCTTCCATCTGACCTCGCTGGATGCCGGCGCGATGCTGAAGTCGCTGGGATTCTACAACCACATGGTCGGCGGCCGGCTGGTGCTCGACGGCACCGCCGACATCGACGGCAAGGGCCTGCCCTTCGAAGGCGACCTGACCATCACCGACTTTAAGGTGGTGCAGGCGCCGGCGCTCGCCCGGCTGGCCTCGCTCGCCTCGTTCTCGGGCATCGTCGAGACGCTGTCCGGCTCGGGCATCGGCTTCCAGCGGCTCACCGCCAAGCTGGTCCAGACCGAGAATCGGATTACGTTCAAGGACGCGCTCGCTGCAGGCGGCTCGATCGGCGTCACCTCCCATGGCTGGGTCGAGCGCAAGACGGACATCGCCGAAATCGAGGGAACGGCGGTGCCGGCCTACACGCTGAACCGCGTGATCGGCGCCATCCCCCTCATCGGAACGATCATCACCGGCGGCCAGAACGAGGGCATCGTCGCCGCCGACTTCCGCATCACCGGGCCGCTCGAGCAGCCGGAGGTCAGCGTCAACCCGCTGTCGGCGCTGGCGCCGGGCATCCTCCGGCGAATTGTCAGGTTTCTCGGCGGTATCGAAGGCGAGGACGAGCGCCAGGAACCACCCAACCGCTAGGGGCGAGCGCCCTTAAACAAGCCTTGAGTGGACGCTCGCGTTCGGCCACGCTATCCAGTGCACGCCGGCAACGACCGGTCCTAAGGCGAACTTCCCGAAGGGAAGTTCCATCCATAAGCACTGGAGGCTTCGATGCGCCGCCTGCTCGCCCCGAGCTTGATCCTTGCCGCTACCCTCGCCGCCGCGTCCGCGCATGCCGCGACGCCCAAGGACGCCCTGGTCATGGCGTGGAACCTGGACGCGCTGATTACGTTTGATCCGGCGCAGATCGCCGAGGTCAACGGCAACGACATCATGATCAACGTCTGCAACCGACTGGTGCAGCCGAACATCAAGGACGTCGCCAAGATCGAGCCGCAGCTCGCAGAGAGCTGGTCCTCGTCAGAGGACGGCCTGACGCTGACCTTCAAGATCCGCAAGGACATCAAGTTCCCGTCCGGCAAGGCCGCGACCGCGCATGATGCCGCCTGGTCGCTGAAGCGCGCGATCCACCTCAACTTCGGTAACGCCGCCAATCTCAAGGAATGGGGCTTCTCCTCGGAGAAGGCCGACCAGCAGATCGTCG
>CAZDGR010000554.1:0-1711 GCA_964504845.1 uncultured Rhizobium sp. | reverse complement strand
GACCTCGCGAAATCACGCGCGCGCGATCCAGGCCTATCTCTCCTGGCGGGCGCTCGCGTCCAATCCGCTGACCGTGATCGGCCTCCTGATCGTCGTGGCGCTGGTGGTCTTCGCCGCGCTGGCGCCATGGCTGGCGCCGCAATCGCCGATCGCCCAGGGCCGCGGCCAGCGCTTCATCGCGCCGGGAACCCAGTACCTGTTCGGCACCGACGAGTTCGGCCGCGACATTCTCTCGCGGGTGCTCTACGGCGCCCGGGTCACGCTCTACATCGTGGTCCTGGTGGCAGTGACCGCGGCTCCGGTCGGCCTCCTGGTCGGCACGGTCGCAGGGTATTTCGGCGGCTGGGTCGACGTCGTGCTGATGCGGATCACCGACATCTTCCTGGCCTTCCCCAGGCTGATCCTGGCGCTCGCCTTCGTCGCAGCGCTCGGGCCCGGCATCGAGAACGCGGTGCTGGCGATCGCCTTGACCGCCTGGCCGCCCTATGCGCGGATCGCCAGAGCCGAGACGCTCACCATCCGCACCAGCGACTTCATCGCCGCGGTCCGGCTTCAGGGCGCCTCGGGCCTCCGCATCGTGCTCGGCCACGTGATCCCGCTCTGCAGCTCGTCGATGATCGTTCGCGTCACGCTCGACATGGCGGGCGTGATCCTGACCGCGGCGGGTCTCGGATTCCTCGGCCTTGGCGCGCAGCCGCCGCTCGCCGAATGGGGCGCGATGGTCTCGACCGGCCGGCGCTATCTCCTGGACTTCTGGTGGGTCGCCACCATCCCGGGACTCGCGATCTTCACGGTCAGCCTCGGCTTCAACCTGCTCGGCGACGGGCTTCGCGACGTCCTCGATCCGAAGAACTCATGAGCCGGAAGCTGCTTTCCGTCGAGGACCTCGAGGTCCGCTTCCATACGCCGAAGGGCATCGTCGAGGCGGTGCGCGGCATCTCCTTCGATGTCGGCAAGGAGAAGGTCGGCATCGTCGGCGAGTCGGGATCGGGCAAGACGATGACCGGCCGATCGGTTCTTCGCCTGATCCGCCCGCCGGGCGAGGTGAAGGCGAAGAAGATCGATTTCGACGGCGTCGACCTGCAGTCGCTTGACGAGGTCGCCATGCGCGAGATTCGCGGCCGGCGCATCGCCATGGTGATGCAGGACCCGAAGTTCTCGCTGAACCCGGTGATGACCGTCGGTCGGCAGATCGCCGAGGCCTACCTGGTCCATCACAAGGTCGGGGCGGCGCAGGCGCGCGAGCGCACGCTGGAGATGCTGGCGGCGGTCAAGATCCGCGATCCCGAGCGCGTCTATGGCCTCTATCCGCACGAGGTCTCGGGCGGCATGGGTCAGCGCATCATGATGGCGATGATGCTGATCCCCGATCCCGACCTGCTGATCGCCGACGAGCCGACCTCGGCGCTCGACGTCACCGTGTCGATGCAGGTGCTGGCAATCCTCGACGACCTGGTGACCCAGCGCGGCATGGGCCTGATGTTCATCAGCCACGACCTCAACCTGGTGGCCAGCTTCTGCGACCGGGTCGTCATCATGTATGCCGGGCGCATCGTCGAGACCTGCAAGGCGAGCGAGCTCCAGCAGGCGAAGCATCCCTATACGCAAGGCCTGCTCGCTTCGCTGCCGAGGATCGACCGCCCGGTCGCAGAGCTCTCGGTGCTTTCCCGCGATCCGGCCTGGCGCGACGGGCCGGTGGTCGTCGACGGAG
>CAZDGR010000553.1:0-1724 GCA_964504845.1 uncultured Rhizobium sp. | reverse complement strand
GTTGACGAGCGTCGGGCGCTCGATCTCGGCGCGCACCTCGGCCGGAAGCTCCGAGATGTTGCGCATGCCGCCGAAGATGTGGAACGCCGGATCGCGGACGACGCCGAGGCCGGACGCGTCGTTGACGATCATGCGGCCGGTCTTCGCCTCGTACCTGAAGTCGCGATATCCCAGGAAGGTGAAGTGGTCGGCCTCGGGCCAGCGCAGGAACTCGATCGATTCCTTGACCTCGGCCGGCGGCAGCGGCGGCGGGTTCGCCTCGACATGGGCGACGACCTCCAGCAGCTTCTTCCGCATCGCCCGCCAGTCGGTGACGGCATGGCGGACGTCGGAGAGCACCGAGGCGAGGCCGGTCTGGATCTGCTCCAGCACCTCGGTCGAGCTCCGGGCCGAGACCCGGATCTGCATCATCGATTCCGGCGTGCCGTCCTTCGGGCCCTTCGCCAGGCTCGTGCGCCTGCCCTTGGCGTCGCGGACGACGGGCACGACCGGGTGAATCACCAGATGCACGCCGAGCTCGCGCTTGTTCAGCTCGGCGGTCACGGAGTCGACCAGGAACGGCATGTCGTCGTTGACGATCTCGACCACGGTGTGGGTCGAGTGCCAGCCGTCCTCCTCGAAGCGCGGGTTGTAGGCGCGGATCTTGGGCTGGCCGGGCGCGCGGGTCTCGGCGAAGCGCCAGAGCGCCATCGCCGCGCCGAACAGGCCGAGCGGGTCCTCGGCCTGGACGTCCTCGGCGGGGACGTTCCTGTAGAAGAGGCGGATGAAGGCTTCGGCCTCGGCAGCCTTGCCGGAGTCGCCGAGGCGCTCCCTGGCAAGCTCGACCACGCGGTCGACGGTCTCGGCTTTGCGGCCCTCGAGCTTTTGGCGCATGGGAGTCCCCTCCTTGACGAACGTCTTCGCCGGTTTGTCGCCTCCGGTTTCCCGACGCATTTAGGGTACATCCAAGACCGTGTCGGAACAAAGGCTTATCGGCTAAAATAGGTCCATGGCGCTGACCCAGACGATCGTCGGCCTGCTTGTGCGGATGCGAAGGGCGGGCCTGTTCGACCTGGGCACCGCGCGGGTGCTCGATCTCGGCGAGCAGAATCTCTACGGCAATGTGCGCGGGAGCGACGTGGTCGCGATCGCGCGCCTGCTGAAGCTTCCGGACGCCCGCGTCGCCGGGATCGAGGCGGAGATCGCGTCGATGACGAGCGTTGCCGCGCCGACGCTCGCCTTCGACCTCGCCAAGCTGCTCTATCGGGTGGTGTTCGACTGCAGCACGTATCGCGCGATCGATCTCCACGGCACCGAAGCGGCGTGGCGGCACGATCTCAACCTGCCGCTGCCGGTCTCGGAGACCTTCGACGTCGTCACCAACTTCGGCACATCCGAGCACGTGTTCGACCAGGCGCAGGTGTTCCGCTCGATCCATGCGCTGGTCAGGCCGGGCGGACTAATGCTGCATGCGCTGCCGCACCAGGGCGGGCCGGATCATGGCTTCTTCAACTATCACCCGACCTTCTTCCACGACCTCGCCGCCGCCAATGCCTATCGCGTCGCGACGCTGGTGCTGATGAGCCCCGGCGGCGAGGACGGCGACCGTCTCGACGTGCTGAAGGACCGCGAGGCCTACGCGGCGCTGATCGGGAAGGACGGATTGACCAGGGAAAGCGGGCTTTTCGTGGCATTGGTCAAGCCGTTCGAGGAACGGCCGTTCCAGGCGCCGATGCAGGGCTACT
>CAZDGR010000552.1:0-1740 GCA_964504845.1 uncultured Rhizobium sp. | reverse complement strand
TCGACATCGAGCTCGAGCCCGGCCAGATGTCGCTGCACGACGTCTACATGATCCATGGCTCAGCCCCGAATCGCTCGCCCAGGCGCCGCGCCGGCGTTGCGATTCGATATATGCCGGCGACCTCGCATTTCGACCGGAACCTGATCGCGACCACAGACAAGAGCGGCTACACGGTCGATTTCGCCCGCAGGCCGCTGTGGCTTCTTCGCGGCAAGGACCGCACCGGGCGCAACGATTTCACGATCGGTCACAGCTAGCCGCCGCCCCTTTAACGGAACTTCGTTGCCGATCAGCCGTTTGCCTCCCAAGCGACGGAATGATCGGCATGCACTCGAACGGGTTCAACGAAAAGGCCGTCGGCACTCCCAGCCGGATCCTCGTGGTCGAGGACGATCCGGTCATCGGGAAGGCGACGAGCCTGGCGCTGAAGGAAGCCGGCGGCTTCGCCGTCGAGCTCTGCGACCGGGGCGGCAAGACGCACCGATGGGCCCGGCGCTTCCGCCCGGACCTGCTCCTCCTCGACGCCAACCTTCCCGACATGGACGGACAGGCGGTGCTGGCTTCGATCCGGCGCGACCCGGAGCTCGCCGATCTGCCGGTCATCTTCGTGACCGGCCAGGCGATGCCGGCGGACGCCGAGCGGTATAGAGATATGGGCGCCCTCGGCGTGATCGCGAAGCCCTACGATCCCTACGAGCTTGCCGATCGCGTCCGCCGCATCTGGCAGGCCCATCATGGCTAGCCGCCTGACCGACGGCCTGGCCGCGCTTCGCCGGGACTACGTGGCGAAGCTCGACGGAACCATGGCGGCGCTCGGCCGGGACTGGCGCGCCTGGCGTGAGGGTGACCGCGATGCCGGCATCCGGCTGAGGCGCGAGATTCACCGCCTTTACGGCTCGGGCGCGACCTTCGGCTATCGCGACATCACCGCAGTCGCGGGAAAGCTCGAACATCTCGTCGACCAGGCCCTCGCCGGCAAGGAGCTGGATGTCGCGGCGATCGGCACCTGCCTCGAACGCCTGAGCAAGGTCGCGCTGAAGATCGAGCTGTCGGGTGGCCGCAAGCCTAGATCCCGGACAGCCGATCGAGACGCCGTATCAGGTTCGCGCGAGTGAACGGCTTGATCATGTAGCCGTCGATCTCGAGCCCGCGCGCCATCTGAACGTCCGCCGCGGCGCGCCGGCCGGTCAGGAACATCACCCTGGCCCGAAGCTGCGGGAAGCGCGCCCGGATCTCCTTCAAGGTCTGGTATCCGTCCAGTTCCGGCATCTCGACATCGAGCAGGATCATCCGGGGTTCGTAGCGGCTCAGCATCGAGAGGCATAGGTCGCCGTCCCGGCAGACCAGCACCGGGTAGCCGGCATCGGCCAGGCAGTGCTTCACGATCTGACGGATGTTGGGGTCGTCGTCGACGCAGAGCACCAGCTTGCTTCGCCGCCGGTTCATCGCCTGCAGCGCGGACTCGTGGACCGGCTGGACGATCACGCCGCGATAGCCGCCGGCGTCGGAGATCAAGTTGGTATGGCTCATGGGACGCATCGCCACGGGGGACCGCTGCCGGTAGAACGCCGGCGACCGTCGGCGGTTGCCGCTAGGCCGGCATCACCATGCCATCCTTGAGCTCCAGCACCCGATCCATGCGTCCCGCCAGCTCGAGGTTGTGGGTCGCGATCAGGGCGGAGAGGCCGGTCGCCTTGACCAGCTTCTGCAGCTGGAGGAACACGCCCTCCGCCGTCGTCG
>CAZDGR010000551.1:0-1761 GCA_964504845.1 uncultured Rhizobium sp. | reverse complement strand
GCGCAATCGCGACGAGCGTCATGCGCGTGTGCGGCTCAGGCGGCACATCGCCGAGGACGAGAGCGAGGCGTCCCTTGCCGACGCCGCGCGAGAGAGCGGCGTCGCGCGCGTCGCACGCGAGCGCATGGTCGCCGGCATCCTCGCCCAGCATGTGTCGCTCGCTCCTGGCGGCTGGGCGACCGTCGCTCCCGCCCTCTTCGGTCATCCTTCCGATCTGGTGCGTGCGTCGCTGGCGAGGCTGATCGTCACGATCGGCAACCTCGACTATCCGCCGCGCGGCGACCGGCTGGATCGCCTCGCCTCGCATCTCGCCGGGGGCACAGGCCGCGCACGTACGCTCGGCGGCTGCAGGATCCTTCCCCGCCGCGACCGCTGGCTGGTGGTGCGCGAGACGGCCTCGCTGCCGCTCCCGACCCGGTTCGTCCACGGCACGGCCACCTGGGACCGGTTCCAGGTGAAGCTCGCTGCCGGTGCCCAAGGGCCCGGCTTCGCGCTCGGCCCGCTCGGTACGGGGCTACCTTGGCGAGGCGACGCGCACGTGCCGCCCGCCGCCCGCCCGGCCCTCCCCGCCATCCATGATCTTGACGGGGTAGTCGCGGTCCCCCATCTCGGTTGGGTGCGCCCCGGCAGCGAGGCGCGGCTAAAGGGCGCAGCTGCCTGGATTTTCCCGCGCCAGGGGCTCGCCCGAGCCGAATACGCGGTTGCCTGACTTGGGCACCCGGGGTGTGATAGGGTCAAAGTTTCTCGTCTGAGGCTGGAGTCCCGTGAATAATTTCGGTCGCAACCTGGCGCTCTGGATCATCATCGGCGTCCTTCTGGTCGCCCTTTTCAATCTCTTCCAGAACTCCTCCACCCGCGGGCCCCAGTCGAGCCTCGCCTTCTCGGACTTCCTGCACGAGGTCGAGAAGGGATCCGTCGCCGACGTAACCATCCAGGGCCCGAACATCTCCGGCCACTTCTCGGATGGTCGCGGCTTCCAGACCTATGCGCCGCAGGATCCGCAACTGGTCAGCCGGCTGACCGAGAAGAACGTCCGCATCATCGCGGCCCCGATGGAAGACAACATGTCGGGGCTGCTCGGCGTGCTGATCTCCTGGTTCCCGATGCTTCTGTTCATCGGCGTCTGGATCTTCTTCATGCGCCAGATGCAGTCGGGCGGCGGCAAGGCGATGGGCTTCGGCAAGTCCCGCGCCCGCCTTCTGACCGAGAAGGTCGGACGCGTCACCTTCGACGACGTCGCCGGCATCGAGGAAGCCAAGCTGGAGCTCGAGGAGATCGTCGAGTTCCTGAAGGACCCGCAGAAGTTCCAGCGCCTCGGCGGCAAGATCCCGAAAGGCTGCCTGCTGGTCGGTCCTCCCGGCACCGGCAAGACCCTGCTCGCCCGCGCCATCGCCGGCGAAGCCAACGTGCCGTTCTTCACGATCTCGGGCTCGGACTTCGTCGAGATGTTCGTCGGCGTCGGCGCCAGCCGTGTGCGCGACATGTTCGAGCAAGGCAAGAAGAACGCGCCCTGCATCATCTTCATCGACGAAATCGACGCGGTCGGCCGCCATCGCGGCGCCGGCCTCGGCGGCGGCAACGACGAGCGCGAGCAGACCCTCAACCAGCTGCTGGTCGAGATGGACGGCTTCGAGGCGAACGAGGGCGTGATCCTCATCGCCGCGACCAACCGTCCCGACGTGCTCGACCCGGCGCTGCTCCGCCCCGGCCGCTTCGATCGCCAGATCGTCGTGCCGAACCCGGACATCTCGGGCCGCGAGC
>CAZDGR010000550.1:0-1769 GCA_964504845.1 uncultured Rhizobium sp. | reverse complement strand
CCGACCTGATCACCGCCGAAAGCGGGCTCTGCAAGAAGGACTCGCTCTACGAGGTAGGCCGCGCCTACGACGTGTTCCACCTGGCGGGCCAGCTGGCGATTCAGGACGATTCCGAAACCTTCGCCTGCGACATCACCCCGCACGGCAAGGCGCGCCGCATCTTCACGATGCGCCAGCCGCTCCGCGCCATCAGCGCGATCACGCCGTTCAACCATCCGATGAACATGGTGGCACACAAGATCGCGCCGGCGATCGCCACCAACAACCGCATCGTGGTGAAGCCTACCGAGCGGACGCCGCTGACCGCGCTGGCGCTGGCCGACGTGATCTACGAGGCGGGCCTGCCGCCGGAGATGCTGTCGGTGCTGACCGGCCGGCCCGAGGACATCGGCGACGAGATGATCGTCAACGAGAACATCGACCTCGTCACCTTCACCGGCAGCGTCCGCACCGGCAAGTACATCGCGGCCAAGGCCGGATACCGCCGCGTCGTGCTCGAGCTCGGCGGCAACGATCCGCTGATCGTCATGGAGGACGCCGACCTCGACAAGGCGGCGGAGCTGGCCGTCGCCGGCGCCACCAAGAATTCGGGCCAGCGCTGCACGGCGGTCAAGCGAATCCTGGTGGTCGAGGCCGTCGCCGACGCCTTCGCCGAGCTGGTGGTCGCCAAGGCGAAGAAGCTCAAGTGCGGCGACCCGATGGACCCGGCGACCGACGTCGGCACCGTGATCACCGAGGACGCGGCCAAGCTGTTCCAGCGCCGTGTGGTCGATGCGACAAAGGTCGGCGCGGAGCTCCTGCTCGGCAACGACCGCAAGGGAGCCCTGTTTCCGCCGACCGTGGTGGACCGCGTGCCCTACGACTGCGAGCTGGTGCGCGAGGAGACCTTCGGGCCGGCGGTCCCGATCATCCGGGTCAAGGACATCGATGACGCGATCCGGGTCTCGAACTCGACCGCCTATGGCCTGTCGTCCGGCGTCTGCACCAATCGCTTCGACTACATCCAGCGCTTCATCGAGGCGCTCGATGTCGGTACCGTGAACATCTGGGAAGTGCCCGGGTACCGGATCGAGATGTCGCCCTTCGGCGGCATCAAGGATTCCGGTTTGGGATACAAGGAGGGTGTCAAGGAGGCGATGAAGAGCTTCACGAATGTGAAGACGTATTCGCTTCCCTGGCCCACATAGTTGGGCAACGCTTCAAAAAAGGGTAACAGGGTTCGCTTACAGGCTTCACGCATCAACAGGGGAGATCGACCGATGACACGTCTACGCCTTTGGATGCCTCTCGCCGTCGCGGCAGCGGCGCTGCTTGCGTTGCCGTCCGAGACGATGGCGCAGAAGACCCGCCTCACCGTCTACACCGCGCTCGAGAACGACCAGCTCGGTCCCTACAAGGCCGCCTTCGAGGCCGACAATCCGACCGTCGAAATCGCCTGGGTTCGCGATTCCACGGGCGTGATGACCGCCCGCATCCTCGCCGAGAAGGACAATCCGCGCGCCGATGTGATCTGGGGTCTCTCGGCCTCGTCGGTCGTCCTGTTCGAAAACATGGGTATGCTGACCGGCTATACGCCGAAGGGTGCCGAGGCCCTGAAGCCGGTGTTCAAGGACGCCAAGAATCCGGCGATGTGGACCGGGATGGATGCCTACCTCTCGGTCGTCTGCTTCAACACCAAGGAAGCCGAGAAGGCCAAGGCGCCGGCGCCGAAATCGTGGAAGGACCTGACCAACGCCGCCTACAAGGGCAAGATCGTGATGCCGAACCCG
>CAZDGR010000549.1:0-1798 GCA_964504845.1 uncultured Rhizobium sp. | reverse complement strand
GCGAGACGCCAATATCGAGGTCCGCGTCATCGACCGCATCGGAACGCAAGGCATCTTCCGGATCAACCATCTGGCGCCGCCGATGAACAATCCGAAGATCCGCCAGGCAATGCTCTACCTGGTCGGCGACCAGCGCGACTATCTCGGCTCGATGATCGGCAATCGCGAGTACGAGAAGCCATGCTGGTCGGTGTTCGTCTGCGGCACGCCGTTCGAGACCGCCGCCGGCGTCGGCCCCTGGGCGACCGGGAGCAAGGAGCAGAACCTCGCCAAGGCCAAGGAGCTGCTGAAGGAAGGCGGCTACAAGGGCGAGCGCATCGTGCTGCTCGATCCGGCGGAGGCGCACCTTGCCCATACCCAGGCGATCGTCACCTCGCAGAAGCTGAAGGAGGCGGGGATCAACGTCGACCTGCACACGGTCGACTGGGGCACCCAGAGCGCCCGCCGCGCGCTCAAGGACGATCCCGAGAAGAACCCCCGCGGCTGGCACATCTTCCACACCTGGGGCGGCGGCCTGGCCCAGGGCAGCCCGCTGACCAACGCCGCGGTGCCGACGCCTTGCGACGGCTCCAACTGGTTCGGCTGGCCCTGCGACGAGACGCTCGAGAAGATCCGCCTCGAGTTCCCGATGGCGGCCACCACCGAGGAGCAGAAGAAGGTGGTCGAGCGGCTGCAGACGCGCTTCTTCGAGGTGGTTCCCTACATCCCGGTCGGCCAGTTCTATTCGCCGGTCGCCTACCGGAAGAACCTCTCGGGCGTGCTCGACACGGTCCGCCTGGTTCTGTGGAACATCGAGAAGAAGGGCTGATCGACGGGAGGCGGCGCCGGTGGTTCAGTACCGCCGGTGCCGCCCGATCAGCAGGAGCGGCAGGATCACCAGCGTGATCGCCGTCATCCACTGGAAGTCGGTGAGATAGGCCAGCATCTTCGCCTGGCGATCGATCTCCGTGCTCAGCTTGGCCATCCCCTCCAGCGTCTCGAGGCTCCAGGCGCTCGGCAGCGACGGCTCGCGGAAGCGCGGGTCGTAGGGCGTGATGGTCTCGACGATGTGCGAACGGAAGACCTGGCGATTGCTCGCAAGAAGCGCCTCCAGGATGGCGATGCCGGCGCTGGCGCCGATGTTGCGGATCAGGCTGTTCAGGCTGGCGCCGTCGGTCCGGTATTGGGCCGGCAGGGTCGAGAACATGAAGGTGGAGAGCGGCACGTAGATGCAGCCCATGCCGAAGCCCTGCAGGAAGCCGGTCCAGATCAGCTGCCACGCGTCGACGTTCAGGTTGAAGCCGGTCATCAGCCAGAAGGCCGAAGCGGTCAGCGAGACGCCGAAGCAGACGAGGTAGCGCGGGTTGACCCGGTCGACGATCCGGCCGGCGATCGTCATCGCGACCAGCGTGCCGAGGCCCCTCGGCCCCATGATGTGGCCGGCGTCGATCACCGGGTACTCGAGCACGTCCTGCAGCAGGTGGGAGAGAAGCGCCAGCATCGCCAGCACGACGACCGCGATCAGGAAGGCGATCAGCATGCCGGAGACGAAGTTCGCGTCCTTGAAGATCGCGAGATCGATCAGCGGCTTCTCGGCGGTGAGGCTGTGGACGATGAAGAGATAGAAGGCCAGCGCCGAGACCACCGCCATCGTTGGCGCCGAGCGCGCACTGGGACGCGCGCTCACGGCCAGCTGCGATGTGCCGCTGGGTGGCCACGCAACGCTGCACAATGGCGTGCTGGTACTGGACGCCTTTATCGCCATGCCCGATGGCACGCAGATGATCCGCGACCGCATCAGCGGTGCGCCAGGCGAGGC
>CAZDGR010000548.1:0-1802 GCA_964504845.1 uncultured Rhizobium sp. | reverse complement strand
GATCGAGGCGATCCGCGGCAACCGCCAGAAGCTCGCCGCCGAGTCCGCCGACCTCGTCTATCACGTGCTGGTGATGTGGGCGGACGCCGGCATCAGGCCCGCCGACGTCTGGGCGGAGCTCGCCAAGCGTGAGGGCATCAGCGGCATTGCCGAGCGCCGCGCCCGCGAGCAGCCGGACGACTCGTGACATACGACGCCGGCAACGTCTTCGCCCGGATCCTGAGGGGCGAGCTGCCATCGAAGAAGGTCTACGAAGACGCCCATGTCTTCGCGTTCTCGGACATCCGCCCCCAGGCGCCGGTGCATATCCTGGTGATCCCCAAAGGCGCCTACGTCTCCCTCGACGACTTCGCCGAGAAGGCGTCCGACGCGGAGCAGGCCGCCCTGATGCGCGCGATCGGCAAGGTTGCGCGCGACGCCGGCCTCGCCGAGTCCGGCTACCGCGTCCTGTCCAATATCGGCGATCACGGCCATCAGGAGGTCCCTCACCTCCATTTCCACGTGGTCGGCGGCCGGCCGATGGGCCGGATGCTGCAAAAGGCCGACTGACCACCTATCTCTGACTTGTGCCCTTCCAACTCCCAGAGGTCGCCATGAAAGTCCGGATCGAATACTGCACGTCCTGAAACTACGAACCGAGAGCCCTCCGTGCGAGGGACAGACTGACGAAGCTCGGCGCCGAGGTTCAGCTGGTGAAGGGCAAAGGCGGCATCTTCGACATCACGGTCGACGGCAAGCTCGCCTTCTCCAAGCACCAGACCGGACGTTTCCCGACCGACGACGAAGTCGACGCGGCGACCAGGAGCTGAGGTAGAGTCAAGGCGCCCTCTCCCATGCCGGGGGAGGGCGCCTTGCTTCTTGGGGGAACGCCATGCGCCTGGTCGTCGCCGCGATGCTGCACGAGACCAACACCTTCTCGCCGATCCCGACCGACGTCGCCCGCTTCGGCCAGCGCAACATGCTGAAGGGCAAGGACGCCCGCGACTACTTCAAGGGCACCAACACCGCGATCGCCGCCTTCATCGACCAGGCCGAGGAGGCCCGGGCCGAGATGACGATCCCGATGACCGCCAGCGCCGTCCCTTCCGGCAAGGTCTCCGACGAGGCCTATCGGATCATGAGCGACGCGATCTGCGAGGCGATCGACAAGGGTTGCGACGCGGCGCTGCTCGATCTGCACGGCGCGATGGTCACGGAATCCTTCGAGGACGGCGAAGGCACGCTGCTCGCCCGCATCCGTAAGACGCATCCGAACCTGCCGATCGCGGTCGCCCTCGACCCGCATTGCAACTGTACCCAGACGATGGTCGACAACGCGACCGCGCTGGTTGGCTACTCCACATACCCGCATATCGACATGTACGACACCGGCAAGCGCGCCGGCCGCATCGTGCTGGATGCGATGGCCGGCAAGACCCGGCCGGTGATGACCTGGCGCCAGCTGCCGCTGCTCTCCCAGACGCTGCGCCAGGGCACCGACGACGAGCCGATGAAGAGCCTGAACGCGCTGGCGCGGGCGAAGGAGAAATCAGGCCTGATCTCGGCCTCGATCCTGTTCGGCTTCCCGCTCGCCGACATAAGGGACGCGGGCTTCTCGGTGGTGACCATCGCCGACAACGACAAGGCGGCGGCCGAGGCCGCAGCCGAGGAGATCGCCCGCGCCGGCTGGCAGGTTCGCGAGGACTTCGTCTACAAGGGCCGGCCTCTGTCGGAGACCGTCGCCGAGGCGGCGACGCTCACAGATGGGCCGATCGTGCTGCTCGACCATTCCGACAACGCCGCTTCGGGCGCGACGCAGGACG
>CAZDGR010000547.1:0-1806 GCA_964504845.1 uncultured Rhizobium sp. | reverse complement strand
GCCACCTCGTCGGTGACGGCCGGGACGATGATCACGTCCTCACCCTGCTTCCAGTTCACCGGCGTCGCCACCTGGTGCTTCGCCGTCAGCTGGCAGGAGTCGAGGAGCCGCAGCACCTCGTCGAAGTTCCGGCCCGAGCTCATCGGGTAGGTCAGCATCGCCTTGATCTTCTTGTCCGGGCCGATGATGAACACCGAGCGGACGGTCGCGTTGTCAGCGGCGGTGCGGCCTTCGGAGGTCGTGCCCGCCCCTTCCGGCAGCATGTCGTAAGCGGTCGCCACCCTGAGCTCGGGGTCGCCGATCATCGGGTAGGTGACGGCTGCTCCTTGAGTCTCCTCGATGTCCTTGGCCCAGCGCGCGTGGTTGTCGACCGGATCGACGCTGAGGCCGACGATCTTGGTGTTGCGCTTGTCGAACTCGGGCTTGAGACGCGCCATGTATCCCAGCTCGGTGGTGCAGACCGGCGTGAAGTCCTTCGGGTGCGAGAACAGGATCGCCCAGCCGTCGCCGATCCATTCGTGAAACTTTATGTCGCCCTGCGTGGTCTTCGCCTGGAAGTCCGGGGCGGTCGAATTGATACGAAGGGTCACTTTCATCTCCTTTGGACAAAAGACGTCGGAAGACCGCAGCCACCCCAGCTGCGCGTCGGACTCCCCCTATCCGACATCCCGCCGACTTGGGAAGAATATCAGCGCCGACCGCCTGCGCAATCGGCCTCGCCAGCCGTCAGTTGAACTTCACGTAGGCATAGTCGGCCGGCAGGTGGTCGACGCCGCGACCGGGCGGCGCAATCCAGCCGGCGACCCTGCCGGGCTCCACCACCTGACGCATCAGCGAGCGGATGAAGGCGCCGTCGGCTTCGGACGGCAGCCACCCCACCTTCCGCGCCTCCCAGGCCTCGCGCGGAATGATGGCTCCATCCGGAGCCACAGGCTGGTTCGCCCAGACGCCGATCGCCCGACGGAACCGGCCCGAGGGCAGCGACAGCCGGGTCGGATAGCCAGCCTTCTCGATCAGCCGGTTCCAGCGGACAAAGCCGGTCTCGCAGTCGGCGATGAAGGCCCGGCGGGTCACCTCGTTCATCGCGTTGCGAAGTGGCACTGCGTCGAGCCGGATGCCGCCGACGCCGTCTGGCGCCTCGATGTCGCAGGTCTTGTCGGTTGCGAGGTGATCGTCGAACGTCGCCTCGTCGGGCCGCCCCTTGATGCCGTTGGCGAACGAGGTCGCGGCATTGGACGACTGCTCGGAACCGAACAGGTCGAGCGACGACGAGAACCAGAAGTTCACGTAGCGCTGGATCGTGGCGAGGTCGATCGCACCGGCCCTGCGCACCGCCTCCGGATCCTCGCTGCCGATCTCCTTCATCACCTCGAGCGTCCGCTTGACGATACGGCCGATGCCGTTCTCGCCGACATGCATGTGATAGGCCTCTTCGGTCAGCATGAAGCGGCAGCTTCGCGCCAGCGGATCGAAGGCGCTCTCGGCCAGGCTCTTCAGCTGGTACTTCCCGTCGCGGTCGGTGAAGTAGGTGAACATGAAGAAGGAGAGCCAGTCGGAGATCGGCTCGTTGAAGGTGCCGAGGATCCTTGGCTTGTCGGCATCGCCCGAATGGCGGGCGAGCAGTTCCTCGGCCTCCTCGCGGCCATCGCGGCCGAAATGGGCATGCAGCAGATAGACCATCGCCCAGAGATGCCGTCCCTCCTCGACGTTCACCTGGAACAGGTTGCGAAGGTCATAGAGCGACGGCGCGGTCAATCCTAGGAGCCGCTGCTGCTCGACCGAGGCGGGCTCGGTGTCGCCCTGGGT
>CAZDGR010000546.1:0-1835 GCA_964504845.1 uncultured Rhizobium sp. | reverse complement strand
GGTCGACCGGGTCATGGCGATGAAGGAGGGCACCCGCCTCTACCTGCTGGCCCCGATCGTCCGCGGCCGCAAGGGCGAGTACCGGAAGGAGCTGCAGGAACTCCAGAAGAAAGGGTTCCAGCGGGTCAAGGTCGACGGCAAGCTCTACGAGATCGGCGATGTGCCGGCGCTCAACAAGAAGCTGAAGCACGACATCGAAGTCGTGGTCGACCGCATCGTCGTGCGCCCCGACCTCGGCAACCGCCTCGCCGACTCGATGGAAACCGCGGTCACGCTCGGCGAGGGACTGGTCTTCGCCGAGAACGCCGACGGCGGAGAGCGGACGATCTTCTCGTCCAAGTTCGCCTGCCCGGTCTCGGGCTTCACCATCGACGAGATCGAGCCGCGTCTCTTTTCGTTCAACAACCCGTTCGGCGCCTGCCCGGTCTGCGACGGCCTCGGCACCAAGATGTACTTCGATCCGGACCTGGTGATCCCGGATGAGAAGCTCGCCCTTCGCGAGGGGGCGGTCGCGCCCTGGGCGAACTCGTCATCGAAGTACTACGACCAGACCCTCGACAGCCTCGCCAAGCACTTCAAGGTTTCGACCGGCATGCCGTGGAAGCAGCTGCCGGAGAAGGTCAAGAAGGCGATCCTTCACGGCACCGGTGAGGAGCCGGTGTCGATGACCTTCAACGATGGGCTCCGCAGCTACACCACGACCAAGCCGTTCGAGGGGATCATCCCCAACATGGAGCGGCGCTGGAAGGAGACTGACAGCTCGTGGGTGCGCGAGGAGCTGGAGAGATACCAGGCTTCGGCGAAGTGCGAGGCCTGCGACGGCAACCGGCTCAAGCCCGAGGCGCTGGCGGTCAAGGTCGGCGGCAAGCACATCGGCGAGACCGCGCTGATGTCGATCTCGGATGCCGCGACCTGGTTCCAGAACCTGCCGAAGAAGCTGAAGGCGCAGCAGCAGGAGATCGCGGCGCGTATCCTCAAGGAGATCAACGAGCGGCTGGGCTTCCTCGTCAATGTGGGGCTCGACTACCTGACCCTCGGCCGCGCGTCGGCGACCCTGTCGGGCGGCGAGAGCCAGCGCATCCGGCTCGCTTCCCAGATCGGCTCAGGCCTGACCGGCGTGCTCTACGTGCTGGACGAGCCGTCGATCGGGCTGCACCAGCGCGACAACGCGCGCCTGCTGGAAACGCTCAAGCGACTCCGTGACCTCGGCAACACCGTGATCGTCGTCGAGCATGACGAGGACGCGATCCGGACCGCCGATTACCTGGTCGACATGGGGCCGGGTGCCGGCATCCATGGCGGCAAGGTCGTCGCCATCGGCACGCCGCCCGAGGTGATGCGCAACCCGGAAAGCATCACCGGCCAGTACCTGACCGGCATGCGCCAGATCGACGTACCGCGCCATCGCCGCCCCGGCCGCGAAGGCCAGTCGATCAAGGTGATCGGCGCCCGCGCCAACAACCTGAAGAACGTCGATATCGAGATCCCGCTCGGCACCTTCACCTGCGTTACCGGCGTTTCCGGCGGCGGCAAGTCGACGCTGGTGATCGAGACTCTCTACAAGGCGCTTGCCCGCAAGCTGTTCGGCGCCCGCGAGCCGGCGGCGGAGCACGATCGGATCGAGGGCATCGAGCATATCGACAAGATCGTCGACATCGACCAGTCGCCGATCGGCCGCACCCCGCGCTCGAACCCGGCGACATACACCGGCGCCTTCACGCCGATCCGCGACTGGTTCGCCGGGTTGCCGGAGTCGACCACCCGCGGCTATGCGCCCGGCCGCTTCTCGTTCAACGTCAAGGGCGGGCGCTGCGAAGCCTGCCAGGGCGACGGCG
>CAZDGR010000545.1:0-1836 GCA_964504845.1 uncultured Rhizobium sp. | reverse complement strand
CTCGATCCGGGCGAGGTCTTCGTCCACCGCAACATCGCCAATGTCGTGCATTCGAGCGACATGAACGTGCTCTCGGTGCTCGAATTCGCGGTCGAGTATCTCCAGGTCCAGCACGTCATCATCTGCGGCCACTACGGCTGCAGCGGCATCCGGCGCGCCATGGCGGACGAGCGGGGCGCCATGCTCGACCATTGGCTGCAGCCGATCTCGATGCTTTACCGCAAGCACCGATCGGTGTTCGACGCGATCCCGACGGAGGCTGCCCGGCTCGACCGCATGTGCGAGATCAACATCGAGATGCAGGTCCGCCGCGTCGCCGCGACGCCGATTGTCGAGAACGCCTGGGCGCGCGGCCAGCCGCTGCATCTGCATGGGTGGATCTACGCGCTTCACGACGGGCTGCTGCGCGATCTCGGACCGCACCTGTCCTCGCTGGAGGAACGGGACGCATTGCCCTCGATCGACCATCGCGTGCTCCACCCGGCCGAGCCGGTGAGCGCCCTCCGCCGCCATGCGCTGGACGCCTTCGCCGCGCCGGCATCCTGCTGCACGCCCAAGACCGCATAGCCCGATCCCAGGTTTGATGGCCGCGTCCGCCTTGGCTAGAGTCGCGCCATGACCATCCGCGAGATCGCATTTCCCGAAGGCGAGTCGAGTCCCGGGCTGGTCCTGAAGGCGCTGGAGGTGCTCGGGCTCGAAGGCCGCGCCTCGCTGAAAGGTCCGCTCAAGGTCAACGGCCAGGTAACGGGCTGCCTGGTGCGCTTCAATACCGAGGCGGACGCCGACAAGTTCGTCGCCGCCTGGGACGGGTTCCTCGAGCTCAAGAAGGGCGGCAAGCCGGCCTTTGCGCTGAGCCCGGTCTTCTCGCCGGTCCTGCCCAAGATCGAGTTCCCGACCAAGCCCGAATGACGTCGCCGCCTCGTCCTCCTGTCGAGGTCGCCCGCCTCGAAGGCCGCACGGTCGTGCTCGAGCGCGTCGATCCCGACCGGCACGCGGACGGACTTTGGGAGGCGGTCGGACGGCACCGGGACCTGTGGGCGGCGACGCCGCCCGAGCCCTTCGCCGACCGCGCCGCCTTCGCCGCCTTCCTTCGCGAGCGGATCGCCAAGCCCGACCAGGTCCTTTTCGCGGTCGTGGACAAGGACGGGATCGCCGGCCTCTTTCTTGTCGTCTCGATCCAGCCCCAGATGGGCACGGCCGAGCTCGGCCTCGTCTATGGCGCGCGCCTGCAGAAGTCGACCGCCGGCACCGAGACCGTGGCGCTGGCGCTCCGCCACCTGTTCGAGGACCTGGGCTATCGCCGGGTCGACTGGCGCTGCAACAGGACGAACCTCGCCTCGATGGCGGCAGCCCGGCGCTACGGCTTCACGCTCGAAGGCGTGCTCCGCCAGCATCGCTGGATCAAGGGCGCCAACTGCGACACCGCGGTGCACGCGATTCTCGATCACGAATGGCCGGATCATGCGCGGCGCTTCGCGGCGTGGCTCACCCCCGACAACTTCGATGCGGATGGCCGCCAGATCCGTCCGCTGGCGCAGGCGGGCGGCTGTCGGACATCGTCGCCTCCTGGGGCTTCCTCGTCCTGATCCGGCAGCCGCCGGCACAGATCCGCCACTACAGCCTGATCATCACCGTGCTGTCGCTGTTCGCCGCGGTCGCGCTGATCGTGAAGTTCGCTTTTCTTCGCGACGGATCGCCGGCATTGCAGCGCGTTCGCGGCTGCCTCGCGGCGGTGGCGGTGCCTAGCTCTTCAGGTCGGTCCAGAGTTCCTTGACCTTGGAGAAGAAGCCGGCCGCTTCCGGGCTGGTCTTCTCGGCCGAGCCCGCCGCCTCGAAC
>CAZDGR010000544.1:0-1854 GCA_964504845.1 uncultured Rhizobium sp. | reverse complement strand
CCGGCAGGCCGGCCTTTTCCAGGCCCTTGACCAGGCAGGCATGGATCGCCCGGCTCGAATGAAAGCTCTCCGAGCCTCCTCGCAGGATCGCGGCATTGCCAGCTTTTAGCGAGAGCCCGCCTGCATCCGCCGTCACGTTGGGCCGGCTTTCGTAGATGATTCCGATGACCCCGAGGGGCGGTCTGATGCGCTGGATCCGCAAGCCGTTGGGTCGCGTCCATTCCGCGAGCACTGCGCCGACCGGGTCGTCCAGCGCCGCGATTTCCTCGAGGCCGGTCGCGATGGCGTCGATCCGCTTCTGATCAAGCGCCAGGCGGTCCAGGAATGAGCCGGTCGTCCCGCGTGCTCTTGCCGCCTCGAGATCCCGCGCATTGGCCTCAAGGATCTCGGCCGCGCGGCCGCGCAGCGCGCCTGACGCTTCGCGAAGGGCTGTGTTCTTGGTAGCCGTCGGTGCCAACGCCAGCTGAGCCGCGGCGGCACGCGCCTCCTGTCCCATGGCGAGCATGAGGCTCGTGAGGTCGGTCTGCTCGATGCGCTCGGGCCGATTCATGGGTCATCCGTTCGGCTGCAGCCGTCTGTCGAGAAGTCGCCAAGCACATAGCACGGACCAGCTGAGGCAGCGAGCCGTCGGCGTTAACCACGCAGTCCGGAAGATCGTCGTTTCCGATCTGCGAGAGTTAATAAGCGCCCGAGGGAGCCAGGCCAGCAACGAACGAGCCTGTCGAGAGGTGCTTCATGCAATATCGTATCCGAAGAGTTGCATATCTGATTGCCGGAGTTGCCCTTCTCGGCGTCACGTCGTCGGGGGCCCTGGCTAACAGGACGCTGGTGAAATCGGCCAAGAGTTGGTCCTACCAGCTGCAGGGAAACGTCGGCCGCATCGCGTCTTCGAGTGCCGACATGGTTGTCGTCGATCCCGACCACGCCGGCGCCGCGGCTCGCTTCCAGACGAAGCCGGGCGGTGGACGGCGTGCGGTTCTGGCCTACCTATCGATCGGCGAGGCCGAGCGTGGCCGACCCTATTGGAAGAGCTGCTGCGCTTCAGGCTCGCCGTCGTGGCTCACCGGCAAGACGCAAGGGTGGGCTGGGAATTACGTCGTGAAGTTCTGGGAGCCCGGCTGGAAGGCCATCGTCGCGGCTCGCGTGAAAAGCTTCCTCGCCCAGGGCTATGACGGCTTCTACCTGGACCGCGTCGACAGCTACGAGAGCATCCAGGCGCCCGGCGGCTCCCGCGCTGCCATGATCGCTTTAGTCCAGCAGGTCGCGGCACAGGCCCGAGGCATCAAGCCGGATGCCGCCATTGTGGTCCAGAACGCCGAGGAGCTGCTGACCAGTGACAGCTACGTCACGGCCATCGACGGCATCGCCAAGGAGGACCTCTTCCACGGCGCCAACCACTCGGGCAACCGCAACCCCGGCGGCATGGTATCGGCGAGCGTCGGCCTTCTGAAGCGCGCCAAGGCCAAGGGCAAGTCGATCTTCGTGGTCGAGTACATGAACGGCGGCACGGCATCGCGCGTTGCTGACGAGATCCGCGCCCAGGGTTTCGTCCCGAGCTTCGCCGGACGCAGTCTGGCGAACTGAAACGCTGAAATTCCTCTATCGGCTCCCAGCGGTGACGATCGCCGGCGGTCGTGGAGCGGTTGCGATGTCTGGAAGGGCGCCGTCAGGTGTGATCGCATCGAGGTGCTGCTGCAGCCGATCCTCCCAAAGCGGCCAGCTGGCACGATCCGCCACCAGCTCGTGCCCGTCGGCTCCGAATGGGGCCAGGACGTTGAGGTCGACGCTGCCCCCCCCAGTCGCCCAGGCCTCTGCCATCGAGGTCGCGAGCTCCGGCCCGAAGTAGCTGTCGTT
>CAZDGR010000543.1:0-1892 GCA_964504845.1 uncultured Rhizobium sp. | reverse complement strand
CGCGATGATCTTCCAGGAGCCGATGTCGTCGCTGTCGCCGGTGCACACGATCGGCAACCAGATCACCGAGGTGCTGACGCTCCATCTCGGCATGAGCAAGAAGGAGGCGACGGCGCGGGCGATCGAGCTTCTGCGCGCGGTCGAGATTCCGAATCCGGAGCGTGCGATCGAGCGCTACACGTTCGAGTACTCGGGCGGCATGCGCCAGCGGGCGATGATCGCGATGGCATTGGCCTGCAACCCGCAGGTGCTGATCGCCGACGAGCCGACCACGGCTCTGGACGTCACCACCCAGGCCGAGATCCTCGACCTGATGAAGCGCCTTCAGGCCGAGCGTGGCATGGCGGTGATGTTCATCACCCACGACATGGGCGTCGTCGCCGAGATCGCCGACGAGGTCGTCGTCATGTACCAGGGAAAGGTGGTCGAGCGCGGCCCGGTCGAGCAGATCTTCCACGCCCCCCAGGATCCCTATACCCAGATGCTGCTCGGCAACGTGCTGAAGCTGGAGCGGCCCTCCCAGATCCGCGCCGCGCGCGAGCCGGTCTCTGCCGAGGAGCCGCCGCTGCTGGACGTGCGCGGGCTCAAGATGCACTTCCCGATCCGGAAGGGATTCTTCCGCAAGGTGGTCGACCATGTCCGCGCCGTCGACGACGTCGACATCGTCGTGCGCGCGGGCGAGACGCTCGGCATCGTCGGCGAGTCCGGATCGGGCAAGACCACGCTCGGCCGCTGCCTGCTCCGCGTCTACGAGCCGACCGCCGGCCAGATCCTCTATCGCCGTCCCGACGGCAGCGTCGACGACGTGGCCAGCCTGGAGAAGGACAAGCTGCGCGAGTGCCGGCGCGAGATGCGCATGATCTTCCAGGATCCGTTCGCTTCCCTGAATCCACGCATGACCGTCGGCCAGATCGTCGGCGAGCCACTGTTGGTGAATGGCATCGCCGAGGGCTCGGAGCTGCACGACCGGGTGGCGGTTCTCCTGAAACGCGTCGGGCTCAATCCGGACTGGGCCGAGCGCTACCCGCACGCCTTCTCCGGCGGCCAGCGCCAGCGCATCGGCATCGCCCGTGCGCTGGCGCTCAGCCCGCGCCTGATCGTCGCCGACGAGGCGACATCTGCCCTCGATGTGTCGCTCCGCGCCCAGATGCTCGACCTGATGCTGCAGCTCCAGGACGAGCTCAAGCTCGCCTATGTCTTCGTCAGCCACGACATCAGCGTCATCCGCTACATATGCGACCGGGTGGCGGTGATGTATCGCGGCAAGGTGGTCGAGACCGGCGACGCCGAGCAGGTCTGCAACGATCCGGTCCACGGCTACACGAAGGCGCTGCTCTCCGCCGTGCCGCGCCCCGACCCGCGCGAGCGCCGCATCCACGCCCGGCACCGCTACGTGAACTAGGCGGTTCTCCGCAGAATTGACCTGAATCAATGCGGACCATGGCGGCCCCGGGGATCCTCCGATCGACGGAGAACCTCAGGAGTCGGGCATGCACGAAGTATTCCTGCCGATCATGGTCATGGTCTTCACCGTCCTGGTGATGCTCGGGATGGTGGTCATCTTCCGTGGCTGGATGATCGAGCGCGACGAGCTGATCGAGCGCCAGGGAACGACGGATCGTCGGTTGGGCGCGCCGGCCGAATAGCCGGAGCGACTCGAAGCGGATCAGTCGTCGGCGGCCAGGGCCTGGACGTTGCCATTGGAGCGCGTCTTCGGCCGGCCCGCCGCGCGGCGCTTCGTCGTCGCCGGCTTCTGCGCCTTCACCGGCGCCAGCACCAGGTCGACCAGCGCGCGCGCATCGGCCCGCGCGCCGTCCATCCCCATCGCCTGAGCCAGGATCTTCTCGGTGCGGGCCATGCCGAGCACGACCTCGGCGGTCTCGCGATACTTG
>CAZDGR010000542.1:0-1926 GCA_964504845.1 uncultured Rhizobium sp. | reverse complement strand
TGATCGAACGCCAGGGAACGGCAGATCATCGGCTGGGCGCGGCGGCCGAGTAGCCGGGGCGTCTCGAAGCGGATCAGTCGTCGGCGGCCAGGGCCTGGGCGCCGCCATTGGCGCGCGTCTTCGGCCGGGCGGCCGCGCGGCGCTTCGTCGTTACCGCCGTCTGGGCCTTCACCGGCGCCAGCACCAGATCGACCAGCGCGCGGGCGTCGGCTCGCGCCCCGTCCATCGCCATCGCCTGAGCCAGGATCTTCTCCGTGCGGGCCTTTCCGAGCACGACCTCGGCGGTCTCGCGATACTTGGCGACGATGCCGTCCGCGCCCAGCGGGCGCTCCGGATCGCCCAGCGCCTCGACGAGGTCGGACTTGAGCACGCGGCCGTCCTTGATGGTCAGGGCGACGCGGGCGATGCGGCGCGCCGGGAACTCGGCGGTCAGCGACAGGTCCTCGGTCAGCTTCATGCCGCGGGCGAGCTTGAGCACCCGGGGATCGGTCAGGCCCTTGCCGTCGACCTCGCGGGCGGTGACCTTGCCATGGACGATCGCGGCGGCGACCGGGAAGGGCAGGCTGTACTGCGCCTCCTCGGTCGACTTCGGTGCCCGGGTCGCGAGCCTGACGGCGTTGTGGAAGGTCGAGACCTCGATCTGGGTCACGTCGGCGCCCTTGATGCCGTGCCTCTTGAGAAGGCCGAGGCTGGCGGTGATCGGCGGCTGGGCCCAGCGGCAGACCGGGTAGGGCTTGAAGTACATCTCCATGATCCGCCAGCACTTGCCGAGGTCGGCCCAGAGATCGGCGACGTCGGCGCCTTCGGCCACCAGCGCGGGGGCGCCGGTGAAGCCGTCGCGGGCGAGGAGGGCGGCGCTGACCCCGGCCATGGCGCCCCAGCCGGAGCCGTCCTTCACCATGGTCGGGAAGTCGATGCAGCGCATCATCTGGCTGCGGGGACCGTGATACTCAGCGATGCCGAGGGCTTCCCGGGTCAGATCCTTCGACAGCTTCATCCAGCGCGCCATGACCGCGGCGGCGCCCAGCGAATTCCAGGACCCGGAGGTGTGATAGTCCTTCGCCGTCCGGTGGGTGGCGATGCCGGCGCGGATCGCGATCTCGTAGCCGATCACCAGGCTCGTCAGGAATTCGCGGCCGGAGATCTTCTTCTGAGGATCGGACAGCGCCAGCAGGGTCGGCAGGATCGCGACGCCCGCATGACCCTTGGTCAGCACATGGCCGTCATGGGAGTCGAAGGCGTCGATCGTGATGCCGCCGGCCATCGCGGCGCCGGCCGGCCCCACCTTGCGCCCGTCCAGCATCAGGCGGACGGCATTCCTGCCGGCCCCGAAGGTCTCGACCGCGTGGTCGCGGATGATCCGGGACATGGCGGTCTCGCTGCCGGCGGCGGCCGCGCCGATGAGGTCCACGAGGCAGAGCTTGGCCTGCTCGACCACCTTCGCCGGAAGGTCGTCGAACCTGAGCTTGTGGATGAAGTCCATCGGCCGGGGCATCGGGGTCAGCTCCAGGGGAACGGGCTGTTGGAGACCGGGTGCAGCTTGCCCTCCGGGAATCGCGAGATCCGGAACGGCTCGAGCAGCTTGCTCCTGGTGCCGCTGACGATCTCGCCCGCCGCGAGCTTGCCGACGGCGATCATCTTGTAGCCGTGGTTAGAGTCGGCCAGCACGTAGACATTATCGCGGAAGACGTCGAAGACCGGGAAGCTGGCCGGGGTGAAGCATCCGAGCCCGCCCGACGGCTCGTGCTTCCATTTGTGCGCCTGGCCGGAGTAGCGCTTCTGGCAGAAGGCGAGGGCCGAGGTGAACATGTGCGCGAAGTTGGCGTCGACGATGAACTCAGGCGAGTCAGGGCCATACGGGTCGATCTTGACCTGATCCACTGGCGTCTCGACCTTGTACGGCATGGCGCCGCCCTGGATGCCATC
>CAZDGR010000541.1:0-1929 GCA_964504845.1 uncultured Rhizobium sp. | reverse complement strand
CTCGCCCCCGTCCGGAGGCCGCTTCCGCACCCGCGGCCCGATCGCGCCAGGCGTCTGCGCCGAGGTCGAGCCCCCGCTTGCCGAGCATCTCCCCGGTCATCGGACCGCCTGCCACTTTTCTGGGCAGCTATAAGGGCCTGTTCACCGAAGCTTCTGTGGTTAGCTTCGGATGCCCTCGATATAGTAGGCATCAGGAAACCGGCCGAAGAGCCGGCGGGAGCGCTTACTGGGCATGTCGGATATCGTCCTCGAAACCGAGGGCCTCACGATGGAGTTTTCGGGGTTCGTCGCCGTCAAGGACGTCTCCCTGAAGATCCGCAGAGGCTCCATCCATGCGTTGATCGGCCCGAACGGCGCCGGCAAGACGACGTGCTTCAATCTTCTCACCAAGTTCCTGAGCCCGACACGCGGCCATATCCGCTTCAAGGGCGTCGACATCACGCGCGCGCGCGCCGCCGACATCGCGCGCGCCGGCATGGTGCGATCGTTCCAGATCTCCGCGGTCTTCGGGCATCTGACCGCGCTCGAGAACGTGCGGGTGGCGCTCCAGCGGAAGCTCGACACCTCGTTCCACTTCTGGCGCCCGGAAAGCTCGCTCGACGTGCTGAACGGTCGCGCCTTCGAGCTGCTCGAGGCGGTCGGGCTCCAGGACTTCCGCGACGTACCGGCGGTCGAGCTCGCCTATGGCAGGAAGCGCGCGCTCGAGATCGCGACGACGCTGGCGCTCGAACCCGAGGTCATGCTGCTCGACGAGCCGATGGCCGGCATGGGCCACGAGGACATCGAGCGCACCCAGCAGCTGATCCGACGAGTCGCCGCCGATCGCACCGTGGTGATGGTCGAGCACAACATGAAGGTCGTCGCCAACCTCTCCGACCGCATCACCGTGCTGCAGCGGGGCGAGATCCTGGCCGAGGGTGCCTATGCCGAGGTGAGCCGCGATCCGCGCGTGATCCAGGCCTACATGGGAAGCGGTCACCATGCCTGAGCCGCTGCTCAAGGTCGCCGGCCTCAACGCCTTCTACGGCGAGTCCCACGTGCTGCACGGCGTCGACCTCGAGGTACGATCCGGCGAGCTGGTGACGCTGATCGGCCGCAACGGCGCCGGCAAGACCACGACGCTCAAGTCGATCGTCGGCATGATCGCCGACCGGCGCGGCTCGATCACGCTCGAAGGCCGCGAGCTGGTCGACCTTGCCTCGCACCGCATCGCCAGGCTCGGCCTCGCCTTCTGCCCGGAGGAGCGCGGCATCTTCGCCTCGCTGGATGTCGAGGAGAACCTGATGCTGCCGCCGGAGATCGCGGGCGGCGGCATGGGGCTCGACGACATCTTCCGCCTGTTCCCGAACCTGAAGGAGCGCCTGAAGAGTCAGGGGACCAAGCTCTCCGGCGGCGAGCAGCAGATGCTGGCGATCGCCCGCATCCTCCGCACCGGCGCGCGCCTGCTGCTGCTCGACGAGCCGACCGAGGGCCTGGCGCCGGTGATCATCGAGCAGATCGGCACGGCGATCGGCGAGCTCAAGGCCAAGGGCTTCACCATCCTGCTGGTCGAGCAGAACTTCCGCTTCGCGGCCGAGGTCGCCGACCGCTTCTACGTGATGGAGCACGGCCGCATCGTGGACGAGATCAAGATCGCCGATCTCGACCAAAGGCGCACCGACATCGAGGCGTATCTAGGCGTATAAGCTGGATCATCCGAAGAAAGGGAGGTTCGTCATGAGACTCAAGACTGCGTTCGCCCTGCTGGCGCTGGTAGGCATGACCGGCGTCGCGCATGCCCAGCTCTCCGGCGGCGTGCTCAAGATCGGCGTGCTCAACGACCAGTCGGGCCTTTATGCCGACGTGACCGGCCAGGGTTCGGTGGTCGCCGCCCGCATGGCGGTCGAGGACTTCAAGGCCGAGGCCAAGGGCATCAAGGTCGAGATCGTC
>CAZDGR010000540.1:0-1954 GCA_964504845.1 uncultured Rhizobium sp. | reverse complement strand
ATGCGCAACTACCTGCTGCGCCTAGGATGGGGCCACGGCGACGACGAGATCATCTCGACCAAGCAGGCGATCGAGTGGTTCGACATCAAGGACGTCGGCCGCAACGCCGCGCGCCTCGACATCCCGAAGCTCGACAACCTGAACGGCCACTATCTCCGCGAGGCCGACAACGCGCGTCTGGCCGCGCTGGTGATCGAACGCCTGAAGGACGTGGACCCCGTCGGCCGCGAGCGCATCGTTCGCGGCATGGCCGGGCTCAAGGCGCGGGCGAAGACGCTGGTCGAGCTCGTCGAGAACGCCCGGTTCTATACCTTGAAGCGGCCGATCCCGATTTCGGAGAAGGCCAAGGCGCTGCTGACGCCCGAGGCGAAGAAGCTGCTCGCCGAGCTTTCGCCGGCGCTGGCGGAGACCGACTTCTCGGAGGCGGCGCTCGAGGCGGCCGTCCGAGCGTTCGTCGAGACCGCCAAGGTGAAGCTGGGCCAGGTGGCGCAACCGCTCCGGGCGGCGCTTGCGGGCGAACCGACTTCGCCCGGAATCTTCGAGGTGGCCGCCGTGCTCGGCCGCGAGGAGGCTCTCGGGCGCGTCGCCGACGCCACTCGGTAAGGTTAACGTTTCTGCAATGCAGCAAACCGCTTGGCAGCGCGCCAAGCGTATGTTTCTCTTGGCGGTATTCAGCTTTGCGGGGGATGCCCATGACTGCCAAATCTGCCGGCGCCAACAAGATCGCGACCCTCACCGACACCGACGGCAAAACCATCCAGCTGCCGATCATCGAAGGCACGCTCGGTCCCAGCGTCATCGACGTCCGCAAGCTCTACAACGACACCGGCCACTTCACCTATGACCCGGGCTACACCTCGACCGGCAGCTGCGAGTCGAAGATCACCTATATCGATGGCGACCAGGGCATCCTCTTGCATCGCGGCTATGCGATCGAGGAGCTGGCCGAGAAGGGTGACTTCCTCGAGGTCGCCTACCTGATCCTGAACGGCGAGCTGCCGAACAAGGCCCAGAAGACCGACTTCATGAAGAACGTGACCTATCACACGATGGTTCACGAGCAGATGACGCAGTTCTGGCGCGGCTTCCGCCGCGACGCACATCCGATGGCGGTGATGTGCGGCGTCGTCGGGGCGATGGCCGCCTTCTATCACGACTCCACCGACATCTCGGATCCGAAACAGCGCGAGGTCGCCTCGTACCGCCTGATCGCCAAGATGCCGACGATCGCGGCGATGGCCTACAAGTACTCGGTCGGCCAGCCGTTCATGTACCCGCAGAACAAGCTGAGCTACGCCGAGAACTTCCTCTACATGATGTTCGGCGTGCCCTGCGAGGAATACAAGATGAGCCCGGTCCTGGCGAAGGCCATGGACCGCATCTTCATCCTGCATGCCGACCACGAGCAGAACGCCTCGACCTCGACGGTGCGGCTCGCCGGATCCTCGGGCGCCAACCCGTTCGCCTGCATCGCCGCCGGCATCGCATCCCTCTGGGGCCCGGCGCATGGCGGCGCCAACGAAGCCGTGCTCACGATGCTTGGCGAGATCGGCTCGAAGGACAAGGTCGGCGAAGCGGTCAAGCGCGCCAAGAGCAAGGACGACAGCTTCCGCCTGATGGGCTTCGGCCACCGGGTCTACAAGAACTTCGACCCGCGCGCGAAGATCATGCAGAAGACCTGCCACGAGGTCCTGGGCGAGCTCGGCGTGAAGGATCCGCTCCTCGACGTGGCGATGGAGCTGGAGAAGGTGGCGCTCCAGGACGACTACTTCGTCCAGCGGAAGCTCTATCCGAACGTCGACTTCTACTCGGGCATCATCCTGAAGGCGATGGGCATCCCGACCTCGATGTTCACTGCGATCTTCGCGCTCGCGCGCACCGTCGGCTGGGTCGCCCAGTGGCGCGAGATGATCGAGGACCCGCAGCAGAAGATCGGCCGTCCGCGCCAGCTCTA
>CAZDGR010000539.1:0-1983 GCA_964504845.1 uncultured Rhizobium sp. | reverse complement strand
CGACCATCACGTACTGCGCGCTGCCGCCGAGAAGGCCGATCAGGATCAGCAGCAGAAGGTGCTCGAAGGTCGGCGTCATCCATAGGAATGGCATCATGGCGCCGCAGACGGCGGAGGCGGCGATCGAGAAATAGAAGACAATTGCCGCATTCGACTCGGTCGTCGACAGCCGGCGGATGACGATCACGGCGAAGGAGTAGAACAGTGCCGCGCCAAGCGCAATGAAGGCGACCGGATCGAGCACGCCCGATCCTGGATTGACGACCAGTACGACCCCGAGAAAGCCGACCACGACAGCGCTCCAGCGCCGCCAGCCCACCTGCTCGCCCAGCAGCGGCACCGAGAGCGCGGTGATGAACAGCGGCCCGGCGAATCCGATCGCGACCACGTCGGCGAGCTTCATGTGGGCGAAGGAATAGAAGAACATCAGCAGGGCCGCGATGCCGACGACCGACCGCGCGGCGTGGCCGCCCAGGTGCCGGGTCTTGAGGACACGCATGCCGCCGCTGGCCGCGACCATCACGGCGATGGGCACGAGCGCGAAGAGGCTCCGGAAGAACGCGACCTGGAACGGGTGATAGGTCTGCGACAGCAGCTTCACCAGCACGTCCATGACGCAGAAGATGACGACCGACAGCACCATGAAGGCGATGCCGCGTAGCGGAAATTGGGCGACGGTCATCGGCGCACTATCTATGATCTTGAGGTCGAATCCGACGACTATCTCGGGCGGACTGGCGAAGACCGGCAAACCTTGCTAACCGTCTAGAACCGATGGACATCTCCGCTCCCGCTCAGGCCGCGCCAGCAACCGCGACGTCGCCGCATCGCAGCGACCGTGACACGATCCGGTTTCTTCTTCCCTATGTCTGGCCCAAAGGTGAGCCGGAGCTGCGCGCGCGCGTCATCGTCGCGCTTCTGCTTCTGCTCGGGGCGAAGTACGCGACGGTCAATGTCCCCATTCTCTACAAGGGTGCGGTCGATGCGCTGAGCATCGGCGCGGCGCATGTGATCGTGGTGCCGGCATCGCTGATCGTGGGATACGGCCTGCTTCGGGTGGTGGCCTCGGCTTCGGCCGAGCTCCGGGACGCAGTCTTCGCCAAGGTCGGCCAGCGTGCGATCCGTTCGCTCGGGCTGGCGACTTTCCGGCACCTGCACGCGTTGTCCCTCCGCTTCCACCTCGAACGGCAGACCGGTGGCCTCTCGCGGGTGATCGAGCGCGGCACGTCGGGCATCGATACGCTGCTCTCCTATCTTGTCTTCATGATCCTGCCGACCTTCGTCGAGATGGCGCTGGTCTGCGGCATCCTCTGGAGCCTCTATGACATCACCTATGCCGGCGTCACCTTCGTCACCATCGTCGCCTACATCGCCTACACGCTGACGATCACCGAGTGGCGGACCAAGTTCCGCCGCCAGATGAACGAGACCGAGGAGGAGGCGCACGCCAAGGCGATCGACAGCCTGCTCAACTACGAGACGGTCAAGTATTTCGGCAACGAGGAGCATGAGGCGAAGCGCTTCGACACGGCGCTCGAGCGCTACGAGCGCGCCTCGGTCAAGTCGGCAACGACGCTCTCGATCCTCAACGTCGGCCAGGGCTTCATCATTGCCATCGGCGTCACCGCGATCATGATCATGGCCGGGCACGGAGTCGCGGACGGAATGATGACGGTCGGCGACTTCGTGCTGGTGAACGCCTACCTGATCCAGCTTTATCTGCCGCTCAACTTCCTCGGGAACGTGTACCGGCAGATCAAGCAGTCGATCATCGACATGGAGAAGATGTTCCAGCTGCTGAAGGTCGAGCGCGAGGTCGCGGATAGACCAGGCGCATCGGCGCTCCAGGTCGCGGGCGGGCGGATCGAGTTCCATCGGGTCGGCTTCGCCTACGAGCCCGAGCGGCGGATCCTCGATGACGTCAGCTTCACGGTGGAGCCGGGATCGACCGTCGCCATCGTCGGCCCCAGCGGCGCCGGCAAG
>CAZDGR010000538.1:0-1987 GCA_964504845.1 uncultured Rhizobium sp. | reverse complement strand
CCACCGACGACTACTTCCTCGGATCGGGCGACACGATCCGCTGCTTCTTCGAGGCCGAGGCGTTCGATCGCGACGGCAGACTCGCGGTGCCGAAGCGCCGGGCGATCAACAAGATCGGGCACGCGCTGCACGACCTCGATCCTGTCTTCGCCCCGTTCTCGCGCGACCCGCGATTGAGGGCGATCTCGCGGCGGCTCGGCCTCGACGCGAAGCTTCTGCAGTCGATGGTGATCCTGAAGCCCCCGGGCATCGGCGGCGAGGTCTCCGCGCACCAGGATGCGACCTTCCTCTACACCGATCCGGTCACCGTCACCGGCTTCTGGTTCGCGCTCGAAGATGCGACGGTCGAGAACGGCTGCATGTGGGGATTGCCGGGCGGCCATCGGCTCGGCCTCAAGCGCCGGTTCCGGCGATCCGGTGACGGAGTGGTCTTCGACGAGCTCGATCCAATCCCGCTTCCCTTGCCGCCCGAGGGCTATGTCCCGCTCGAGGCGCCGAAGGGCACGCTGGTGATGCTCGACGGCCTGCTGCCGCATTGGAGCGCCGCCAATCGCTCCCCTAAGTCCCGCGTCGCCTATTCGCTTCACGTGATCGACGGCACCGCCCACTATCCCGGCGACAACTGGCTCCGCCGTTCCCCTGAGATGCCGCTCCGAGGATTCTGACCCGCCCATGCGCTATCCCACCAACCCGGCCTGGGAGGCGGTCGCCGCACCGGCGATCGCCGAGACCCGGGCCTGGATCGCCGGCCGCCGCTTTCCTACCGACAAGCCGCTGATCGACGTGGCCCAGGCCGTGCCCGGGTATCCGCCGCCGAAACCGCTGACCGATCACCTCGCGCGGCTCGTCGCCGACCCGGGCTCGCACCGCTACACCGAGATCGAAGGGCTTCCCGCTCTCCGCAGCGCACTGGCCGAGCACATGAGCGGCTTCTACGGCGCTTCGATCGGATCGGAGAACGTCGCGATCACCGCCGGCTGCAACCAGGCCTATTGCCTGGCGATGCAGGTGCTCTGCGCCGCGGGCGACGAGGTGCTGCTGCCGCAGCCCGCATACTTCAATCATCAGATGTGGCTGGACGGACTCGGCGTCCGCGCCGTCCACCTGCCGTTCCGTCCAGACCGCAAGGGCGTGCCCGATCCCGAGGACGCGCGACGGCTGATCGGACGGAAGACGCGGGCGATCGTGCTGGTGACGCCGAACAACCCGACCGGCGCGGTCTATCCGGCCTCCGTCATCCGCGCGTTCTACGACCTCGCGCGCGAGCGCGGCGTGGCGCTGGTGCTGGACGAGACCTACAAGGACTTCCTGCCCTCCGATGACACGCCGCACGAGCTGTTCGGCGATCCCGGCTGGGCCGGCACCGTCGTCCACCTCTACAGCTTCTCGAAGGTCTATTGCCTGACCGGTTGGCGCGTCGGATCGGTGATCGCGCATCCCGATCTGATCGGCCGCATCGCCAAGGCGATGGATTGCGTCGCGATCTGCGCGCCGCGCCTCGGGCAGGAGGCTGCGCTGTTCGGCCTCGGCAATCTCGGTGGCTTCGTTTCGGGCAATACGAAGATGATGCGAAGCCGCGCCGCGGCGGTCGCCGAGGCCTTCCGGACCAACGATCCGGGCTACGAGCTGGTCAGCGTCGGTGCCTATTTCGCCTATGTCCGCCATCCGTTCGGCGGCACGCCGGGCCGCGAGGTGGCGAAGCGCCTCGCCGACGAGCAGAACCTGCTCTGCGTGCCGGGCGCCATGTTCGGGCCCGGCCAGGAGAGCTACCTCCGCCTCGCCTTCGCCAACGTCGCGACCGAGCTGATGCCGGAAATGGTGCGGCGGCTGAAGGCGAGCATCTGATCGAGGCTGGCCTGCCGAGCCGAAGCTCGCGGGTGCAACGCCCGCCTTCGCGCTTTGGGCTACGGCGCGGCAGCCTTCACTCGCGTCGCGAGCGAAGGCTGGTGGCGATGACCCGCTCAAATAGGAGGGAGTTAAGCCCTAT
>CAZDGR010000537.1:0-1998 GCA_964504845.1 uncultured Rhizobium sp. | reverse complement strand
TGTCGATTCAGGGAAGCTCAGCGAGGAGACCCTGCATGGCGAGCTCTGCGAGATCATCGTCGGCAGGAAGACGGGTCGCGAGCGAGACGACGAGACGATCCTGTTCTGGCACCGTGGCCTGTCGCTCTCGGACGTGGCGCTCGGCGCGGCGATGCTGGAGAAGGCGAAGAGGATGGGTCTCGGCCAGCGGCTCAGATACCGCTAGGCGAGATCCATGAACCTGACCGGGCGGTCGACCGGCTTCAGCAGGAAGCGGCCGAGCACGTCGGTGTATCCCCGATAGGCGAGTCCGTTCCACTCCGGCTGCGAACGGTGGAATGCGGCGAGATCAAACCACGGCAGGTCCGGCCGCGCGTGATGGCGGGCATGCAGGTTGTTGTAGAGGAAGAGTATCGCCATCGGCCACGCCGCCTCGATCACCGCGGTGCGGCCGGCCGCTTCCTCCGCCGCCTTGTGCTCGGCGAAGGAGCGGATCATCGTGATCGATATCGAGAGATAGACCGCGATCGCGTAGGCCCAGGCCGGCACCTCGCACCAGGCGAGCCACGCGACCACGCCGATCAACGGCAGCAGATGCAGTATCCAGGCGCCCGCATGCTCGCCGCGGGCGAGAGCCCTCAGCTCCGACGGGTAGAAGCGCCAGAGGCAGATCGCCGGCCCGACCGTGAAGCGGCCGAGCAGCGTGTGATTGAAGACCAGCAGCGCGCGCTTCACGCCGGTCGCCCTCATCCAGTCGTCGGCCGGCACATAGTAGGATTCCGGATCGACCGCCGGGATCGTCAGGTCCTCGTCGCGGTGATGGACGATGTGGCTCGACCGATAAAGCTCGTAAGGAAGCCAGATCGCCAGCGGCACGCCGCCGAGGCCTGAGTTGATCCAGCGGCTCCGGGTCGGGTGTCCGTGGATGGTCTCGTGCTGGAGCGAGCCATGCCAGGCGAGAAGCCAGCCCATCGCCGGGACCGCGACCCAGATGGGGACGGTCGCCCAGCCGAGCGTCAGCACGATCCAGCTGCCGTAGATCGCGACGGCGACGCCCCAGGTCGGCAGCTCCCAACGGCGCCACAGGCTCGACGTCCCCCGCATAGTGAAAGCCTATAGCGCCGGTTCACTCCCTGCGCCAGAGGGCAGGCCAGAATTTGACGCAGAGCGCCAGCAGGATCAGCCCCTCGGTCATGCTGATCGCGACCGCCCAGGGCGCGCCGAAGTAGTCGGCCAGGATGCCGATATGGAGGTAGCCGATCTGGCCGGTGCCGATGGTCGAGCTGAGCACGCCCATCATCCGCGAGCGCTGCTCGGGCGGCGCCGCGGTCAGCATGACGGTCGACTGCATGGTGGCGAAGGCCGACGAGCCGAGGCCGAGCAGCACCAACACGCCCAGCGAGAAGACGTAGCTGGCCGAGAGCCCGAATACCAAGGCAGCAGACAGGCAGATCGTGCAGCCGATGGTGAAGGTACGTGCATACCATGCCGGCCGGACGGTATTCGCCAGCACGAACGACCCGAGAAGCGCGCCGATGCCCTCGGCCGAGGTGAGGAGCCCGACCCCGACGGGGTCGGCGCGGAGCACTTCCTTGCCGATGACCGGAACCATGCTCGCATAGGGGAAAGCCAGCGCGTTCATCACCACGGTGACCGCCAACAGGCCCATGACCACCGGCCTCGCGGCGGCCCAACGCAGCCCGTCGACGATGTCGCTCAGCACGTTGCGCCCGACCTTGCCGCGCGCCTCCATCCCGGCCCTGAGGCCGAGGGCGACAAGCGCGGCCGTGCCGAACAGCATAGCGCCCAGGAGGAAGGTGCCGCCGACGCCCCAGCCGGCGTAGATGGCTCCGCCGAGAAGCGGACCGATCAGCCGGGTTCCGTTGACGGCCACCCAGTCGAGACCCATCGCCGATCCCAGGCGTTCGCCTCCCGCGATCTCGCCGAGCAGCGTGCGGCGGACCGACATCTCGCTTGCCCAGTAGAGACCGACCAGCGTCGCGCCGATGCCGACCTGCC
>CAZDGR010000536.1:0-2030 GCA_964504845.1 uncultured Rhizobium sp. | reverse complement strand
CTCCGCTGGGAGATCCGTATCGTGGGAGAGACCGCGTGATGGCCAAGCACGTGGCTGTATTGATGGGCGGCTGGTCGAGCGAGCGCGATGTCTCGCTGGTCACCGGCCGCGAGTGCTCGAAGGCATTGAAGGCCGCCGGCTTCAAGGTGTCGGAGATCGACGTCGGCCGCGACATCGCCAAGGTCCTGACCGAGGCGAAGCCCGACGTCTGCTTCAACGCGCTGCATGGCCGTTTCGGCGAGGACGGCCGCATCCAGGGCCTGCTCGACATCCTCGGCATCCCCTACACGCATTCCGGCGTGATGGCGTCCGCGATCGCGATGAACAAGGTGCGGACCAAGGAGGTCTGCTCGGCGATCGGGATTCCGCTGGTCGAGCACAAGCTCGCCCCCCGCAAGGCCGCGTTCGCCGGCAAGGCGATGGAACGGCCCTATGTGATCAAGCCGATCGCCGAGGGTTCCTCGATCGGTGTCCGCATCGTCAAGGAGGGCGACAACGGTCCGCCCGACGAGGATTGGAGCTACGGGGAGACCGTGATGGTCGAGCGCTACGTCGCCGGCCGCGAGCTGACGGTGGCGGTAATGGGCGACCGGCCGCTCACGGTGACCGAGATCCGTCCCCGCACCGGCTTCTACGACTACACGAACAAGTACACGGACGGGAAAGCCGACCACCTCCTGCCGGCGCCGGTGCCGAAGCTGATCTTCGACCAGGCGATGCAGGTAGCGCTCCTCGCCCACCAGACGCTGGGATGCCGCGGCGTCAGCCGCTCGGACTTCCGCTACGACGACACCAAGGGCGAGCCGGGCCGGCTCATCTTCCTTGAGATCAACACCCAGCCGGGCATGACCCCGCTCTCCCTCGTTCCCGAGCAGGCGGCGTTCCTCGGCATCTCCTTCACAGACCTCGTCTCCTGGATGGTCGAGGAGGCCCGATGCGATTCCTGATCGGCGATTCCGACAAGCGGCGTCCGCGCCGTCGACGCGCCTGGCCGAAATGGATCAGGCCGGCGACCCTCGGCCTCACCGTCTCGCTCGCGCTCGGCGCCGGCGGCTATGGCGTCTACCAGGTGTGGAAAGCCGGCACCGTCGGCAGCGCGGTCGAGCGGATCGGCCAAGGCATGCTGGCGATGACCGCCGATTTCGGCCTTTCCGTCCAGGAAGTCCTGGTGACCGGCCGCACCGAGACCGCAGCCCCCGACATGCTGGCGGCGATCGATGTGCAGCGCGGCATGCCGATCCTCGCCGTCGATCCCGAGGCTGTCCGTCAGCGGCTGAAGAAGCTCGCCTGGGTGCGCGACGCCCAGGTCGAGCGCCGCCTTCCCGGTGTCATCTCGATCGCGATCGAGGAGCGCGTGCCGATGGCTCTCTGGCAGCGCGGCGGCAAGCTCGTGCTGGTCGATCGTGAAGGCGCGGTGGTGCTGCGTTCCGGCCTCGATCGCTTCCGCCACCTGATCACGCTGGTCGGCGACGATGCGCCCAAGGGTGCGCCGCAACTGCTCGCCCTGCTCGCGACCGAGCCCCAGCTCGAGCGCCGCGTCACCGCCGCGATCCGCGTCGGCGAGCGACGCTGGAACCTGCAGATGGACAACGGCATCGACGTGCGCCTTCCCGAGACCGACATCGCCGCCGCCTGGACCCAGCTCGCCCAGCTCGAGCGCGACCAGAAGGTGCTCGGCCGCGACGTCGTCACCATCGACCTCCGCCTTCCCGACCGCTTCGTCATCCGGGTGAGCCCGGACCAGGTGCGCAAGGGCAAGGGAACGCCGAAGCAGACGTGAGCTAAAGGGACACGGACTTAAAAGACATGGCCAAAGGCAACGGCAAGACCCGCACCGGCACCATCGCCGCGCTCGACATCGGCTCGAGCAAGGTGTGCTGCGTGATCGCCCGGATCGAGCCGGGCGGCTCGCCCCGCGTCGTCGGCCTCGGCCACGTCGTCGCCAAGGGCGTGCGCTCGGGCGCGATCACGGGCATGGATGAAGCCGAGGCCTCGATCCTCGCGGCGATCAACGGTGCCGAGAAGATGGC
>CAZDGR010000535.1:0-2056 GCA_964504845.1 uncultured Rhizobium sp. | reverse complement strand
CCGATGTTGATGGTCGAGCGGTACATCTTCTCCCACAGGAGCTCGACGTCGAACGGCGAGCCGCCGATCACCAGGGGACCCAAGATGTTCTCGACCACCTGGGCCATCGCCTCGGATCCGAGCGCGATGCCGCCGAGGCCTTCGATGCCGTCATCGGTCGTGACCTTGACGATCACCACCGTCACCTTGTCCTTCCGCATCTCGATCGGCGCGTTGTAGAGGCCGACTGCCATCTCGCGCATCTCGCGTCCGAGATCGAACAGGACGTCGGTCGGCGTCGTGCTCCACCAGATTGGCGGCGACCATTCGGGCTCGCGGATGCGGATGGCGTCGACCTTGGCGATGCGCATTGAGGACTCCGGTCTGAAGGCGCCGCAGGTCACTCGGCCGGGTTGCGAGTGTCAAGCCGACCCGCTGTTTCGCGGACCCGAATGCAATCTTGCCCCTTGCGCATCCCCGCCTCTAGGCTCGCCGCACCTTTCCTGGAGATCCGTTCCGATGGCCACTGAGACAATCCGCGTCGGCGTGACGCGCGACGCCCTCCTTGCCGGCACCGAGAAGACTTTCTTCGATCCGTCGGCGCTGGAGATCCTGAAGGGCGCCAAGGAGGTCACCTGGGAATACCTGCCGGAGTCCAAGAAGGTCCTGACCGCCGACGACGCGGCCAGGTACGACATTATTTCGGTCGTCGCCGCAGGCATCGGCGCCGACGCGCTCGGCCGATCCGACCAGAAGCTGAAGCTGGTCGCCGGGTTCGGCGCCGGCTACGACAACCGCGACGTCAAGGCGCTGACCGCCAACGGCGTGCTGCTGACCAACAACCCGGACGCCGTGCGCCGGCCGATGGCGACGACGCAGCTGACCTTCATCCTGGCGCTCGCGCACAAGCTGAACCACAAGGACCGCATCACCCGCGCCGGCAGATGGGCCGACCAGCGCCAGTACTACGGCGTCGGCCTCACCGGGCGCACGCTCGGCACGATCGGCTTCGGCAACATCGCCAAGGAGCTGTTCAAGATCGCGAAGCCGCTCGACATGAAGTTCATCGCCCACGACCCCTACGCAAAGGAAGAGGATGCGAAGGCGCTGGGCGTGAGGCTGGTCGACTACGACACGCTGTTCCGCGAATCCGACTTCGCCTGCGTCAACGTGTTGCTGAACGACTCGACCCGGAAGCTGGTCGGCGAGCGTGCATTCAGCCTGATGAAGCCGACCGCCTACTTCATTTCCGCCGCGCGCGGGCCGATCGTCGACGAGAAGGCGATGTACGACGCGCTGGCGAGCAACAGGATCGCCGGCGCCGGCATCGACGTGTTCGAGCAGGAGCCGACGCCGCCGGACAACCCGATCCTGAAGCTCGAGAACGTCTTCGTCTCCCCGCACTCGCTCTGCCATACCGACGAGTGCAACCGGCTCCTCGCCGAAGGCTCGTTCAAGTCGGCGACCGCGTACGCGCGGAAGGAGACGCCGCCGAGGCTGATCAACCCCGACGCGCTCCAGCACCCGCGCCAGAGGGAATGGTTTGGGAGGTAGCTGGAATCGCTAGAGCGTCCGAACGAACGACGCCAGCGCGAGGACCAGCAGAAGGATGTTCAGGGTGAAGGTGATCTGGACGCCCGGAGCGCGTCCCAGCGTGTCGCGGCGCAGATAGCCCCACCAGTAGACGAGCCGGGCGAGGAGAAAGACGACGCAGGCGATCGGAACGAAGTGCGCTTCGGCGGGCGCCAGCATCGGCGCAATGGCAAGGATGCACACGGCGAACCAGACAAGCTGCTCCAGCGTGTTCTGCATCACCCGGCAATGGATCTTGAGCCTGTTGCTTTCGAGGCCACGCGTCGGATCGTGCGCTCCCTCGAAGAAGCGGATGCCCAGGATCGTGAGGCATACGGCGACGTAGGGAAGCATCGCCACCAGGAGCCAGCGTGTCGCCAGCATGAGCCGGGCGACCGGCTCGTCGAGACCGCTCATCGGCGGGACCGTTCGCTGGGCGACGTAAATGGCGGCGAGGGTGCCCGGAACCGTGATCCAGATCGAGCGGGCAAGCAGGCGCTTTCGC
>CAZDGR010000534.1:0-2095 GCA_964504845.1 uncultured Rhizobium sp. | reverse complement strand
CATAGACCATGTGGTGCAGGCCCGAGCCGTCGTCGGTGTCGCCGATGTACATGCCCGGGCGCTTGCGCACGGCATCGAGGCCCTTCAGGACCTTGATCGCATCGGAAGTGTAGTCGTCCGCGCTTTGCGGCTTCGCTGGTTCGCTCATCTGACTCAATCGTTCGAAATGCTCGCGTCGGCGACGCGGAGGAATTGGCCGAGGCCGCGAAGCGGCCGGAAAAGCTGTGCGTCGGTGCCGGTGAGCCACGCCTGGGCTCCCAGCACCTGGATCTCCTCGAACAGCGCCGTCCGCCTGGTCTCGTCGAGGTGGGCTGCCACCTCGTCGAGCAGGAGAAGCGGTGCCGCACCCGAATGCCCCTTCACCAGCCGCGCATTGGCGAGCTGGATCGAGAGCAGGAGCGCCTTCTGCTCGCCGGTCGAGCAGAGCCTGGCCGCCTGGCCGCGTCCCACATGGGTCACCTCCAGGTCGCTCCGGTGCGGACCCTCGGCGGTCATGCCGCTCTCGCCGTCGAGGCGGCGGTTCTGCGCGAGCCTGGCCTTCAGGCGATCCTCGGCCTCGAGTGCCGGGATCTCGTCGAGCCAGGCCTCGACCGTGCCGGCGAGACGGAGGGCTGCCTGCGGGAAGACGCCGCTGCCGACGGTGGCGCCGTCGAGGGCGTGAACCCGTTCGCGCCGTGCCGCCGCGACCGCGACGCCATGGCGAGCCATCGTGTCCTCGAGCGCATCAAGCCATGTGGGATCGGCGCGCCCCTCGCGCAAGAGACGAAGCCGCTCGCGCTGGGCGTGGTCGTATGCCGCGAGACGGCCGGCGTGATCGGGATCGGCGCCGGTGACGAGGCGATCGAGGAAGCGCCGCCGGTTGCCGGCACCGTCGAGGAAGAGCCCGTCCATCTGCGGCGTCAGCCACTGGATGGCGCCGATCCCGGCAAGCTGCGTCTGGCCGCGGACCGGCTTCGCATCGATGCGGACGACCCGCTTGTCGCCGCCTTCGGGATCGCGTCCGGTGCCGACCTCGACCGGCTCGTCGGCTCCGCGCTGGAGTCTCGCCGCGATCGCCCAGGTGCCGCCGCCCTGACGATCGAGATCGGAAAGGCGCGCACGCCGCAGGCCCCGGCCCGGCGCCAGCATCGACAGCGCTTCCAGGACATTGGTCTTTCCGGCGCCGTTCGAGCCGGTCAGCACCACGGATCGGCGGTCGACCTCGATGCGCGCCTCGGCGTAGCCGCGAAAGTCGCTGAGCTTGAGGCGCAGCACCGCGAGGCCCGAGGCCCCGGGCTCCGGCATCACAGGAATCCTTAGAGCCGTAACTGTCACGCCCTCACACGCGCATCGGCATGATGACGTAGAGGGCGCTCCGGTCGGACGGATCGCGAACGATGGTCGGCGATGCGGCATCCGCCATCACGAACTCGGCGCCGTCGCCCTCGATCTGCTGGGTGATGTCGAGCAGGTAGCGGGAGTTGAAGCCGATCTCGATCGGCGAGGCGGCGAACTTGACCTGCAGGTCCTCGGTCGCGGTGCCGTTCTCGGGGCTCGATGCCGACAAGGTCAGCGTGTCGGGCGCCACGGCCAGCTTCACCGCCCGGCTCTTCTCGGTCGAGATCGTGGCGACGCGATCGACCGCCTCGGCGAACGCCTTGCACTCGACCGTCATGATCTTGTCGTTGTTGACCGGGATCACGCGCTCGTAGTCGGGGAAGGTGCCGTCGATCAGCTTCGAGGTCAGGATGGTGCCGTCGAAGGCGAAGCGGATCTTGGCTTCCGAGAGCGACAGCGACACCGGGCCCGGCGTCTCCTCGACCAGCTTGCGGAGCTCGGCGACCGCCTTCCTCGGGATGATGACGCCCGGCATGCCGGCGGCACCCTCGGGCAGCGCCATCTCGACACGGGCCAGCCGGTGACCGTCGGTCGCGACCGCGCGCAGCACGTCGACGCCGTCCTGCTTGGCGGCATGGAGATAGATGCCGTTCAGGTAGTAGCGCGTCTCCTCGGTCGAGATGGCGAAGCGCGTGCGGTCGATCAGCGTGCGGAGCCCGTCGGCCGGAAGCTCGAAGCGGTGCGGCAGCGTGTCGCCGGAAAGCGCCGGGAACTCCTC
>CAZDGR010000533.1:0-2101 GCA_964504845.1 uncultured Rhizobium sp. | reverse complement strand
ATGACTTCAGCAGCTTCCCGTTCAAGAAGGCGCCGAAGACCCTCTACCCGCTGAACCGCTGACGCCGATGAAGATCCGGCCAGAGGCGGGCGTCGACCGGAGCCTCGGATGACGGGCTATATCCTGCATCGCCTTGCGAGTGCCGTTCTGGTCGTCTTTCTCGTGACGATCATCTCGTTCTCGGTGATGTCGCTGGTACCCGGCGACCCCGCATCGGTGGTCGCCGGCGCCAACGCGACACCGGACGAGATCGCGGTGATACGAGTCCAGCTCGGCCTGCACTTGCCCTATCACGAGCGGCTGCTGAGCTGGGTCATGGGCTTGCTTCAGGGTGATCTCGGACGATCGATCCTGCTTCAGCGCACGGTCGCGGAAGCGGTCGCCGAGCGGCTGCCGGTGACGATCGCGCTCTCGATCTACGCCATGACCCTGACCCTGGTGCTTGGCGTCGGCCTCGGCGTATTCGCCGCGGTCCGCCAGAACTCCTGGGTCGACCAGCTCTGCATGACGGTGGCACTGCTCGGCGTTTCGCTGCCGAACGTCTGGCTCGCGATCCTCTTCGTCATGTTCTTCTCGGTGTATCTCGGCTGGTTCCCGACCGGCGGGTACGTTCCGTTCGACCAGAGCGTCAGCGGCGCGCTCGTGGCGCTGACCTTGCCGGCGATCGCGCTGGCGCTCACCCAGATCGGGCTCCTGGCGCGTATGGCGCGATCGTCGATGCTCGAAGTGCTGCGCCAGGACTACGTGCAGACGGCGCGGGCGAAGGGCCTGCCGCGCTGGAGCGTGATCGGAAAGCATGCCCTGAAGAACGTGATGATCCCGCTGGTGACCGTCTTCGGCATCATCCTCAGCCTCAGCCTCAGCGGCACGGTGGTGATCGAGACGGTATTTTCGCTGCCGGGAATGGGGCGGCTGATCGTCAACGCCATCCAGCGCCGGGACTATCCGGTCATCCAGGGAGGACTGCTCCTGACCGCATCGGCCCTGGTCCTGGTCAATCTCGTCGTCGATCTCCTCTACGCGTGGCTCGATCCCCGGGTGCGCTATGCCGATTAGGCGTCTGCTCCGCCACCGACTGTTCATGACCGGGCTCGGCCTGTTCGTGCTCGTCGTGGTCGCGGCCGTCGCCGCCGAGTGGATAGCGACGCAGAGCCCGACACGCATGAATATGCGGCTGCGTTTCACTGCGCCCGGCGATGCACGGTTTCTTCTCGGGACCGACGCATTCGGGCGCGACATCCTCGCGAGGCTCGCCTATGGCGCGCAGGTCAGCCTCCGCATCGGCGTCATGGTGGTGCTGTTTACCGGCGTCTTCGGCACCTTCTTCGGCGCCATCGCCGGCTATTTTCGGAAGTTGGACAATCCCGTGATGCGGGTCATGGACGCCTTCATGGCGTTCCCCGCGATCCTTCTCGCCATCGCCATCGCCGCGGCACTGGGCCCGTCGGAACTGAACGTGGTGATAGCGCTCGCCGCCGTCTACACGCCGCGGACGGCACGCATCGTCCGCGCCTCGGTGCTGGTGGTCCGCGAGGCCGAATTCGTGCAGGCGGCCCGGGTCGCCGGGGCGGGGGACGCGAGGATCCTGCTCGGTCATGTCTTGCCCAACAGCCTGGCGCCGTTGATCGTCCAGCTCACCTTCATCTTCGCCTATTCGGTGCTGGCCGAAGCGGTCCTGAGCTTCCTCGGCGTCGGGCCGGCACCGCCGACGCCGACCTGGGGCAACATGATCGCCGACGGGCGCAACTTCATCCGCGAGGCACCGTGGATCACCCTGATGCCGGGCATCGCGATCTCGATCACCGTGCTCGGCCTCAATCTTCTCGGGGACGGGCTTCGCGACGTGCTCGATCCGCGCATGAAGGTGGCCTCGAGTTGAGCGCGCTTCTCGAGGTCCACGACCTGAGCGTTCGCTTCCGCACCGAGAAGGGCGAGATGGCGGCGGTCGAGCAGCTCAGCTTTTCCGCCGCGCGGGGCGAGTTCCTCGGCATCGTCGGCGAAAGCGGCAGCGGCAAGAGCGTTACCGCGCGCGCCCTCATGGGCCTGATCCAGCCGCCCGGCCGCATCGCCGCGGGCAGCAGTCGCTTCGACGGCTAGGAGC
>CAZDGR010000532.1:0-2110 GCA_964504845.1 uncultured Rhizobium sp. | reverse complement strand
TCGGCGTTGAGCTCGGGATAGGCGGTCGGCACCAGCACGATCGGCGCCTTGCCGGACCAGGCGCGCACGAAGCTTTCGACTTCCGCCGGCGTCTTCTGCTTGGAGTGGACCAGGATCATGTCTGCGCCGGCCTCCTCGTAAGCCTTCGCCCGCTTCAGCGCCTCCTCCTCGCCGAGCCCGGCAATCAAGGCCTCGGTCCTGGCGATCACCAGGAAGTTCGGATCGACCCGCGTCGCCAGGGCGGCCGCGATCTTGCCCTGGAACTCCTCGATGCGGACGAGATCCTGGCGGCCGTCGGCGATAAGGCTCGTCACCTTGGGAAAGCTCTTGTCCTCGATCACCACGGCCGCGGCGCCGGCGTGCTCGTACTGCCGGATCGCGTGGACGACGTTGACCGCGTTGCCGTAGCCGGTGTCGATGTCGGCGACGATCGGCAGCGATGACTGCTCGGCCATCGCGCGCAGCATCTCGAGATGCTGGGTCATCGAGACCAGACTGACATCCGCCAGCCCATAAAGCGCCGAGAGCTCGAAGCCCGAGGCCCAGAGGCCGTCGAAGCCGGCTTCCTCCGCCAGGCGCGCCGAGAGCGGCGAATGCGCCGCCATCACATGCGCGAGCCCGGACGACGCCATCCGGTCGCGAAGTCGCCTTCCCTTGCTCATAGCGCCCAGGTCCGCCCGACCCGCTTCAGCCGGGCAAGCAGCGCGTCCTGGCCCTTGAGATACTCGGCCGACCTGTTCGGCGTATAGGCCGGCACCTGGCCCGAGCGGACCAGCTCTTCCAGGTATCCCAGCGTATGCGTCTCGACCATCCGCGACGGATAGAGGCGCCCGTCGAGGTGATCGTATTCGTGCTGGACCGTGCGCGCCTGCTTGCCGGCGACGAGGCGCGTCGTGCGCTTGCCGTCGAGATCGACCGCCATCAGCCTGATGCGCTTCCAGCGCGGCACCCGGCCGCGCATCGCCGGCATCGAGAGGCAGCCTTCCCAGTTGGTCCATTGCTCGTCGCCGACCGGCTCGATCTCCGGATTGACCAGGACGGTCATGCCGATCGGGCCGTCATCGGGCCAGTCGGTCACGCCGTTCGGACCGGTGAAGTAGATGACGACGCGCCTGGAGACGCCGATCTGCGGTGCCGCCAAGCCCCCGCCGCCGACCGCGTGCAGGCTGTCGATCATGTCGGCGACCAAGATCGCCACGTCGTCGGCCGTCGGATCGGCGACCGGCTCGGCGACCTTGGCCAGCACCGGATCGCCGGCTCGAACGATGGGACGAACCGCCATGGACATTCTCCGTCTGGTGGGGTCCGGGATTATAGGCGAAGGAACGTTGACCGTGGCGGCGAAGGTATGGTGCCGTCACGCGTTGGATCGGTGCGGTTCGGGGGGCGAGTGCAGGAAAAGCGGCCGACAATTCTCGACGTCGCGGAGCGTGCCGGCGTTTCCGTCGGCACCGTCTCCAACGTCCTGAACGCACCGGACTCGGTCGGCAAGGACAGACGCGCCCGCGTCCTCAAGGCGATCGACAAGCTCGGCTACTCGCAGAACCTGCTGGCGCACGGGCTTCGCAAGCGCCGATCCAACATGGTCGGGCTCTGCGTGCCTCATACCTCCAACGCCTATTTCTCGGCGCTGGTGAACGCCTTCGAGGAGATCGGCTCGGACCGCGGCTTCGAGCTTCTGCAGGTGCTGAGCCGGCGCGACTCGAGCCATGAGCTCGAGCGCGTCTCGGCGCTGCTCAAGTACAAGATCGGCGGGCTGATCCTGATCCCCGGCCTGCGCTCGGAGGAGACCTTCAAGCTGATCCAGCGCTCGGGCACGCCCGTCGTCGTGGTCGACCGGGTCGTGCGGAACGAGCGCGTCGACCTGGTCTCCTTCGATAACCGCGGCGCCATGTGCGAGGCCGCCGGGCGGCTGATCGCGCTCGGCCACCGGCACATCCTGTTCATCGTCCGCCAGCGCGGACTGCTGGTCGCGCAGCGCCGGATTGCCGGACTCAACGATGCCGCGGAAGCGGCACCCGAGAGAGTCGCCACCGAGATCTTCGAGTGCGAGCACGACGAGGCCCTGCTGACCCGGCACCTCTCGGAGAGGCTTAGAAAGCCGGGGACG
>CAZDGR010000531.1:0-2111 GCA_964504845.1 uncultured Rhizobium sp. | reverse complement strand
GCCTCGAAGAAGCAGCGGATCGTGTCGCCCGATCCGAGGAAGTAGTCGTCGGTGGTCCGCGTCTGCTCGTCGGTGGTGAAGACCGAGACGGTGGTCGGATCAAAGGTGTCGATCAGCTCGTAGCTGCGCTGGACCAGCCGGTCGCAGACGGCGGGATCGGCAAAGCCCTTCACCACGAGGAATCCGTCGCGGCGGTAGGCCTGGAGCTCGGCGTCGCTCAGCATGCGGGGATCATACAGCGGAACCCTCTCCCGCGCCGCACGCGGGAGAGGGGAAGCGGCGGATCAGGCGGTCGTGTAGGCGGTCTTGACCGTGGTGTAGAACTCGGCGGCGTAGCGGCCCTGCTCGCGCGGGCCGTAGCTGGAGCCCTTCCGGCCGCCGAACGGCACGTGATAGTCGACGCCTGCCGTCGGCAGGTTGACCATCACCATGCCGGCCTGGGACGAGCGCTTGAAGTCATTCGCGTACTTGAGCGAGGTCGTGCAGATGCCGGCCGAAAGCCCGAACTCGGTGTCGTTGGCGACCGCGAGCGCCTCGTCGTAGTTCTTGGCGCGGATCACGTTGGCGACCGGCCCGAACACTTCCTCGCGGCTGATCCGCATCTGGTTGGTGGTCTCGGTGAAGAGGGCAGGGGCGAGGTAGAAGCCCTCGGTGTCGCGGTTGAGCCGCTCGCCGCCGAAGGCGAGCCTGGCGCCTTCCTTCTTGGCGATGTCGATGTAGCTGATGTCCTGGTCGAGCTGGCTCTGGTCGACCACCGGGCCGATCTGGGTCTCTGGCGTCAGCGCGTCGCCGATCTTGAGCGCCTTCAGGCTGTCGACCATGGCGCCGACGAACTTGTCGTGGATACCCTCGGTCACGATCAGGCGCGAGGAGGCGGTGCAGCGCTGGCCGGTCGAATAGTAGGCGCCCTGGACCGCGCAGTTGACCGCGACCTTGAGGTCGGCGTCGTCGAGCACGACCAGCGGATTCTTGCCGCCCATCTCGAGCTGGACCTTGGCCATGCGCTCGACCGCGCTGCGCGCGACGTTGCGGCCGGTCTGGACCGAGCCGGTGAAGCTGATGCCGGCGACCCGCTTGTCGGCGAGCAGCGTGGCGCCGACCTCGGAGCCGCGGCCCATCACCAGGTTGAACACGCCCTTCGGCAGGCCGGCGCGGCTGATGATCTCGGACAGCGCCCAGGCCGAGCCTGGCACCAGGTCGGCCGGCTTGAACACGACGCAGTTTCCGTAGGCGAGAGCCGGGGCGATCTTCCAGGCCGGGATCGCGATCGGGAAGTTCCACGGGGTGATGATGCCGACGACGCCGATCGGCTCACGGGTCACCTCGACGTCGACGTTCGGGCGCACCGATCCCAGCTTCTCGCCGGCCTGACGCAGCACCTCGCCGGCGAAGAACTTGAAGATGTTGCCGGCGCGGTTGGCCTCGCCGATGCCCTCTGGCTTGGTCTTGCCTTCCTCGCGGGAGAGCAGCGTGCCGAGCTCCTCCTGGCGCGACAGGATCTCGCTTCCGATCCTGTCGAGGATGTCGGCGCGGCCCTGCAGGCCGTGGCGCGACCAGACCGGGAAGGCGTCGCTCGCCGCGGCGATCGCTTGGCGGGTCTGCTCGGCGTCGGCGCGGGTGTACTCGCCGACGATGTCGGCCAAATTGGAGGGGTTGACGTTGCGGGAGACGGTCTTGCCCTCGACCCACTCGCCGGCGACCAGATTGCGATGAACGGCCATGACTTGAGCGCCTCTTCATGGAGCTTTGGAAGGAGGCGATTGGCGCCTCGCCCGGCGGGCTTGTCAAGGCGGCTGGCTTTCGCCCGCAACGCTTGGCGCTGGCCGCTGCCGCCGGCATTCCCTAGGTTTCGCCGAAATGACCGATCCCGAGACGCTATACGCCGATCTGGTCCGGCTGGGCCTGACGTGCCCTGGCGAGCGACCGCCTGCCGTGCCGCTGACCGGCGGCGTCTCGTCCGACATCTGGAAGGTCGATCTCCCGTCCGGGCCGATCTGCGTCAAGCGGGCGCTGGCAAAGCTCAAGGTCGCGCAGGACTGGCGCGCCCCGGTCGGCCGCTCGCGCTACGAGATCCGCTGGTTCCGCGCCGTCGCGCGCATCCTGCCGGAGGC
>CAZDGR010000530.1:0-2123 GCA_964504845.1 uncultured Rhizobium sp. | reverse complement strand
CGCATCATCTATGGCGGCCGCACGGTGCTGACCTACGCGCCGCTGGCGACCCTCTGCGCCTATTCGGTCGGCGTCACGCTGGGATTGATCGCCGGCTACAAGGGCAAGTGGGTCGACGAGCTGCTGTCGCGCTTCGCCGACCTGGTGCTCGCCTTCCCGGTCATCGTCCTCTACATCGTGATCATCCAGAAGTTCGGCGCCTCCGGCCTCAACATCCTGATCGCGGTCACCCTGGCCAGCAGCCCCGGGATCATGCGGCTGGTGCGTGGTGTCGTGCTCGACCTCCGCACCCGCGCCTATGTCTCGGCAGCACAGATGCGCGGCGAGTCGACGCTCTACATCCTGTTCGTCGAGATCCTCCCCAACGCGCGCGGACCGCTGATCGTCGATGCGTGTCTCAGGCTGGGCTACGTCACGATCACCATCGGCACGCTGGGATTCCTCGGTCTCGGCATCCCGCCGCCGACGCCCGACTGGGGCAGCATGATCAACGAGTCCCGGCACTTCGCGATGGTGTTCCCGCACATGGCGGTGTTTCCGTGCCTCGCGGTCTCCTCGCTGGTGCTGGCGTTCAACCTGATCGCCGACGGCCTGCGCGAGCTGTCGCTGGCCGACTGACATGACCCAGCCGCTCCTCGAGCTCGACCGGCTCTCGATCTCCTATAAGACCCGCCGCGGCGCGGTGCCGGCGGTGGTCGACGTCTCGCTCTCGCTGAATCCCGGCGAGAGCCTGGGCCTGGTCGGAGAGTCCGGCTGCGGCAAGTCGACGATCGCCTTCGGCATCATGCGCTGGCTCGCCGGACGCGGTCAGATCGTCGGCGGCCGCGTGCTGTTCGACGGCCGCGACATGGCGACGATGTCGGCCGCCGAGCTTCGCCACGTCCGCGGCAAGCGCATCGCCATGGTGTTCCAGGAGGCGATGTCGGCCCTCAACCCGTGCCTCACCATCGGCGCGCAGCTGACGGAAGTGCTGCGCTTCCACGAGGACGTGGTCGGCCCCGAAGCCGAACGCCGCGCAAAGACGATGCTGTCCGAGGTCCGGATCCCCGACCCCGATCGTGTCTACCGCGCCTTCCCGCACGAGGTTTCCGGCGGCCAGCAGCAGCGTGTCGTGATCGCGATGGCGCTGCTTGCCAACCCGTCCCTGCTCCTGCTCGACGAGCCGACCACCGGGCTCGACGTCACCGTCGAGGCCAGCGTGGTCAAGCTGATCGCCGAGATCAGCCGGCGCTTCGGCACCTCGCTGCTCTACATCTCGCACAACCTCGCGCTGATCTCGCGCGTCTGCGAGAGGATCGCGGTGATGTATGCCGGCGAGATCGTCGAGGAAGGCCCGACCCGCCGCATCCTGACCGATCCGATCCATCCCTATACGCGCGGACTCATCAGCTGCCTGCCCGAGGCCGGCGCCGACAAGGTCGCGCGCCCGTTGGCGCCGATCCCCGGCCAGATTCCGGCACCGTGGGAGCGGCCCGCCGGCTGCTTCTTCATGCCGCGCTGCGTCCACGCGGTGCCCGGGCGTTGCGACGTGGCACATCCGCCGCTGATCGACGACGGCAAGGGCTCGCTGGTCCGCTGTGTCCGCACCGACGAGATCGAGCCGGGGCTGATCGCCGGCGTGGCCGGGGAGCCGGCGGCCTTCGCCGAAGGCATCTCGGTCGCGGTCGACGGCCTGAGCAAGGACTACAGCCTGACACCGCCGGGCCTACGCGGGCTGCTGCCCTTCGCCGAGCCGCTGAAGGTGCGCGCCAACGATCGCCTGACCTTCGATGCCGAGTCGGGCCGCACGCTGGCGATCGTCGGCGAGTCCGGCTGCGGCAAGTCGACCTTCGCGCGCATCCTGACCGGGCTCGAACGCGCGACGGGCGGCAAGGTCGAGGTCGCGGGTGCGGATCTCGGGCGGCTCTCGGTCATCGACCGCTCGCGCGACCAGCTGCGCGCGCTGCAGATGGTCTTCCAGAATCCCGACGAGACGCTGAACCCCAGCTACAAGGTCGGCCGTCAGATCGCGCGCGTCGCCAAGCGCCTTCTCAGCCTCGGGCGGAAGGAACGCGCCCAGCGCGTTCAGGACCTCTTCGCCGAGATCCGGCTCCCGCCCGGCATCGCCGACCGCAAGCCGCGCC
>CAZDGR010000529.1:0-2134 GCA_964504845.1 uncultured Rhizobium sp. | reverse complement strand
GGCATCGAGATCCGCGAGGAACTCGTCCGCCTCATGAAGGAGGGGAAGGCGCACTTCTCGGAGCCCGGCATCACCGAGCGGCTCAGCCGCGCGGTCAAGAACGGACGCCTCAAGATCTTCCCGAAGATTCCCGAGAACTGCCCGGCGACCGTCTGGATCATCACCGTCGGCACGCCGATGGGACCCGACGGGCGCGCGCGCATGGACATGGTCGAGAGCGTGTCGCGTGAAGTCGCGAAGAACATCAAGAATGACGACCTCGTCATCATGCGCTCGACTGTCAAGATCGGGACGACGCGCAACCTGGTTCATCCGGTGCTCGAAGCCTCGGGCAAGCGCTTCGATCTCGCCTTCTGCCCGGAGCGGACGGTCGAGGGACAGGCGCTCGAGGAGCTGCGCTGGCTGCCGCAGATCGTCGGTGGCGAGACGCTAGACGTCACCGTGCGGGCGGGGCAGCTCTTCCAGTTCCTGACGCCGACGGTGGTGCGCGTGTCCTCGGTCGAGACCGCGGAGATGGTGAAGCTGGTCGACAACTCGCAGCGTGACGTCCACTTCGCCTATTCGAACGAGGTGGCGCGGGTCTGCGATGCGATCGGGATATCGGCAGCCGAGGTGATCCAGGCCGGCAAGCGCGGATACCCGCGCACCAACCTGCCGATGCCGGGGCCTGTCGGCGGGCCGTGCCTTGAGAAGGACAGCTACATTCTTGCGGAGAGCGTCGAGAAGTACGGCATCAAGCCGGAGATGACGCTGGCGGCGCGCATGATCAACGAACGCCAGCCGGACGAGGTGGTGGCGGCGATCAAGGCGCAGGCCGAACGATTGGGTGGGCTTCCGGCAAAGCCGGTGATCGCGCTGCTTGGCATCGCCTTCAAGGGCCGGCCGGCAACCGACGACCTTCGCGGCACCACGGCGCGGCCGCTGTTGGCGAAGCTGAAGCAGGCGTTCCCGGGTGCCAGCTTCCGCGGCTTCGATGCGGTGGTCTCGGCCGACGAGCAGCGCGCCTTCGGCCTCGAGCCCAAGGCCTCGCTGCCCGACGTGCTCGACGGTGTGAACATAGCGGTCATCCACAACAATCACCCGGTCTTCGCCTCGATGCCGCTGGAGAGCCTCGCGGACCGGATGGCGAAGCCCGGCATCGTCTACGATCTCTGGAACCACTTCGCGCGGAGCAGCATCCTGATGCCCGAGGGGCGGAGCTACGTCTGCCTCGGCAGCAACGGCATCGGCGGCGCGGCGTGAGCGGACCCGTCCTTGTCACCGGCGGCACCGGCTTTCTCGGCGCTGCCCTCGTTCAGAGACTCGTCTCGCTCGGTCGCAAGGTCCGCGTCCTCGACAACAACTGGCGCGGCAATCCGCGCCGTCTCGAAGGCATCCTCGATAAGGTCGAGATGGTCGAGGCCGACATCCGCGACGCCGGCAAGGTCTCCGCCGCCGCCAAGGGTTGCGAGCGGGTCGTCCACATGGCCTCGGTCAACGGTACCGCGTACTTTTATTCGCAGCCTGAGCTGGTGCTCGACGTCGGCATCCGCGGCATGCTGGCGGTGGTCGATGCCTGCCGGGCAAACGGCATCGGCGATCTGGTCGTTGCGTCCTCGTCCGAGGTCTACCAGACGCCGCCGAAGGTGCCGACCGACGAGAGCGCGCCGCTGATCGTTCCAGATCCGCTGAATCCCCGCTACTCCTACGGCGGCCAGAAGCTGGCAAGCGAGCTGATCGCGCTCAACTACGGCCGCACCGGCTTCAGCCGCGTCGCCGTGTTCCGTCCGCACAACGTCTATGGTCCGGACATGGGCTTCGAGCACGTGGTGCCGGAACTGGCGCTCCGCGCCGACGACGAGGTCAAGGCACAGCCCTCGGGCAAGGTCCGCTTCAGGATCCAAGGCGACGGCAGGCAGACCCGGGCCTTCATCCACGTAGACGACTTCACCACCGGCCTCGTCACCGTGATCGACAAGGCGCCGCACCTCTCGATCACCCATATCGGCAATCCCGAAGAGCTGACCATCGCCGAGGTCGCCCGCCAGGTGGTCGGCTGCTTCGGCCGCGAGGCCGAGCTGGTTTTCGGCGAGTCTCCGGCCGGCCAGACGCCGAGGCGCTCGCCCGATATCGGCAAGCTCCGGAAGCTCGGCTT
>CAZDGR010000528.1:0-2163 GCA_964504845.1 uncultured Rhizobium sp. | reverse complement strand
ACAGCTTGCGGGTCTGGCTCTCGATGCCCTTGGCGGCGTCGATCACCATCACCGCCGAGTCGACCGCAGTCAGCGTGCGATAGGTGTCCTCGCCGAAGTCCTGGTGGCCCGGCGTGTCGAGCAGGTTGAAGGTCACGCCCTGGAACTCGAAGGTCATGACGGAGCTCGAGACCGAGATGCCGCGGTTGCGCTCGATCTCCATCCAGTCGGACCGCGTGCGCCGGCGCTCGCCGCGCGCCTTCACCTGGCCGGCGGCACGGACGGCGCCGCCGAACAGCAGCAGCTTCTCGGTCAGCGTGGTCTTGCCGGCGTCGGGGTGCGAGATGATGGCGAAGGTGCGGCGCGCCGACTGCGGCGCGGCTTGCGAATCTGAGGGCAAAGGAAAGCTTCCGTCGTAAAGCGCCGCCTATATAGGGCGCCTATCCGGCGCGCGCCAGCCTGGCGAGCGCCGAACGCATGGGCTCGGGGATCGGCGTCGGCCGCCGTCCGGCGCGATCGACGAATACATGGACGAAGTGGCCGGCCGCCGCCGGCGTATCGTCGCCGGCGCGGAACAGGCCGACCTCGTAGCGGACGCTGCTCGACCCCAGCCTGCCGACGCGGAGGCCGGCATCGATGCGGTCGGGGAAGGCGAGAGGCTTGAAGTAGCGGCACTGGCTTTCGACGCAAAGGCCGATGACGGGACCATGCTCGATGTCGAGCTTGCCGGCGTCGATCAGGTACGCGTTGATGACCGTGTCGAAGTACGAGTAGTAGACGACGTTGTTGACGTGCCCGTAGACGTCGTTGTCCATCCAGCGGGTCGGGATCGCCAGCCAGTGTCCGTAGGCGGCGCGCGTCTCCTGGGCCTCGGCCATCGCTAGTCCTTGAGAAACCTGTGGAGCGCGTCGACGGTCGCGTCGGGCGCCTCCAGCATCATCATGTGGCCGGAGGCCGGGATCGTGACGATCTCGCCGCCCTGGATCGCCGCCGCCATCTCGCCGGTCGCCTTGGCCGGCACCATGCGGTCCTCGGCACCGGCGAAGACCAGCGCCGGGCAGCGCACCTTGTCGGTCGCGTCCGGCCCGCCCTTCCAGTCGGCGCAGGCCTGGAGGTCGGCCGCGAGCGACGGGCCGACGCCTTTCTGGATCAACCGGCGCGCGGCACCGGTGAGCCAGAGGCCCGGCGTCGGATGGCCGCCGATCTGCGCGGTACGTCCCAGGCCCCAGAAGGTCATCAGCTCCGGCGCCAGCATCGTGCCCGCCTTGGCCGAGTCGAGCAGCGCCTGGTGCACCGGCATCGCCAGCGACGCGCCGAGCAGCGCGATCTTCGCGATCCTGTCCGGCGACCGCGCCGCCGCGGTCAGCGCGACAGCCGCTCCCATGCTGTGGCCGACCAGCGCCGCCTTGTCGAAGCCCGACGCAGCGACGACTTTCGCGACCCAATCGGCCATCGCCTCGATCGTGGTCAGCGCCGATCCTTCCGAGCGCCCGTGCCCGGGCATGTCGACGGCGAGCACCGAGAAGCCGTGATAGGCGAGGAAGCGCGCCTGCAGCACCCAGACCGTATGGTCCATGCCGGCGCCATGCAGCAGAACGACCAACGGCCGGTCCTGGGTCAGCGGCTTTCCGCCGGTGCCGGCGAAGACGCGGCGTCCGTCGACAGTGAGGTCCATCAGCTTCTCTGGGACGCCTTCAGCGCCTGGTCGAGGTCTTCGAGGATGTCGTCCGGATCCTCGAGCCCGATCGAGAGCCGGATCAGGTCCTCGCCGACGCCGGCGGCATCGAGCTCGGCAGCGCTCATCTGCTGGTGCGTGGTCGAGGCAGGATGAATCACGAGCGATTTCGCGTCGCCGACATTGGCGAGATGCGAGAACAGCTTCACGCGCTCGATGAAGGCGCGGCCCTTCGCACGTCCGCCCTTGATGCCGAAGGCGATCATCGAGCCGGCCCCCTTCGGCAGCAGCTTCTTCGCGAGATCGTGGTCGGGATGGGACTCCAGGCCCGGATAGAGCACCCAGGCGACCGCCGCGTGGGTCTGCAGGAAGCGCGCGACCTTGAAAGCGGTCTCGACATGGCGCGCCATGCGCAGCGGCAGGGTCTCGACGCCCTGGAGGATGTGGAAGGCGTTGGTCGGGCTCATCGCCGCGCCGAAGTCGCGAAGGCCTTCGGCCCGAGCGCGCAT
>CAZDGR010000527.1:0-2174 GCA_964504845.1 uncultured Rhizobium sp. | reverse complement strand
GATGGTGTTGGTGGTCGAGTGACCCTCGGCCAAGTCGGCGAGATAGACCTGCCCGCCGTACTCACGGACCACGTCGGCGCCGACCACGGTGTCGACCGTGTAGTCGGCACCCTTGACCAGAAGGTCGGGCTTCAGCGCCTTGATCAGCTCGAGCGGCGTGTCCTCGCCGAAGACGACGACGAGATCGACGCTGGCGAGCGAGCCCAGCACCGCGGCGCGCGCCGCTTCCGACTGCACCGGCCGCTCGGGCCCCTTGAGCTTGGCGACCGAGGCATCGGAGTTGAGGCCGACGATCAGCTTGTCGCAGCGCATGCGCGCCTGCGACAGCAGCGATACATGGCCGGGATGCAGCAGGTCGAAGCAGCCATTGGTGAACCCGACACGGAAGCCCTGGCGGCGCCAGCCGCCGATCCGCTCCAGCGCCTGGGTCAGGCTCGCGGCCTTGGCCTCGCTGAACTTGAGGTCCTCGGCGCGGAGCGCGAAGACCAGCTCCTCGGGATGTACGACGGCGGTACCGATCTTGCCGACGACGATGCCGGCGGCGACCGACGCCAGGTGCGCCGCTTCCAGCAGCGAGCGGCCCGAGGCGAGCGCGCAGGCGAGAAGGGCCACCACGGTGTCGCCGGCGCCGGAGACGTCGTAGACCTCGAGCGCTTCGGCGCGCAAGTGATGCTCCTCGCCCGACGCGGTGAACAGCGCCATGCCGTCCTGGCTCAAGGTCACCAGGATCGCCTCGATGCCGCCCCGCTTCATGACTTCGTGCGCGGCGTCGCGGATCTGGTCGGGCGTGCCGATGCGTCGGCCGGCAAGCTCGCCGAGCTCGCGGCGGTTGGGCGTGATCACGGTGGCGCCGGCATAGCGCTTGGGGTCGCTGCCGCGCGGATCGACGATCACCGGGCGGCCCTGGGCTCGGGACGCCGCGATGATCCGGCCGATCACGTCGTCGGACAGCACGCCCTTGCCGTAGTCGGAGAGCACGACCGCCTGGCAGTGCGCGAGATCGTCGCCGGCGCGGCGGACGAGCTCGTCCTCGGTGGTCTTCTTCGCCGGGCGGATGGTCTCGCGGTCGGCACGCAGCAGCTGCTGCGATCCGGCGACGTAGCGCACCTTGATCGTGGTGACGCGATCGGGCTCGGGCAGCAGGTTGGGCTCGACCGAGGGTTCGGCCGCGATCAACTGCGTCACCTCGCGCCCGGCCGGATCCTCGCCGATCAGCGAGACGAAGCAGCAGCTGGCCTTGAGGGCCGCAAGGTTGCGTACGACGTTTCCGGCGCCGCCCAGCATCGCGGTCTCGCGCGTGACCGCGAGGATCGGGATCGGCGCCTCCGGCGAGATGCGGTCGACCGTGCCGTAGATATAGCGGTCGAGCATCACGTCGCCGACACAGAGGATGCGCGCCCTGGCGAAGTCGGCGACCCGCTGTGCCAGGTCGGAGCGCTCGGTCATGCGAAGGCCCGGAAGTAGTCGATCGTGCGCTTGAGGCCGGTCTCCAGCGGCACGGTCGGCTCCCATCCGAGCTTGGACTTGGCGAGCGTGATGTCGGGGCAGCGCTGGGTCGGGTCGTCCTGCGGCAGCGGCTTGTAGATCAGCGTCGAGGAGGAGCCGGTCAGCTTGATGATCCGCTCGGCCAGCTCCTTGACCGGGATCTCCATCGGGTTGCCGAGGTTGACCGGGCCGGTGAAGTCGTCGCCGGTCGCCATCAGGCGAAGGAAGCCCTCGATCAGGTCGTCGACGTAGCAGAAGGCGCGGGTCTGGCTGCCCGAGCCGTAAAGCGTGATCGGCTGGCCGCGCAGTGCCTGGAGCACGAAGTTCGAGACGACGCGGCCGTCGTTCGGGTGCATGCGCGGGCCATAGGTGTTGAAGATCCGCGCCACCTTGATCCGGACCCGGTGCTGGCGGTGATAGTCGAAGAACAGGGTCTCGGCGCAGCGCTTGCCCTCGTCGTAGCAGGCTCGGGGCCCCACCGGGTTGACGTTGCCGCGGTACGACTCGGTCTGCGGATGCTCGATCGGGTCGCCGTACACCTCGCTGGTCGAGGCCTGCATGATCTTGGCCTTCACCCGCTTGGCGAGGCCCAGCATGTTGATGGCGCCATGGACCGAGGTCTTGGTCGTGGCGACCGGGTCGAACTGGTAGTGGATCGGCGAGGCGGGGCAGGCAAGATTGAAGATCTC
>CAZDGR010000526.1:0-2218 GCA_964504845.1 uncultured Rhizobium sp. | reverse complement strand
TCCGCATCGGCTCGCGCGAGGTCGGATAGGAGTTGATCATCCGGCAGTCGAAGAGGCTCTGCACCGGCTTCAGTTTGCCGACGGCGGTGTCGGCGATGATCGAGACCAGGTCCTCGCCGCGCTCGGCGAAGTCGGTGTGCGGGAACTCCTTGAAGCAGATCATCGCGTCGGTCGACGCAAGCATGGCGTCGGTCATGTGGCAGTGCGGGTCGAGCTCGGCGCCGATCGGCACCTTGGGTCCGACGATCTTCCGGATGCGCTGAAGCAGGTCGCCCTCGCAGTCGTCGTAGCCGTCGGCGACCATGGCGCCGTGCAGGCCCATCAGCACGATGTCGACCGGCATGGCCGCCTTGAGCTGGTCCAGGATTTCTTCGCGGAGTCCTTCGTAGGCCTCGCGGGTCACCGTGCCGGCGGGCTCGGCGAAGGTGCAGGTGCCTTCGACCACTTCCCAGTTCGACGACTTGGCGCGCTTGCGCGCGGCCGCCAGCGGCGCGGTGAACAGCTTCGGGTAGTCCGGGTGCTTGCCGGCCGGGGCGTAGAAGGACTCCTCGAACTCCGTCCGGCTGGTCAGCATCGGCGAGAAGGTATTGGTCTCGGTCGCCAGCGAGGCGGTGAAGACGCGCATGTGCCTTAGATCCTTGCGGGAGCGGTCGGGGCCGGAACGCTAACACCGCCCGCGCATCCCCGCCAAGCCACTGACGTAGAACAATGATTTCTCATAAGAAAACCGTCCCGGCGTTAACCGGGCATAAACCGGTGGGGAACTAAAACCTCGCCCGCGCCTTTCCCGGCGCAGTCGTCGAGCCTGAGGTGTCGTGTCATGAGCGTAGGCGGCGTCATCGCCACAATGTTCCTTGTCGTGTCCGTGATCCTGCTCGGCCTCGAATGGCTGAGCCGGGATTCAGCGACGCCACCCGGCGGCGACGAAGCGCGGCGCCAGCAGATTCGGCGCCGCCCTCCGCGCTGATCCCGTCCTAGCCGGCGACGCGCTTCGCCGAGAAGGTCGTCTTTCCGTACTGGGCGAGATTGACCGGGCCTTGATGGGCCTCGCCGCCAGTGCCGAGGACCACGTCGCCCGACATGCTGCCGTCCTTGACGGTTCCTTCGAAGCGGTAGCCCAGCCTGCATCCCTCGTAGCGATGCAGCGCAGAGACCGTGATGCGGTCGCCGGCGACCGTGCCGGAAACCTCGCTGTCGAAGAACCTGGTCTTGTGGCGGCCGCCGAGCTTGGCATCCGCCTGGGTCAGCTCGAGGCGATGCGTCGCCGGGCCGTCGCCGAAGTCGATCGTCACGTCCCAGCTGCCGCCGACCTTGACCGCCGGTGCCGCCGCCGCGACCGCGACCGGCTTCGCCGAAAGTGCGCGGGCGAGCGCGTCGCCGACTACCGCGGCTTCGCCCTTCACCATGTTGAACGGATCGACGACGATCGAGCGGTCGGTCGCTTCCATGTCGTCGAGCATGATGCGGGGCTCGCCGTCCAGCAGGCGCTGGCGGATGTCGAGGCCGGCCTGATTCACCTTCGAGCGATCCCACGAGATCACCAGGCGTGGCACCTTCACGCCACCCGAAGGGGCGCGAACCTTGGCCTCGACGCCCGGAACCGCCGTCACCTTCTTGGCGATGGTGTCGAGGTCGTCGGCCCATTGCTTGCGCTCGCCCGGATGGTCGCGCTCTGTGGTCCAGTATTCGAGGGCGGTGACCACGCCGATGATGTCTTCCTTCGAGACCTTCATCGGGCGGCCGATGCCCTGGTGCGGCGAGGCGTTGGCCCAGGCGGCGCGGATGATCTTCTCCTTGCCGAGCAGCAGGCCGGTCACCTGCGGTGCCTGCAGGAACTTGCCGCCGGAATAGATCACCATGTCGGCGCCGCGGACCAGCCACGGCGACGGCCGCTCGATGTGCTCGGAGGCCGCATCCACCATGATCGGCACGTTCTTCGGCTTGGCGAGCGCGACCATGTCCTCGAGCGAGACCCGGCCCGACGGCTCGACCAGCCCGTAGACGCAGATCATCGCGACCGTCGGGTCCTCCAGCAGCTTCTTGAGCTCGTCCTTGCTCGCGAACTCGTGGATCGTGGTGCCGACCATGCGGATCGCGTGGTCGTAGGAGAACCTGTGCCCCTTCGGCATCAGCACCTTGTTGCGCATGCCCTCGGTCAGCGGCAGGCGCGAGATGCGCTCGGGGTCGTTACCAGCGACGGCGCCGGCGGTGCCGAGGC
>CAZDGR010000525.1:0-2222 GCA_964504845.1 uncultured Rhizobium sp. | reverse complement strand
GCGCCTACCTCGCCGCCGCTCTCATCCCTTGGAGCAATTGAGTCCAGACCCTAGGCGATCCGGCTCGCCAGGCCGACCAGCGCGCCCCGGAGTGCCGCGCGCCAGGAACCGCCGGGCGGGCGGCGGAACACCCCGACGGTGTCGCCCCATTGCGCGCTATCCGCGACCGGATGCGGTGCCCAGTCGGTGGTGACCTCGACCAGCTCGAGCCCGGAGTACTTCGCAAGCGCCCTGTAGCCGTCCGGGTAGAAGCGCCAGCAGTCGGTCGGGTAGCGGTGCTCGGGTCCCCGTGACGGCGCGATCAGGAAGATGTGACCGCCGGGCTTGGTGACCCGCGCCATCTCGAGGAAGAGGATCCAGAAGAACTCGGCATGCTCGAAGGCCTGGCCCGAGACGATCAGGTCGGCGGTGCCGCCGGGAAGCGGAAGCCGGTTGGGGTCCGACATCACGATGTCGACGTTCTTGCCGGGCTCGATATCGATCCCGCGATAGCGCCAGCCCGGGTTCTCGAACAGCGGCCGGTAGCTGCCGGGCTGCTCGGGGTCGGGCGTGACCACGTCGGACGAGCCGATGTCGAGAATCTCCATGCGCTTGCTGCGGTCGAGATACCGGGCGATCAGGTCCTGCATGTGCTGATAGGAGCTGAGATGCATCAGCCGGACGTCCTCTCGATCGAGATCTCGTGCATGGGAACGCCGACGAGCCCGCTCGCGGCGCTCGAGGCGTGCGAGGTGAAGGCGAGCGCGTCGTGGATCCAGTGGTGCTGGATGTGGTCGGCGACATCGCCGTCGGCGACGGCGACGGCGATCGTGTAGGTGCCGGTCGCGAGGATCGGCATCCGGAAGCGGAATCGCGCGCGCAACTTTTCGCCGCTCGCCATCGGTACCGCGTCGCCGGCGTGGCTGAGATAGGTGTTGTCGCCGAACAGGTGCTGGCCGAGCCGGTCCTTGACCAGGAATCCGACGATTGGCCGCGCGATCGCCGCATGCGCGACGACGTCGATCGCCAAGGTGGCCATCTCGCCGCCGACGCACCAGGAGAAGGGCTGTCCGTCGTCGGTCTCCAGCCGCACGCCGACGATCTCGGCCTGGCCCTTGCCGAAGGAAGCGCCGTCGGGCTTGAAGGCGAAGAGCTCGATGTCGTTCCGATGCGGGCTCGCGTTGATGAAGCGAAGCCGGCCGTCGACGGCGGTGGCCGGAAGGCTGGACTCGTCGGCCGCCGCGCGGTGCGGGCGGGCGGTCCCTCCGTCGCCCCGGGACGCGCTCGCGCTCTCGGCCAGATAGTCCTCGACGACGACCTTCGCCGGACCGATGGCGCGGACGCGGCCCTGCTCCAGCCAGACGACACGATCGCAGAAGCCCAGGATCGCCCCGGTGTCGTGGCTGACGAAGAGGATCGACCCGGTTTCCTGGAACTTGCGAAGGAAGCGGATGCATTTCTGGGCGAAGAACGCGTCGCCGACCGACAGCGCCTCGTCGACGATCATCAGATCGGCGTCGACATGAGCTGCGACCGCGAAGGCGAGCCGCATGTACATGCCGCTCGAGTACGTGCGGACCGGGCGGCCGATGTGCTCGCCGAGCTCGGCGAACTCGACGATCGAGTCGTAGCGCTCGGCGATCTCCTTCGGCGTGAGCCCCAGGAGGGCGGCATTCAGGTGGATGTTCTCGCGGCCGGTGAAGTCCGGATTGAACCCGGCGCCGAGCTCGAGCAGGGCCGCGATGCGTCCGTGCACCTCGATGGTGCCCGAGGACGGCTGCACGGTCCCGGTGACGAGCTGGAGGAAGGTCGACTTGCCGGCACCGTTGCGGCCGATGACGCCGACCGTCTCGCCGCGGTCGACGTCGAGCGAGATGTCGTCGACGGCCCGGAGCTCGTGGTGGAGCTTGCGACGCCCGCGCCACAGCGACTCCAGGATGCGGTCGCGCGGGCTGGCGTAGAGCCGGTAGCTCTTCGACAGGTTTCTGGCGCGGAGGATCGGCTCGCCGGTCATCTTGCTAAAGCACGTCCGAGAAGCCGCGCCGGAGCCTCATGAAGAGGAGGTAGCCGCCCCACGCGACCGCCCAACCGAGCAGCCCGACCCAGGCGAGCTGGAACCAGTCTGGCCAGCGCCCCCAGAGAAGATCTCCGCGCGCTTCCTCGACCAGGACGGCCAGCGGATTGAGCGTGATGATCGGCCGGAACGCCTCCGGAACCGCGCTCGCCGGATAGAAGATCGGGAT
>CAZDGR010000524.1:0-2247 GCA_964504845.1 uncultured Rhizobium sp. | reverse complement strand
CAACAAGGCCGACCGGGTCAGCGTGCTCCTCGTGGAGCAGAATGCCTCGCTGGCGCTGCCGCTGGCCGATCATGCCTATCTGATCGAGACCGGCCGCATCGTCATGTCCGGATCGACCGCAGAGATCGGCGCCGACGAGAGCATTCGTCGCGCCTATCTCGGCTATTGAGGGGAAGGGGAGGAATGGAGCTCTTTCTGCACCAGCTCCTGGCGGGCATCGCCACCGGCGGCATCTATGCCTGCATGGCGCTCGCCGTGGTGATGATCTACCAGTCGATCGACCACTTCAACTTCGCCCAGGGCGAGATGGCGATGTTCTCGACATACATCGCCTGGCAGCTGCTGGCCTGGGGCTTTCCCTACTGGATCGCCTTCGCCTTCACGATCGCCATCTCCTTCATCGCCGGCGTGGTGATCGAACGCGCACTGTTCAAGCCGATCCGGAACGCTCCGGTCTTAAGCCACATCATCGTCTTCATCGCGATGTTCTCGATCCTGAACAGCATCGCCGGCTTCATCTGGGAGCATACGATCAAGAGCTTTCCGAGCCCGTTCCCGTCGCAGCCGCTGTTCAACAACCGCCTGATCGGCGCGCATGACCTCGGCATGATCGCTGTCACGCTGATCCTCCTGGTGCTCCTCTATGTGCTCTTCCGCCACACCAGGCTCGGCCTTGCGATGCGGGCCGCTGCCGCCAATCCGGATTCGGCCAGGCTGGTCGGCATCCGCGTCGGCTGGATGGTGGCCCTGGGCTGGGGGCTGGCGGCAGCGATCGGCGCCGTCGCCGGCATGATGATCGCCCCCGTGGTCTTCCTCGAGCCCAATATGATGCTGGGCATCCTGCTCTACGGGCTCGCCGGGGCGGTCGTCGGCGGGCTTACCAGCCCGGTCGGGGCCGTGCTCGGCGGCTTCGCCGTCGGCATCGTCGAGAATCTCGCCGGCACCTTCGTGCCGGTCATCGGCAAGGAGCTCAAGCTCACCATCGCGCTGGTGCTGATCGTCGCCATCCTCATGGTCAAGCCCTCCGGCCTTTTCGGCCGGACAGCCGTGAGCCGGGTCTAGCGCCATGGCCGTCCGCGAAGACATCGCCGAGACCGCCGTCGCAGCCCCCAGGCTTGGCGGCCTCACCGTGCCGGCCTGGCAGCGCCTGATCCTTGTCGCCGCGCTGATCGTCGGGCTGGCGCTCCCGCTCTTCCTCAAGAACTTCCATGTGTTCCAGCTGACGCTGGTCATGATCTATGCGATCGCTATCCTCGGTCTCAACCTCCTGACCGGGATCAACGGGCAGTTCTCGCTCGGCCACAGCGCCTTCTATGCGATCGGCGCCTATACCACCGCGATCCTGATGGATCGCTTCGGCGTTCCGTACTTCCTGACCCTTCCGGCCGCCGGGGTCGTCTGCCTCGTCGCCGGATTCCTCTTCGGTCTGCCCGCGCTCCGGCTCGAGGGCCTTTATCTCGCGCTTGCCACCTTCGCGCTCGCGGTCGCAACGCCGCAGCTGCTAAAGCTTTCGATCCTCGAGCACTGGACCGGCGGCGTGCAGGGCATCGTCATCATCAAGCCGGACGCGCCTTTCGGATTGCCGCTGAGCCAGGACAGGTGGCTCTACTACTTCACGCTCGCGGTTCTGCTGCTGATGTTCTTCGCGGCGGTCCGGCTTGTCACCAGCCGTACCGGCCGCGCGTTGAAGGCGATCCGCGACAACCCGCTCGCAGCCAAGGCGATGGGCATCGACACCGCCTTCTACAAGTCGATGGCCTTTGGCGTCAGCGCGCTCTACACCGGCGTCGCCGGCTCGCTCGGCGCGATCGTCGTCCAGTTCGTCGCGCCCGACAGCTTCACCTTCTTCCTCGCCGTCAGCTTCCTCGTCGGCCTCGTGGTCGGCGGCGTCGGCTCGATCCCCGGCGCGCTGATCGGCGGGCTCTTCATCATGTACATCCCCAATCTCGCCGAGCAGGTCTCCAAGGGCCTCGCTTGGGCGGTTTACGGAGTCATCCTGATCCTGGTCATCTACGTGATGCCGACCGGGGCGGCGGGCTTCGTGCGTCTGGTGACGGGCCGTCTCACCCGTCTTATGTCGTCGAACCGGTAACCAAGGAGGAAACAATGACTTCCAGGCGAACCCTGCTGACGATGGCGGCGGCCTTGGCCGGCGCAGCGCTCATCTCGTCGCCGTCGCTCGCGCAGAAGAAGTACGATCCGGGCGCCAGCGACACCGAGATCAAGGTCGGCAATATCAATCCGTAC
>CAZDGR010000523.1:0-2259 GCA_964504845.1 uncultured Rhizobium sp. | reverse complement strand
TTCTACGGCCTGCAATGCGCGATCCTCGCGATCGTCTTCCAGGCGGTCGTGCGCATCGGTACGCGCGCGCTGAAGAACGCGGCGATGGTGACGCTGGCCGCCCTAGCCTTCGTCGCCCTCTTCTTCCTGCATGTACCTTTCCCGGTCGTCGTGATCGCCGCCGGACTGACCGGATTCTTCGGTCACCGGATCGCGCCCGACCTGTTCCGCGGCTCGGGCCATGGCGGCGGCAAGGGCGACGGCGCCGCCGATCGCATTCTCGACGACGGCGCCGACCACCTGGCGCCGAGCGCGAGCCACGCCATCAGGGTTACGCTGATCGGCGCGGCGCTGTGGCTGGGGCCAGTCATTCTGCTCTGGTCCCTCTTCGGGTGGCAGTCGACCTGGACCCAGCTCGGCGTTTTCTTCTCCGAGATGGCGGTAGTGACCTTCGGCGGCGCCTACGCCGTCCTGGCCTATGTCGCGCAAGAGGCGGTCAACCATTACGCCTGGGTCAAGCCCGAGGAGATGCTGTCGGGTCTGGCGCTGGCCGAGACCACGCCCGGACCGCTGATCCTGGTCGTGCAGTTCGTCGGCTTCCTCGCGGGATACCGCGATCCCGGCACGCTCGACCCGAGCCTCGCCGGCTTCCTCGCCGCGACGCTCGTGGTATGGGTGACCTTTGTCCCGTCCTTCCTCTGGATCCTGGTCGGCGCGCCCTATGTCGAACGCCTGCGCGGCCTGCCGCGGCTCGACGCAGCCCTGACCGCGATCACCGCGGCGATCGTCGGCGTGATCCTGAACCTCGCGATCTGGTTCGCGCTCCATGTGATCTTTGCCGATGTGAAGTTCGTCGATACGGGCTGGTTGACGCTGCCGCGCCCGAACTTCAGCACGCTCGATCCGGTGGCGCTGGTCCTGGCGCTCGCGTCCGCGGTCGCTCTCTTCCGCTTCAAGCGCGGGATGGTGGAGACGCTGGCGGCCTCGGCCATCCTCGGGATGGCGTGGAAGCTGCTGGCCTAAGCGGCGCGGCGCTCGATCTCGGCCAGCAGCGCGTCCGGCACCTCGACGCCGTCGGCCGCGGCCTTTTCGCGGAGCTTGAAGCGCCGGTCGCCGGGAAGGCGCACGCCGGCCTGGGCCGCCATCGCCTGGAACACGACCTCGGCGCGCGCCGCAGCGTCGGGCGCGAAGGCCGAGGGGTCAAAGGCCAGGAACATCTGCCCGACATGCGGCGGCGCTCCTTTGGCATCGAAGAAGCTCGACGCCTCGTAGCCAAAGTTGCTGCCGGTCAATGCGACGGCCAGCAGCTCGACCATCAGCACCAGCGCCGCGCCCTTGGCATCGCCCATCGGGATCATCGCGCCGCCGAGCGCCGCCTTGGCGTCGGTGGTCGGCTGGCCCGCGGCATCCAGCGCCCAGCCTTCGGGGATCGCTTCGCCCTTCTGGGCCGCGACCATGATCTTGCCGCGCGCGACCTTGCTCAATGACAGATCGATGACGAGCGGATGACGGCCGGCACGCGGCCAGGCGAAGGCGATCGGATTGGTGCCGAACAGCGGTTTCGCTCCGCCCCAGGGTGCGATCGCCGCCGGCGAGTTGCCGAACGCGATGCCGACGAGGCCGGCATCCGCCAACCGCTCGACCGCGTGTCCCGCGACGCCGAAGTGATGCGATCGGCCGACCGCGACGGCGACCAGGCCGGTCTCGCGCGCTGCCGGGATCGCCGAGGCAAACCCTGCATCGAGCGCCGGGAACGCGAAGCCGCTGTTGGCGTCGACCGCGATCACCGACGGCTTCGGCCTACTAGCCCTGGGGACAGCGAAGCCGTCGACCTTGCCGGCGATCGCCTGGTCGCAGTAGGCGGCGAGCCGGGAAAGCCCGTGGGAGGGGAGCCCGTCGGCCTCGGCCGCGACCAGCGCGCGGGCGACCGAACGGGCGTTCTGCTCGGAAGTCTTGGACCGCGCAAAGGCGCGGGCCGCCAGGGTCTCGAGCTCGGTTAGCGACCGCCGCGCCATGGCGCGAAGCCCCTTAGGCGCTCCGGTAGAGCTTGGTCAGCGTGTATTCTCGGTGGCCGAGCGCCTCGGCGCAGGTCAACCGGCCGTTCGCGACCCGCATCGTGATCTCGATCAGGGCGTCGCCCGCCTTGTCGTAGCTCATCTCGCCGCGGAGGATGCCCGAGACGTCGAGGTCGACGTGCTCGCTCATCAGCCGGACGGTCCGGGGATTGCCGGTCAGCTTGATCACGGGGATGATCGGGTTGCCGATCACGTTGCCCTGGCC
>CAZDGR010000522.1:0-2294 GCA_964504845.1 uncultured Rhizobium sp. | reverse complement strand
AGCGCCCCATTCGTCAACGGTTCCAGGCCATGCTCGACATCAAGCTGCTTCGCGACGGCCCCGCCGCCTTCGACCGGGCGCTCCAGCGCCGTGGGCTCGCGGCGTCGTCGTCGCGCCTGCTTGGAATCGACGAGCGGCGCCGGAAGGCCCAGACCGAGCTGCAGACCCTCCAGGCGAGCCGTAAGACCTTGTCTGCGTTGATTGGCCAGATACGGAAGAAGGGCACCGGAGAGTCTGGAGATCCGGCGGTGCTTGCTGAGTTAGCTCGCATCAAAGACCGAGTACCGGCGCTTGAGGCCGAGGACAAGGCTGCTGCCGAGGAACTCGACACGCTGCTTGCCAGCCTGCCGAACGTCCCTGCCGAGGACGTGCCCCAGGGCAAGGACGAGCACGACAACGCCTGCGTCCGGACCGTGGGCGAGCGGAAGAACTTCGCCTTCCAGCCGAAGGAGCACTTCGACATCGGCGAAGCCCTCGGCATGATGGACTTCGAGGCGGCGGCCAAGCTGTCCGGCTCGCGCTTCACGGTGCTCCGCAAGCATCTTGCCCGGATGGAGCGCGCGATCGCGTCGTTCATGCTGGACATCCACACCGGCGAGTTCGGCTATGAGGAGGCCTCGCCGCCGCTGCTCGTGCGCGACCACGTGCTGTTCGGCACCGGCCAGCTGCCGAAGTTCGCCGAGGACCAGTTCAGGACCACCGACGACTTCTGGCTGATCCCGACCGCCGAGGTGCCGCTGACCAATCTCGCGGCCGACCGGATTCTGGACGAGAAGGACCTGCCGCTCCGCTTCACCGCCTACACGCCGTGCTTCCGCTCGGAAGCGGGGGCGGCGGGCAAGGATACGCGCGGCATGCTGCGCCAGCACCAGTTCAACAAGGTCGAGCTGGTTTCGATCGCTCACCCGGACAGGTCCGAGGAAGAGCACCAGCGGATGACCAAGGCGGCGGAGACCGTGCTGCAGCGCCTCGGCCTTCCGTATCGCGTCATGCTGCTCTGCACCGGCGACATGGGCTTCGCCGCGAAGAAGACCTACGACCTCGAGGTCTGGCTGCCGGGGCAGGGGAAGTATCGCGAAATCTCCTCCTGCTCGAACTGCGGCGACTTCCAGGCGCGCCGCATGAAGGCCCGCTTCAAGGGGGCGGGCGACAAGCAGACCCGCTTTGTCCACACGCTCAACGGCTCGGGCCTCGCCGTCGGCCGCACGCTGATCGCGATCCTCGAGAACTATCAGCAGGAGGACGGGTCCGTCGCCGTGCCGCCGGCGCTGCGTCCCTATCTCGGCGGGATGGAGACGATCCGCGCCAATGGCTGACAAGCGTTTTCCGATCGACCTCTCGAAGGCGCGGATCCTGATCTCGAACGACGACGGCATTCACGCGCCGGGCCTGAAGATCCTGGAGAAGGCCGCGCGCAAGCTCTCCAAGGACGTCTGGGTCATGGCGCCGGAGCACGAGAATTCCGGTGCCGGCCACTCGCTGACCCTGCGCTCGCCGCTTCGGATGCGGAAGGTCTCGGACCGTCGCTATGCCTGCGACGGCACGCCGACCGACTGCGTGCTGCTGGCGATCAACCACCTCTTGAAGGACGAGCGGCCGACGCTGGTGCTCTCCGGCATCAACCGCGGCGCCAATCTCGGCGAGGACGTGCACTACTCGGGCACGGTCGCAGCCGCGATGGAAGCGGTGCTTCTCGGCGTGCCGGCGATCGCGCTCAGCGTCTCGGTTCCATGGGGACAGAAGGCGCATTGGCCGACGGCGGAGATGCACACCGCCGAGACGATCAGGAAGCTCTGCAAGATCGGCTGGCCGGAAGACGTGCTGATGAACGTCAACTTCCCGCATGTCGCCGACCCGAAGAAGGTGCTCGGCATCAGGTCGGCGCGTCAGGGCAAGCGCAAGATCGGCGACACCATGGTGCAGAGCCGCGATCCCCGCGGCGTGCCCTATTTCTGGATCGGCGATACCAAGGCCGGCCGCGTGCCGGCGAAGGGCACCGATCTCGCGACGATCATCGAGGGCTACATCTCGGTCACGCCGATCGGCATCAACATGACCAGCAAGCCGGCGCTGGCCAAGCTCAAGAGAGCTCTCGGGTGACCCAGGCGGCGCGCAAGATCCGGCTCGTCCTGGAGCTTCGCCGCGCCGGCGTCACCGACACGAGAGTCCTTTCCGCAATTGAGAGGGTGCCGCGCGAGATGTTCGTGCCGGACGCCTTCCAGGACCAGGCCTACGAGAACACGGCGCTGCCGATCGCCTGCTGCCAGACCATCAGCCAGCCGACCGTGGTGGCG
>CAZDGR010000521.1:0-2343 GCA_964504845.1 uncultured Rhizobium sp. | reverse complement strand
AGCCCGAGGGCGACGCGCTCGCCCGCTATGGCCAGGGACTGATGCCGGTCGATCATCGCGTCTCGACGCCGACCTCGCCGATCTTCAACTACCCCTATGCCCGCACGCGCGAGGCGCTGGAGACGATGCGGCGGACGGAGGCCTGGGATCCGCATCATGGGCTCAAGATGAAGTACGTGAACCCGGCGACCGGCGGCTGGGCGATCCCGACCATGGCGACCTGCATGCAGCTGCTGCCGAAGGGCTTCGCAGGATCCGCCTACCGCTCGACCGACGGCACCGTGTTCTCGGCGGTCGAGGGCAAAGGCCACAGCCTGATCGGCGGCGAGCGTTTCGACTGGGGCCCCCGCGACATCTTCGTCGTGCCGAGCTGGGTCGAGGTCCGCCACCATGCGGACGAGGACGCCGTGCTGTTCAGCTTCTCCGACCGGCCGGTGCAGGAAGCAGTCGGGATTTGGCGCGAGCGCCGCTCGGCATGAGCGGACTCGCCGAGGTCGAGGCGCTCGCCGCCTCGATTCAGGGCACGCCGTGGTTCGCGCGGGTCGGCCAGGCGCTGAGCGACACGGATCGCGCGGATCTTGCCGGATACGTCGCCGCGCTCGACCTCGAGGCCGGGCCGGTCGAGCCGGTCGCGACATGGGAGAGCGCATCCCGCATCGCCGCCGATCCCGACTGGGACCGACGCTGGTGGCAGGCGGAGGCGCGCGAGCAGGTCCGCCTCCAGGCCTGGGCCGAGGAACGACACGGACCGGAAGCCACGCTGAGCGCGCTGACCCGAGTCACCGAGGCGGCCCTCGACCCCACCCGCGCCGCCGCCGAGGCCGCCAGCGACGACGCCCTCTCGCGGGTCGCCGCCGGGGCGGCCGCCCAGGCCTGCCATCTGGCCGCGCTGGCGCTTGCCGCCGGGAAGCCGGCCCACGGATTCGTAATGAAGCACCGGATTTTCGCTGCCGGACGTTGGCCATTGGGTCGCGTGCGCGAGCGGTGGTATCTGTTCTGACCTCCAACCAAGTCCTTCCCTCGAGGCCCCCATGTCGCATGTGATCAAGAGCTGGTCGATCCCGTCGGTCGCCGTGGTCGGCGAGACCGGCACCTTCCCGGTGCGCCGCATCTACTGCGTCGGCCGCAACTACGCCGCCCACGCCCGCGAGATGGGTCACTCGGGCAAGGAGGATCCGTTCTTCTTCATGAAGCCGGCGGACGCGATCGTGCCCTCGGGAGCGATCATCCCCTACCCGTCCCAGACCAAGAACCTGCATCACGAGATCGAGCTCGTGGTCGCGCTCAAGTCCGGCGGCCGCAACATCCCGTCGGCCAAGGCGAACGACTGCATCTACGGTTATGCCGTCGGCCTCGACATGACCCGCCGCGACCTGCAGGACGCGGCGAAGAAGGCCGGTCGCCCGTGGGACATGGGCAAGGGCTTCGACCAGTCGGCGCCGATCACCCCGATCCAGCCGGCAGCCAAGATCGGCCATCCGGCGAAGGGCAAGATCTGGGTCAAGGTCAACGGCACGACCAAGCAGGAAGGCGACCTCGCCGACATGATCTGGAACGTTCCGGACACCATCGCCTATCTGTCGGGCCTGGTGGAGCTGGCGGCGGGCGACCTGATCTATACCGGCACGCCCGAAGGCGTCGGTCCGGTGGTCGCGGGCGATCGCATGGACGGCCATGTCGACGGCGTCGGCGACATCGCCATCACCTACGCCAAGGCATAACGCCGGCGATGCGGCTTCGCGTCACCACCTGGAACATCAACTCGGTTAGGCTCCGCCAGGATCTGGTCCTCAAGCTCCTGGCGGAGACCAGGCCCGACGTGCTGTGCCTGCAGGAGATCAAGGTGATGACCGATCTCTTCCCGCACGATCCCTACGAGCAGGCGGGATACAAGCATCGCGCCGTGCTCGGCATGAAGGGCTACAACGGCGTCGCGATCCTGTCGAAGACGCCGCTGGAACGCATCGACGGGCCTGACTGGTGCAAGAAAGGCGACTCGCGCCATCTCACCGTCCGCATCGGCGGCGTCGAGATCCATAACTTCTACGTCCCCTCGGGCGGCGACATCCCCGACCCGAAGCAGAACCCGAAGTTCGCGCACAAGCTCGCCTTCGTCGACGAGATGGCCGACTGGTTCAAGAAGAACCGGAAGCCCAAGGACCCGATGATCCTGGTCGGCGACCTCAACATCGCGCCCTTGGAGCACGATGTGTGGTCGCACAAGCAGCTGCTCGACGTGGTCAGCCATACGCCGGTCGAGGTCGAGAAGCTGGGGAAGGTGCAGAAGTCGAGCGAGTGGGTCGACGCGGTGCGCAACTTCGTGCCCGAGGACCAGAAGCTCTA
>CAZDGR010000520.1:0-2343 GCA_964504845.1 uncultured Rhizobium sp. | reverse complement strand
GACGATCTCGAGTCCTGGCTCGCCGAGTCGAGCCTGATCAAGCGGACCTTCCGCAACGTCGCGGTGATCGCGGGCCTGGTCGAGCGGCGATATCCGGGCAAGGAGAAGTCGGGGCGGCAGGTCACCGTGAACACGGATCTCATCTACGACGTGCTCCGCCGCCACGACCCGCAGCACATCCTCCTGCGCGCGACGCGTGCCGATGCCGCGACCGGGCTTCTCGACGTCCGCCGCCTCGCCGACTTCCTGGTGCGCATCGAGGGGAAGATCCGCCACCGGCTGCTCGAGCGCGTCTCGCCGCTGGCGGTGCCGGCGATGCTGGAGATCGGCAAGGAGCGGGTCGACGGCGCCGGTGTGGACGATCTCTGGGACGAAGCGGCGGAAGCCCTGATCGCCGAGGTGATGGACCCCAGGCCGCAGGGCAAGCTGCCGCTTTGAAGCACCCCCCACCCTAACCCTCCCCCACAAAGGGGGGAGGGGACACGAGGTGCGTCGCATTCCCTCCCCCCGCTTTGCGTGGGGGAGGGTTAGGGTGGGGGGGTCGACTAAAGCTCTCTTCCCTCCAGCCTCACGCCTTCGAGATCGATCCCCGGATCGCGGCCGAAGACCATGTTGGCGATCGCGCGGCCGGATCCGCAAGCAAGCGTCCAGCCGACATGGCCGTGGCCGGTGTTGAGGTAGAGGTTCTTGTGCTTGGCCGTGCCCATGATCGGCGGGCCGTCGGCGGTCATCGGCCGAAGGCACGCCCAGTACGCGGGTTTCGACTCGTCGACGCCCTCGGGGAAGAGGTCGCGGGCCACCTTCTTCATGCCGCCGAGCATCTCCGGCACGATCTTCGTGTCGTAGCCGGTGAACACGGCCTTGCCGGCGAAACGCACGCGGTCACCCAAGCGCGCGATGCCGACGAGATTCTCCTCGTCGACCATCGCCATCCTCGGGACCGCGCCGCCGGGCTTCACCGGCAAGGTCATGCTGTAGCCCTTGACCGGGTAGATCGGCAGGTGGACGCCAAGCGGATCCATCAGCCTCGGGCTCTCGGCGCCGAGGCAGAGCACATAGGCGTCGGCTTCCACTCTTCCCGAAGAGGTGACGACGCCGGCAATCCGGTCGCCGTCCTCCTCGATCCGCTCGATCGTGCTGCCGTAGCGGAAGACGACGCCCTTGGCAGCGGCGCGTTCAGCAAGCGCGCGGGTGAAGGCGCCGCAGTCGCCGCTGCCGTCGACCGGCGAGTAGAGCGCACCGACGAGCTTGTCCTTGACCGGCGCCAGGCCCGGATCGATGCGCGCCGCACCCTCGGCGTCGAGCGCCTCGAGCTTGAGCCCGTGCGCGGCCATCGCCTCGGCGCCTTTCGCTTCCTTCTCAAAGCGGGCGCGGTCGCGATGCAGGAAGAGCGCGCCGTTGTCGTTGTTGTCGTAGCGCAGGCCCAGCTTGTCGCGGAGATCGCGCGTCGCCTGGGTCGAATCCAGGCAGAGGCGAAGCTTGATCAGGCTGTTGCGCATGTAGCGCTCGTCGGTGCACTCGCGCAGGAACGCGATACCCCAGCGCATCAGGCCCGGCAGCGCATGCGGCAGCAGACGCAACGCCGCGTCGGGATTCACCAGCGAGCGAAGCAGGATCCCCGGCGCACGCGGGCTGGCCCAGGCGCCGCAATGACCAGGGGCGAGCTGGCCGGTCGGCGCGAAGCTGCACTCGGATGCCGCCTCATCGTTGCGCTCGACCACCGTGACCTCGGCGCCGGCCTCGGTCAGGTACCAGGCCGCCGCGACGCCGATCACGCCGCCTCCGAGCACCGCAACCCGCATGATTCCCCCCGATCCGCGTGGCGTCAGCTTGGAGACCGGGCTTCGCCGGTTCAACCATCTTCCCAATCCCGCGGAAGTATGCGAACCGTCCCCCGGTACATTCCAAGGGGCGGATGTCGCAGCTCACCGTCAACGGTGTCGATCTCGTCGCCGATCATGCCGGCGCGCTCTGGTGGCCGGAGCGGCGCGTGCTGGTCGTCGCCGATCTGCATCTGGAGAAGGGCTCGGCGCTGGGCTTGCCGCCGTATGACAGCCGCGAGACGGTCGAGCGCCTGGAAAGGCTGGTCGAGCGCCTTTCGCCGAAACAGGTGATCGCTCTCGGCGACAGCTTCCATGATCGCACCGCCGAAGGGCGGATCGGCGAGGAGGACGGTATCCGGCTGCGCCGGCTCACCGGTGCCTGCGACTGGGTATGGATCGAAGGCAACCACGACCCCGCGCCATCGGCTATGTGGGGCGGGCGGGTCGAGAGCGAGATCGTGCTGAGCCCGCTGATCTTCCGCCACCAGGCCGAGCACGGTCGCGCCGATGGCGAGATCAG
>CAZDGR010000519.1:0-2363 GCA_964504845.1 uncultured Rhizobium sp. | reverse complement strand
TAGTAGTTGTAGAGCGCCGCGCCCTCGGGATCGGCGAGCACGATCTTGATCTTCGGGTTGCGCTCCTTGAGCGCCAGCGAGACGCCGCCCAGCGTGCCGCCGGATCCGACCGAGCAGGTGAAGGCGTCGACCTTGCCGAAGGTCTGCTCGAAGATCTCGGGGCCCGTGGTGGCGCGATGGCCCTCGCGGTTGGCGACGTTATCGAACTGGTTGGCCCAGATCGCGCCGTTGGGCAGCTGCGCCGCCAGCTCGTTCGCGAGCCGCTCGGAGTACCGCACGTAGTTGTCCGGGTCGGCGTAGGGAACCGCCTTCACCAGCCTCAGGTCGGCGCCGCAGAGCCTGAGGAAGTCCATCTTCTCCTGGCTCTGGGTGTCCGGCATCACGATGACGGTCTTGTACCCGAGCGCATTGCCGACCAGCGCCAGGCCGATGCCGGTGTTGCCGGCGGTGCCTTCGACGATGGTGCCGCCGGGCTTGAGCCGGCCCTGCTTCACCGCGTCCATGACGATCGCAAGCGCGGCACGGTCCTTGACCGAGCCGCCGGGGTTCAGGAACTCGGCCTTGCCGAGAATCTCGCAGCCGGTCATCTCCGATGCCCGCTTGAGCCGGATCAGCGGCGTCTTGCCGATCGACCCTAGAAATCCGTCGCGCACGTCCATGTGAGAAACTCCGCCGGGAGGATAATTAGCGGTAGACAGGGAAGCTGCATTCTAGGCAGTGTCCGGCCGATCCGAAACCTTCGACCGCGGCGCGCGCATGCCGACCTCCGAGCTCCAGTACGGTATCCATCCCGGGCTCAGGTTCGCGAGCCTGCTCGACGGCCATGGAGCCTGCCGCGACCTCGGCTGGGACGACGTGCGCAGCTGGAGCATCGACCAGGGCGTGCTCTGGCTGCATCTCGAGCGCGACGAAGAGCACGCCCGGCGCTGGCTCCGCGAGGAGAGCGGCATCGACCCCGTGGTGGTCGACGCTCTGCTCGCCGAGGAGGCCCGACCCAGGGTCGAGGACTACGACGACGCCCTCCTGATCGTGCTCCGCGGCGTCAACCGCCACGATCGCGAGAATCCCGAGGACCTGGTCCCGGTCAGGATCTGGATCGACCGCAACCGGGTGATCTCGCTCCGCGACAAGGACCACTACCTGATGGCGCTCCGCGAGATCCGCGAGGCGCTGATCAAGGGCAAGGGGCCGGTCGGTCCCGGCGAGCTGTTCGCTCGCATCGCCGATCGCATCATGCAGCACGTCGAGCCGGTGGTCAGCGAGCTCGAGGACGATGTCGACGCGCTCAGCCACAACTTCGACCGGCTCGAGACGGCCGAGGTCCGCGACAAGCTCGCCGACTATCGCCGGCACGCGATCCAGCTTCGCCGCTACCTGGCGCCGCAGCGCGAGGCCCTCTATCGCCTGCAGCTCGAGGACGCGACCTGGCTGACCAGGCGCGACAAGGTCCGGATCCGAGAGGTGACCGACCGCACGCTGCGCTTCCTCGAAGACCTGGACGCCATTCGCGACCGCACGATGATCCTGCACGAGGACCTGACTGCGCTGGTCAGCGAGCGCATCGCCCAGACCTCGAACCGCCTGACCGCGATCACCGCGATGGCGCTGCCGCCGACGCTGCTCGCCGGCGTCTACGGCATGAACCTGGAAGGCATCCCCTGGCACGGCGAGCCGTGGGCCTTCGGCGTCGTTTGCGCCATCATCCTCGCGATGTTCCCGATCGAGATCTGGTTTCTAAAACGGCTCAAGTGGCTGTAGAAGAACGCGTTTGCCGGACCTGCGACGTCCAATTCCTTGACAAGGCGAAACGACCGCGCCGATGATCGCCGATCGGCAGCCCTTCGGGCGCCCGCGTGATTTCTATTTCTGCAGGGAGGTTCTCCAGATGACCAAGATCTCTGCCGCCTTGGCGGCGGTGCTGCTTGCCTCGACCGCGGTTCCGGCGCTCGCGGCCACCCCCAGGGACGCGCTGGTGATCGCGGCGACGATCGACGACATCACCAGCCTCGATCCGGCCGAGATCTTCGAGTTCTCCGGCGGCGACGTCGCCAACAACGTCTACGATACGCTGCTCTCGATCGATCCGAAGGCGCTCGACAAGGGCTATGTCCCGGGCGCGGCGGAGAGCTGGTCGGTGTCGGCCGACGGCCTCACCTACGTCTTCAAGATCCGCAACGGCATGAAGTTCCACTCGGGCAATCCGGTGACGGCCGCCGACGTGGCCTTCTCGCTCTCCCGCGCGGTGAAGCTGAACAAGACCCCGGCCTTCATCCTGAACCAGTTCGGCCTGACCAAGGACACGGTCGACCAGAAGGTCCGCAAGACCGGAACCCATGAGGTCGTGATGACCATCGACAAGGCCT
>CAZDGR010000518.1:0-2370 GCA_964504845.1 uncultured Rhizobium sp. | reverse complement strand
CCCATGTTGCCGCGGAACAGCGGGATCTTGCCGCAGCGCATCTCGATCGACGAGCGCGGCGTCGAGTTCAGCACGATCCGGCTGCCGACCTTCCAGTTGATCACGTCGTTGAGCGGCATCACGAACTCGTCCAGCACCGCCGTCAGGTCGATGTCAGTGTGCCAGAGCTCGCTCGCCAAGTGGCCTTCCCAGATCGAGTCACGGCCGAACTTCTCGCCCATGAACATCTGCAGCAGGAGTTCGCGCACCGGCTCCAGCGTCGCGTAGGGCAGGAGCAGCTCGAGACGACCGCCGCGATCTTCCATGTCGATACGAAGACGCGCCAGGATCGCCGCGTTGGCGGGTCTGGCGATCGAGGCGAAGCGCGGGTTGGTCTCCAGGCGGTCGAAGCGGAAGGTGACGGGCGAAAGCGGGTCGAAGGCGGCCGACAGGTCGTTCAGCACGACCGTGACCATGCGCTCGACCAGGTTGCGCTCGATCGTCGTATAGGGGCGGCCTTCGATGCGCATCGCCGCGGTGCCGCGCCGGCCACCGAGGAGCACGTCGACGACCGAATAGATCATCGCCGAGTCGACGACGAGCAGGCCGAGATTGTCCCACTCCTCCGCCTTGAAGACGGTGAGCATCGCCGGCAGCGGGATCGAGTTGAGGTAGTCGCCGAAACGGATCGAGGTGATGTTGTCGAGGCTGACCTCGACGTTGTCGGAGGTGAAGTTACGCAGGCTGGTCGACATCGTGCGGACGAGGCGGTCGAAGACGACCTCCAGCATCGGCAGCTTTTCGTAGGAGACCAGCGAGGAGTTGACGATCGCCTGGATGCCGGAAGTCTCGGCAGCGCGGTCGGAATCCGCATCGAAGCCCAGCAGGCTGTCGATCTCGTCCTGGTTGAGGACGCGTGCCTGATTGCCGCCGGCATCGCCGCCCCCGCCTCCGCCGCCCTGCTCCATCGCCGCCCACTCGGCCGCGAGCTTGTCTTCGTCGGTCGTGTCGCTCATCGTCGCCTACTGAACCAGCATTTCCTTGAACAGGACGTCCTTCACCCGAGCCGGGCGCGCCGCGAGGTTCACGCGCCTGAGCAGCTCCTCACGAAGGCGATAGAGACCGGCCGAGCCCTGGAGGTCGTCGATCCGAAGCTCGCGCAGGTAGATCTGAAAGTTGTCGATGATCCGCGGCATGTTCTGGGTCACGAGCTCGATGTCGCCGGGGTTCTCGAGCTCGAGGCTGACGCTGATCTTGAGGAAGTTGGTGCGTCGCTGCGTACCGGTTCCGGTATTCAGGTTCACGATCAGGTCGGGCATGTCGAAGAACACGGTCTGGCGGGGCGCAGGCTTCGCCTGGACCGGCACTTCCTCGGCCGTCGCCTCCTTGGGCGGCTCCTTCTTGGAGAGGATGCCCGAGAAGAAAACGCCGGCGATGGCGCCGATCACGATCAGCACCGGCAGGATGATGAAGAGGACGAGCTTCTTTCCGGCAAACCGCTTTACTTCCGGTTGGCCTTCGCCTCCGCCATCTTCTTCCATCGCTTCGGCCGACATACCGCACTCTCCGTCAGACGGGAGGGTCGATCCCCTCGGGAATAGATATATGCAGCTTCGGTGCCGATGCCGAGGCTGGTCGTTCCCAGTTCTTCAACTGTTCCAGATTAGCGAATATTGGGGCGTAAAGTAAGGGGCTAGGCATATCTTGTGGGTACCCCCGCACGGCGCCTTCCCGGCGCCGGCAGCCCGGCGGGCAAGTCCTGCCGGGCGATCCCGATTTCAGCGCCGTCCGGCGTCGCCCGGGGACAGCGCCTTGAACCAGGTCTCGGTCGCGGTCGCGATCGTTTCGGGGGTCCAGAGGGGCGCCTCCCGCCAATAGTCGATCTCGGCAACCACCCGGGAGACCCCCTCCTCGAAGGTGACCTTGGGCGCCCAGCCGAGGTCGCGGGTGATCTTGGAGATGTCCGCGAAGGTGACGTCCGGCTCGCCCGGCCGCTTCGGGATGTGGACCTTCTCGCCGCCGAGCAGCTCGACCAGGCGGTTGATCGACTGCGGCTTGCCCGCCCCGACGTTCCAGGCCTCGCCGCTTCTCTCGGTCTCGGCGGCGGCGAGGAACCCGGAGGCGACATCGGTCGCATAGATGAAGTCGCGGCGCTGGGTGCCGTCGCCGACCACCGTGAACGGCTTGCCGGCGAGCTTCTGGCGGAGAAACACGCCGAAGACCGCGCCATAGGCGCCCGAGGTCCGCGAACGGGTGCCGTAGGCGTTGAAGATCCGGATCGAGTTGACCGGCAGCTTGTACACCTGCCCCCAGTGGAACACCGCCTGCTCGCCCTGGTACTTCGAGAGCGCGTAGGGGTACTGCGGCCGGATCGGATGGTCCTCGCGCGTC
>CAZDGR010000517.1:0-2388 GCA_964504845.1 uncultured Rhizobium sp. | reverse complement strand
CGAAGTCGACGCGGCGGTCGCCGGGCAGGACGGCGAGCACGAATTTCCGGCCGTCGGCGGTCTTGACCGCAACCACCATCGCCTTCGCCGCCTGGGACGGCAGGTTGCCGCGGATCTTGCTGATCTGCTCGCTCCGCCCCTCGGGCTCGTGCTCGATCACCCGGAAGTCGGCCTTCTCCTTCTCGAGAAGCGCCTTGAGCCGGTCGAAGACATCGGCCATCAGGTCATCTCCAGGCGCTTCTTGCTCTTCGGCGGCGGGAAGGCCTTGTCGATCTCGGCCAGGTCCTCTGCCGTCAACTTGATGTCCAGGGCCGCGACGTTCTGCTTCAAGTGCTCCGGCTTCACCGCCTTCGGGATCACGATCGAATCCGGTTGGCGCAGCCCCCAGGCGAGCGCGATCTGGGCAGCGGTCGCGTCGTGGCGCTTGCCGATCGCGGCCAGCGTCTTGTCGCCGGCGAGCCGCGCCTGGTCGACCGGCGAATAAGCCATGATCGGCACGCGATGCTTCCGCTGCCACGGCAGCAGGTCGAACTCGATGCCGCGGGCGGCCGGGTTGTAATAGACCTGATTGACCTGGGTGAGCGGGCCGCCGGCGACGCCCCAGAGCTCTTCCATGTCGTCGGTGTCGAGGTTGCTGACGCCGTAGTGGCGGATCTTGCCTTCGGCCTTCAGCTTCTGGAACGCCTCCATCGTCTCGGCCAGCGGCTTCCGGTCGCGCCAGTGCAGCAGGTAGAGATCGATGCGGTCGGTGCCGAGCCGACGCAGGCTGCGTTCGCAGGCGACCGGAGTATTGGCGCGGCCGGCATTGTGCGGGTAGATCTTCGATACGATGAAGAGCCCGTCGCGGCGGCCGGCGATCGCCTCGCCGATCATCTTCTCCGAGCCGCCCTCGGCATACATCTCGGCGGTGTCGATCAAGGTCATGCCGAGATCGATGGCGGTGCGGACCGCGGCGATCTCCTTGGCCTTGTCGCCACCGCGCTCGCCCATCTTCCAGGTGCCGAGGCCGAGCGCCGGCACCTTCTCGCCGGAAGGAAGCTGGACCGTCCTCACTTCTTCTTCGCCTTCCGGGTCTTCGCCCAGCGCTTCGTGAAGAACAGCTCACCGTCGATCCTGATGTCCGTCTGGATCGAGAGTTCCTGCGTGGTCGCGATCACGGTGGTTTCCGTCACGGTCTTGGAGACGGGCCTCTGGATCGTCGCCGTCTGCTTGGCGACCGACCGGGCGAGGCCCGGGCGGGTCTTCTGCACCGACACGCGATAGACGTGGTGGTTTATCATCGTCGTCTCAGCGTCGAGCTTCTGCGTCTCTTCCCGGTCTCCGACCAGCGTCACCACGTCGTTCGAGAGATCCCGGTCGATCGACCAGCGCTGCCAGCCGCCGAGGTCGCCCTCCCCCTTCAACTTCTCCGGTTGCAATGGGCCCCAGTTCGGCACCCGCGCCTTGGCCGGTTTCGATGTGGGGACCACCAGCTTCGTTCCGGCGTGGCTCAGCGTGATGGTCGCGTTCTCGTTCGGCCAGATCCTGGGGAAGTCGGCAAGCGCCACCGACAGGCGGAGCCGATGGCCGGGCGCCAACCGATAGGCGGTCGGGCGCAGCACCACATCGATCTTGGACTTGCCGGCGCCGATCTCCTTCCATCCCATCGTGATCATGGTCGAGCGGCCGTTCGGCGCGACGTCGGCCAGCTTGACCGAGACCGTCGCCGGCGCGGTCGCATCCAGGTCGAGCGTCGCCGTCGCCGCGCCGAGGATGTCGAGCGCACCGTCGAGCCGCTCGCCGGTGATCGCCATCGACTGCGCATCGTCGCGGCTCTGGTCGAAGGGCCGCGATTGCGCGAGCCCGCTCGACCACGGGTCCCAGGCGATGGACTCGGCGCCGACGGTCGGATCGGCGTCATAGGTCGTCTTGCCCTTGCCCGAAGACTTGCCGAGCGTCAGGTCGTCTGAGACCTTGAGCGTCGTGCTCTTCGCCCGTGCGAGCGGCCAGCCGTCTTCGTGCCGCCACTCGGCCTCATGGCCCTGGACATGGAGGAAGACCGGCGGCTCGTCCTCGACACCGTTCTTGATGCCCTTGAGCCAGCGGTCGAACCAGCGCTCCATCTCGCGCAAGGCCGCGCACGGGCCGTCGAGCGCCAGATCGGGGAAGGCGTGCTTCCACGGCCCCATCATCAGCCGCTTCGGCGCCTTGATCGCCAGATAGTCGGCGATCGTGTCCTCGGCATAGAGATCGCGCCAGCCGCAGATGTTGAAGGTCGGCGCCTTGATCTTGGTCATGTCAGCGGCGCGAGAGGACCAGTACTTGCCCGGCCCGGTGTGCTCCCACCAGTCCATGATCCAGGGCGGATTGTTTTCGAGACGCTCGCGCCAGATCTTGGCCCAGCGGCCC
>CAZDGR010000516.1:0-2395 GCA_964504845.1 uncultured Rhizobium sp. | reverse complement strand
CGACGTCAGGGTGCAGGCGCAGATCCTGGAGCGGCTCCGCGAGCTCAAGGACGGCGAGCCCGAGACCGCGATCGTCCTGGTCAGCCACGGTCTCGGCGTCGTTGGCGAGATGTGCGAGCGGATCGCGGTCATGTATGCCGGCAACCTGGTCGAGGTGGCGCCGGTCGATGACATCCTCGACGACCCGAAGCATCCTTATACGGTCGGGCTGATCGCCTCGATCCCGCGTCTCGACCGCGAAGTCGGCGCCCTCAACCCGATCCCCGGCCGGCTCGCCGATCCGGTGTCGCCACCTCCGGGGTGCAAGTTCCATCCGCGCTGCGCCCACGCCTTCGATCGCTGCCGCGTCGACCGGCCGGTGCTGAAGACGATCGCGCCGGGCCGCCAGGTCGCCTGCCATCTCCATGACTGACGCGGCTCCTCTCGCCGAGGTCTCCGAACTCACCGTCCACTTCGCCGGCCGCGGCAACGTGCTTGGCCGCCTGCTCGGCAAGGGGCCGGTCGTGCACGCGGTCAACGGCATCTCGTTCTCGATCGGCCGTCAGGAGGTGCTGGGGCTGGTCGGCGAGAGCGGTAGCGGCAAGACCACGACGGGTCGCGTGCTCGCGCGTCTGGTTGCGCCGACCGGCGGCCGGATCCGGCTCGACGGCGAGGACTGGCTCGGGCTCTCGGGCACCGCGCTCCGGCAGCGCCGCCGCGAGGTGCAGATGATCTTCCAGAATCCCTTCGCGTCGCTCGATCCGAAATGGACGGTCGAGCGGATCGTGGCGGAACCGCTGAAGACGCATGAACGGCTGTCGGTGCCGGAGCTTCGCGGCAAGGTCGCCTCGCTGCTGGAGAGCGTCGGCCTCGATCCCCGGCTGATGATCCGCTATCCGCACCAGTTCTCCGGCGGCCAGCGCCAGCGCATCGGTCTCGCCCGCGCGATGGCGCTCAACCCGCAGCTCCTGATCGCCGACGAGCCCGTCTCCGCCCTCGATGTCTCGATCCAGGCACAGATCCTGAACCTGCTGGCAGGCCTCAAGGCGAGCCATCGCTTGAGCATGCTGTTCATCAGCCACGACCTCGCTGTGGTGCGTCACGTCTCCGACCGGGTCGCCGTCATGTATCTCGGAACCCTGGTCGAGATCGCCGAAACCAAGGCGCTCTATCGGTCTCCCCGTCACCCCTACACGCAGGCCTTGCTCTCGGCGATTCCCGATCCGGCGCGGCGGAAGTCGCGGACGCAGATCGGCCTCAAGGGCGAGATTCCGAGCCCGCTCAACCCGCCGAGCGGCTGCGTCTTCCATCCGCGCTGCCCGATGGCCCAGGCGATCTGCACCAAGGAAACTCCGAAGCTGCGCTCCCTCGCCGACGGCCAGCATGCCGCCTGCCACTTCGCCTGAGATCCTGTCTATCTCGTTGGCATTCTTGACTTAGCCGCGCCGCCCCCCGCATCCTTCCCATTAGGTACCAAGGGCGGGGGATCATGGCTTCATCGGTGCTCTTCAAGAATATGGACCTGCTGGATCCGCGCTGGGATGCCCCACGCGGCGGCTACGAAGTCCTGGTCGAAGGCGCGACCATCAAGGAGGTTTCGAACAAGCCGATCAGGGCTTCGAAGGCCGACGTGGTCGATTGCGGCAAGCGCGTGCTGATGCCGGGCCTGATCGACTGCCACGTCCATGTGATGCTGAGCGAGGTCAACATCCGGGCGCTGGAGAATGTCCCGCTGACCCTGATGACCGCGCGCTCGGCCGAGCTGATGCGCGGCATGATCGACCGCGGCTTCACCACCGTTCGCGACACCGGCGGCGCCGACTGGGGTCTCAAGACCGCGGTCGAGACCGGCTTGCTGGCCGGCCCTCGCCTCTTCATCTCCGGCCGCGCCATCGGCCCGACCGGCGGCCATTCGGACTCCCGCCGGCGCACCGACATGGGAGCCAGCTGCGGCTGCTGCAACGCTCTCGTCCACGGCATGGCGATCGCCGACGGCGCCGACGAGGTCCGGAAGTGCGTCCGCGAGCAGATGCGCCAGGGCGCCGACCAGATCAAGATCATGTGCTCGGGCGGCGTTGCCTCTCCCTACGACCCGCTCGACAGCCTGCAGTATTCGCCGGGCGAGATCGCGGCGGCGACCGACGAGGCCGCCAATTTCGGCCGCTACGTGCTGGCCCATGCCTATACGCCGGAAGCGATCACCCGCGCGGTCACCAACGGCGTACGGACGATCGAGCATGGCAACCTGATCGACGCCAAGTCGGCGAAGCTGCTGGCCTCCAAGGGCGGCTTCATGATCGCCAACCTGGTGACCTACTTCGAGATGAAGGAACGCGCGGCATCGTTCGGCATGAACGCCGAGATGCTGGCGGTGCAGGATGGAAGAACCCTCTATCTGCTCGGTGCCGGCGGCGAG
>CAZDGR010000515.1:0-2397 GCA_964504845.1 uncultured Rhizobium sp. | reverse complement strand
GGTTGCTGCTCGGCCTCGCCGCTTCCGGCATCCCGGTCACGGGCGTCACCGTCCGGCGTACCAAGGCCGACCAGGAGGCGCGGGTGAAGGCGCTGCTCGACAGGACCGTGACCGAGCTACAGCTCGATCCGAGGTTGAAGGACTGCGTCGTCGACGCGGACGACCGCTTCGTCGGTCCGGGCTACGGCCAGCCGACGCCCGGCATGGTCGAGGCAGTGCGACTCGCCGCCGAATGCGAGGGTCTGTTCCTCGACCCGGTCTACACCGGCAAGGGTTTCGCGGGCCTGATCCAACGCATTCGTGAAGGCCGCTACCGCAAGGACGATTCCGTGGTGTTCGTGCATACCGGCGGGTTGCCGGGACTCTTCGTCTACGACGAAGCCTTCGCGTAATCCTGGAACCGCCGCCATCCTTCTGCCATTCTCGGCACCAATAAGGACGAGCGTCGTCAGGGTTGGCGCTGGGAGCAGTGGGGACGTTGGTTTGAGAATCGTTTTCAAGGCGGGCGCGAAGCCCGGCTGTCATGGTTCGTTAACCGTGCGCCGGTACGTCTGAGCCATGGACATCGCTGAAACCATCCGCTCCTACGGCGAATGGTTCTATGTCGTCACGTTCGTCTGGACCTTCCTCGAGGGCGAGACCTTCGTGCTGTTCGCAGGTCTCGGCGCGCGACAGGGCATCCTCCGCCTCGACCTCCTGATCCTTACCGCCTGGCTCGGCAGCTTCTGCGGCGACCAGCTCTATTTCTGGATCGGCCGGCGATGGGGCCATTCGCTGCTCCGACGTTTTCCGCGTTGGGCCCCGGGCGTGCACGCGGCGCTCGACATGCTGCGGCGCTACAACACGTGGTTCATCCTCTCCTTCCGCTTCATCTACGGCGTCCGCAACTTCTCCTCCTTCGCGATGGGCACGAGCGGCCTCTCCTGGCCGCGCTTCCTGGTGCTCAACTTCATCGCGGCCGGAATCTGGGCGGTGACCTTCGCCGGCGTCGGCTACATCGTCGGCGCCACCTTCGAGCACCTGCTCGGCGATCTGGCGCTCGGTTTTGGCCTTGTGATGCTGGCGATCTTCGTCATTGTGATCACCCTGATCACGCGCGCCCAGAAGCGGCGGATCGCGCCGGTCGGCGCCGACCCGATCCCGGTCCGGGTCGAGACGGACATTCGCCGTTAATTATTGTAGATCAACGAGTTAGGCTCTTTGCAGAAAGTATATTGCATTTTATCTTATATTGATCGATCCTGCTCGTCCGATCATCCAAAATGGGATGACCGATCGACGGCAAAACGCCGAAGCAGTTTCAAACGGCCGGACGTGCCCCTTCAGGCGCCCGGCCGTTCTTTTTTTGCGCCTCACGCGCGCTATCCCGCCGGCGACGAGCTTCTGCGGATAGTCGCGCGAGGGCACGCCCGATATCTGGCTCGACGCGCGTCTGCATCGCTTGCTCCATGACGGCCTGCCGGACAAGGTGCGCGCGGAAGGCGCGGAGGCGGACGCCCTAAACCGCGACCGGGATCGTCAGGAAGCCGCGGAAGCGCGCGCGGCCTCCGCGCACCGCGGGGCGGCTGAGCCGGTAGTTGGGAAACCGCTCCAGGAACTTGCCGATCGCGATCCGGCCTTCCATGCGCGCGATGTTCAGGCCGACGCAGAAATGCACGCCCGAGGCGAAGGCGACGTGCCGGTTGGGAAAACGTCCGATATCCATCCTGTCGGGGTCCGGAAACTCCGCCGGGTCGCGGTTGGCGGCGGCGATGCCGATGGTGACGAAGGTGCCGGCCGGCATCTCGGTGCCGCCGACGACCGTGTCGCTGGTGACCATCCGGTTGCCGATCTGCACCGGGCTCTCGAAGCGGAGGAACTCCTCGACCGCGGAATTGATCAGGCTCGGATCGGCGAGCAGGCGGGCCTTCTCTTTAGGCCGTTCCAGCAGGGCGTAGAGACCGTTGCCGATCAGGTTGGTCGTGGTCTCGTGGCCGGCGTTCAGGATGAAGATCACGTTGTGCAGCAGCTCGATCTCGGTCAGCTGCTCGCCGCCCTGCTCGCCCTGGATGAGCCGCGTCAGCACGTCGCGCGACGGGTCTCCCGGGCGTTTCCGTCGGTCGGCGACGAGGACGCGGAGATAGTCGAGAAACTCGCGGACGGCTGTCTCGCCGGCGGCCAGCACCTCGCGGCTCGGTGCCGGTTCGAGGGCGCCCAGGATCGCCAGCGACCAGTCGCGGAGCGGCGCGCGCGCCTCATGCGGGATCGCCAGCAGGTTGCCGATCACCTCGATCGGCACCGCGGCGGCGAGATCGGCGATCAGGTCGGCTTCGTCCTTCGCGGCGATCGCATCTAGGAGGCGTTCTGTCAGCGCCATCATCTGCGCTTTCATGTCGGCGACTGCGCGCGCGCTCAAGG
>CAZDGR010000514.1:0-2408 GCA_964504845.1 uncultured Rhizobium sp. | reverse complement strand
AGAACCTGGAGTTCGGAGCCTATGTGAAAGCGGTCTACACCGACCGCGCCTTCGACCTCACCGTCGAATCCCTGACCAACGTCTTCGACCCGACAGTCGGCGTGCAGCGAGGATACTGGTCGAAGAACTTCCGCATCGGACTGCCCTTCTCGAACTCGGCCCACTACGAGAATCCCGAGGTCGACCGTCTTCTCGAGGCGGCGGCGGTCGAGATCGACCCGGCCAAGCGCAAGCAGTTCTTCTCGGAGTTCCAGCGGATCGTCCATGCGGACGTGCCCTCGGTCGACATGATCTCGCCGCTCGAGGTCATCATCGCCAACAAGAAGATCCGCAACTACGCCCGTGGCGCCGAGGGCCTCGGCGACAACTTCGCCGACGTGCACTTCGTCGACTGATGCCTCATCTTCCCTCCCCCGGCTCGACCGGGGGAGGGTTAAGATCAAACATGTTCGAGAACCGACGCCTGCTGCGGGTGCTTAGGCGGACCGTGGTGCAGGCGGTGCCGACGATCCTCGGCATCATCATCCTCAACTTCCTGCTCTTGAAGCTGGCGCCGGGCGACGCCGCCGACGTCATGGCCGGCGAGTTCGGCGCGGCCACCGAAGAGACGATGGTGATGCTGCGCCAGCGCTTCGGCCTCGACGTGCCGGTGCTGCAGCAGCTCCTGGCCTATCTGAGCAACCTCGCGCAGTTCAGCCTCGGCCAGTCGCCGCGCTACGGCATGCCGGTCTCCGAGCTGATCGGACAGCGCCTGCCCTCGACCCTGATGCTGATGGGCATGGCGCTCGCGATCGCGCTCGGCATCGGCATCGCGCTCGGCACCACCATGGCGCTGACTGCCGGCCGCTGGCCCGACCGCGTCCTTTCCGTGGTCTCGCTGATCTTCTACTCCGTGCCCGGATTCTGGATCGGGCTCATGCTGATCGTGCTGTTCTCGGTCAAGCTTGGCTGGCTTCCGAGCGGCGGCCAGGAGACGATCGGCGCCGGCCTCACGGGCATCGACTACGGGCTCGACCGCCTGAAGCACATGATCCTGCCGGCGACCTCGCTGGCGCTCTTCTACGTCGCGATCTACGGCCGCCTCACCCGCGCCGCGGTGCTGGAGGTCGCCTCCCAGGACTATGTCCGCACCGCCGCGGCCAAGGGCCTTCCACCGCTTGCCGTGACGCTCCGCCATATCGTCCGCAACGCGCTGCTGCCGGTGACGACGCTCGCCGGGATCCATCTCGGCGGCATCCTCGGGGGCGCGGTCGTGGTCGAGACGGTCTATAGCTGGCCGGGTCTCGGCCGCCTCGCCTTCGAATCCGTCATGCGGCGCGACTTCAACGTCCTGTTGGGGGTGCTGCTGCTGTCGTCGTTCCTCGTCATCATCGCCAACACGCTGGTCGACCTGCTGCATGCCTGGCTCGATCCCAGGGTCGAGGTCCGATGACCACGACGACCGAGGTCATTGCGCCCTCGACGGGCTCCTGGCGGGCGGTCCACGCCTTCTTCCGCAACCCGGCCGCGGTGCTGGCGACGGGCTTCCTCGTCTTCGTCACGATCGTCGCGCTCACCGCGCCGCTGATCTATCCGGAAGACCCGCTGTCGATGGTGGCGCGTCCGTTCCTGTGGCCCGGCCAGAACCCCAGGTTCCTGCTCGGGAGCGACAGCCTCGGGCGCGACGTCGCCGCGGGCCTGGTCTGGGGCTCGCGGATATCGCTGGTTATCGGAATCGCGGCGATGGCCTTAGGCGTCACCATCGGCATCGTCGTCGGCGCCACCGCCGGCTATTTCGGCGGCCGCATCGACGATGCCCTGGTGCGCCTGGTCGAGATCTTCCAGACCACGCCCAGCTTCCTGATGCTGGTGGTCCTGGTCGCGATCGCCGAGCCGCGCGTCGAGAGCATCACCGTCGGCATCGCGCTGGTGACCTGGCCGACGATCGCGCGCCTGGTCCGCGCCGAGTTTCGCTCGCTGAGGGAAAAGGACTTTGTCACCGCCGCACGCGGCCTCGGATATGGCCATCTCCGCATCATCTTCATCGAGATCCTGCCGAACGCGTTGCCGCCGATCATCGTGACCTCCTCGGTCATCGTCGCCTCGGCGATCCTGATGGAGTCGGCACTGTCGTTCATGGGCCTCGGCGATCCCAACCGGATCAGCTGGGGGAGCATGATCGGCGCCAGCCGCGAGACGCTGAGGACCGCCTGGTACCTGACCGCGATCCCGGGCATTGCCATCGTGCTCACCGTGCTGGCGCTCAACATGATCGGCGACGCGCTCAACGACGCGCTCAACCCGCGCCTTTCCGGCGAGCGATGAGCAAAGCACCGCTGCTCGATGTTTCTGGGCTGACCATCACGTTCCCGGGCGGAACGCCGGTCGCCGATTTCGGCTTCCGAGTTGCCGCCGGCGAGATAGTCGCC
>CAZDGR010000513.1:0-2420 GCA_964504845.1 uncultured Rhizobium sp. | reverse complement strand
AGGGCCTGCCGGTCCGCGGCCAGCGCACCCACACCAACGCCCGCACCCGCAAGGGCAAGGCGCGGCCGATCGCCGGCAAGAAGAAGTAAGGGCTTCGCCCAAGGTCGTTTGCCGCGCAAGGCGGCTGGAAGGATTTTTGAGGAAGAGACATGGCTAAGCCGCAGACCGCCGCCGCCTCCGCCGGGCGCCCGCGCCGCCGCGAACGGAAGAACATCACTTCCGGCGTGGCCCACGTGAACGCGTCGTTCAACAACACGATGATCACGATCACCGACGCGCAGGGCAACACCATCGCCTGGTCGTCGTCGGGCTCGCTCGGCTTCAAGGGCAGCCGCAAGTCGACTCCCTACGCCGCCCAGGTCGCGGCCGAGGACGCCGGCAAGAAGGCGATGGAGCACGGCGTGCGCACCATCGAGGTCGAGGTCAAGGGTCCGGGCTCGGGCCGCGAGTCGGCGCTGCGCGCGCTGCAGGCCGTGGGATTCCAGATCACCTCGATCCGCGACGTGACGCCGATCCCGCACAACGGTTGCCGTCCGCCGAAGCGCCGCCGCGTCTGAGACCAGAAGTCTCAGGCGCGTTTCGAGTTCCCGCATGACGGGCTGGGTTTCCTGATCCAGCCCCCGGTCGTCGAAGAGGTCCGTCCGTGATCCAGAAGAACTGGCAAGCCCTGATCAAGCCGAACAAGCTCAACGTCGAGGCTGTCGGCGAGTCCAAGCGCATCGCGACCATCGTCGCCGAGCCGCTCGAGCGCGGTTTCGGCCTGACGCTGGGCAACGCGCTCCGTCGTGTCCTTCTCTCCTCGCTCCAGGGAGCGGCCGTCACGTCGATCCAGATCGACGGCGTGCTGCATGAATTCTCGTCGATCCCGGGCGTGCGCGAGGACGTGACCGACATCGTCCTCAACGTGAAGGCGATGGGCCTCAAGATGCACGGCGAAGGCCCGAAGCGGATGCGCCTCAAGGCGACCGGCCCGGGCGAGATCACCGCCGGCATGATCGAGACCGGCCACGACATCGAGATCATGGATCCGAACCTCGTGCTCTGCACGCTGGACCGCGGCGCCAAGCTGTCGATGGAGTTCGTCGTCGAGTCCGGCAAGGGCTACATCCCGGCGTCGGCCAGCCGCGCCGAGGATGCGCCGATCGGCCTGATCCCGGTCGACGCGCTCTACAGCCCGGTGCGCAAGGTCTCCTACAAGGTCGAGAACGCCCGCGTCGGCCAGATGACCGACTACGACAAGCTCTCGCTCTCGGTCGAGACCAACGGCGCGGTGACGCCGGAAGACGCGGTCGCACTCGCCGCCCGCATCCTCCAGGACCAGCTGCAGCTGTTCATCAACTTCGAGGAGCCGCAGGCCGCCGTGGTCGAGGACCGCGCCGCCGACCTGCCGTTCAACAAGAACCTGCTGCGCAAGGTCGACGAGCTCGAGCTGTCGGTCCGCTCGGCCAACTGCCTGAAGAACGACAACATCGTCTACATCGGCGACCTGGTTCAGAAGACCGAGCAGGAAATGCTCCGCACGCCGAACTTCGGCCGCAAGTCGCTGAACGAGATCAAGGAAGTCCTGGCGCAGATGGGCCTCCATCTCGGCATGGAAATCCCGAACTGGCCGCCCGAGAACATCGAAGAGCTGGCGAAGCGCCTGGAGGAACCGTTCTGAGCCGATGGCTCGGAGCGGATTAGGAGACTAGAGATGCGTCATGGACAATCAGGCCGGAGCTTCAGCCGGCAGACCGGTCACCGCAAGGCGATGTTCAAGAACCTCGCCCAGGCGCTGATCAAGCACGAGCAGATCACCACCACGCTGCCGAAGGCGAAGGATCTCCGTCCGGTGGTGGAGAAGCTGATCACCCTCGGCAAGCAGGGCTCGCTGCATGCCCGCCGCCAGGCCCACGCCGCGCTCCGCGACGACGCCGCGACCAAGAAGCTGTTCGAGGTGCTTGGCCCGCGCTACGCCGGGCGCAAGGGTGGCTACACCCGCGTGCTCAAGGCCGGCTTCCGCCATGGCGACATGGCGGCGATGGCGGTGATCGAATTCGTCGACCGCGACATCGAGGCCAAGGGCAAGGATTCCGGCCCGGTGCAGGTCAAGGAAGAGGCCGAAGCGGCTGCGGCCTGACCTCCGGTCGGGCATAGGATGCCTGAAAAGGGCGGGCCCTCGGGTCCGCCCTTTTCGTTTCAGGGCTTTCGCCGGCGCTCCGCCCACTGGGAAGGGGCGCTCGGGCGCACTACATTTCCGCCCATGAGGTGGCTCTCCTTCCTGCTCGTCGCCGTCGCCGCCCTCGGCCTCGCGCCGGTCGCCCAGGCCCAGACGCCGGTGGTTCCCGGCGTCCGCCAGGTGCCCGACAGCCGGGCCCAGGTGCTGCAGTCCTTCTCGCCGCTGGTGAAGCGATCGGCCCCGGCCGTGGTCAACGTCTTCA
>CAZDGR010000512.1:0-2426 GCA_964504845.1 uncultured Rhizobium sp. | reverse complement strand
CCCCACCAGCTGGCGCGAGCTTTTCACGCGCGAGAACATGCCGCCTCTGATCACGCTCAGCCTGGGCGTGGTGCTGCATGCCTTCAACGGCTTCCTGGTCGCGACCGCCTTGCCGACGGCCGTGCTCGAGATCGGCGGCATCCAGTTCATGAGCTGGTCGTTCACGGTTTACCTGGTGTTGTCGATCGTCGGCGGCGCCGGCGCCGCCAGGCTCAAGCAGGTGGTCGGCGGGCGTCAGGCGATGGTGCTGCCGGCGCTGGTGTTCCTCGCCGGCACGCTGATCGCGGGTTTCGCCCCGTCGATGCCGGTGTTCCTGGTCGGACGTGCCCTGCAGGGGATCGGCGAAGGGACCATCTCCGCGCTCTGCTACATCTTCATCCCGGTGCTGTTCCCCTCGCGCCTGATCGCGCGTGTCTTCGGCGTCGAGGCGATGATGTGGGCGCTCGGATCCTTCGGCGGTCCGGTGATCGCCGGCATCCTGACCGAGACCGTGTCCTGGCGGATGGCATTCTTCGTCAACGTGCCGGTGGCGCTCCTCTTCCTGGCGCTGGTCACGCGCTTCGTGCCGGCCGATCCGGGCAGCCCCGATCCGAAGGCGAGGACCGTGCCGCTCGGACGCCTCGCCGGCTCCGGCGTCGGCATCATGCTGGTCGCGATCGCAGCCATCAGCGGCGACACGGCCTCGGCGACGCTGCTGATCCTGGGGGCCTTCGCGATCCTGGCCGGCGTCTTCGTCTTCGATCGGCGACGGTCCGACCGGCTGTTTCCCAGCGACGCCTTCGCGCTGACTACGACGGTCGGCATGGGTCTCTGGATGATCCTCCTGATGCCGGTCGCCCATTCCCCGGTCTCGACCTTCCTCAACATCTCGATCCAGAACCTCTGGGGCTATGCGCCGACGGCGGCCGGGCTGATCCACGCGACCATGGCGCTGTCATGGAGCGGCTCGGCCCTCCTGATCGCCGGCGTCGACTCGCCGGGTCGCCGCCTGGCGCTGATCCGGCTCGGGCCCGTGCTGGTCGTCTCCGGGCTCCTCGGCATTCTTCTCGCGATCCGGCACGACGTGCCCCGGGCGGTCGTCCCCTGCCAGGTCCTGATCGGCGCCGGATTCGGCGGCTGCTGGTCGTTCCTGAGCCAGGCGATCATGGAGGCCGCCCGCCCGGGCGAGCGCGACCTCGCCTCGACGATGCTCCAGACGGTCCTATCCGGCGGCTTCGCCCTGGGTGCGGCGATCGCCGGCCTCGCGGTCAACTCGGCCGGTTTTGCCCCGCAACTCGGGGCCGAAGGCATCGTCCAGCCGATGACCCGCGCCATCCTCATCGGCGTCTCCATCGGGGCCTTCGCGATCCTCGCCGGCTTCGGCGTGCGCTTTAAGCCGAAAGTCGACGGTCCATCACCGGCTGCGGGGCGTTGACGGCTCCCGCCAACGGGTATATCTCAAGGGATATCAAGGATTTCCGGGCGCGCGGGGGCGCGCCTTATTTCCCGGGGGAACCCCATGGCATCCGCCCAGCGGCCGCTGTCGCCGCATCTCCAGGTCTACCGCTGGCAGATCACGATGGTGATGTCGATCGCCCACCGGGCGACCGGCATCGCGTTGTCGGTCGGGTCGGTGGCGCTGGTCTTTTGGCTCCTGGCTTTGTCGAAAGGCCCGGACGCCTTCGAGATCGCCCAGGCGATCGCCGGGTCCTGGCTCGGATACCTCTGTCTCGCCGGCTGGTCCTTCTGCCTCTTCTATCACCTCGCCAACGGCATCCGGCATCTGGTCTGGGACATGGGCTACGGCTTCGAGATCCCGCAGCTCTATGCATCGGGCTACTTCACCGTGATCGTGGCGGTCGGCCTCACGGTCGTCGCCTGGGTCCTCGGCCTGTACGGGCTTCGCTAGGGGAGGACAGACATGGCCATGCGCACCGCGATCGGCCGCGTCCGCGGCCTGGGCTCCGCCAAGCACGGCACCGAGCACTGGTGGATGCAGCGGGTGACCGCCGTCGGCCTGATTCCGCTCACGCTCTGGTTCGTGGCCTCAATCGTCATGATGGCCGGCGCCGAGTTCGAGACCGCCTACCTCTGGATCGCGTCGCCTGCCGGTGCGGTGCCGATGATCCTGCTGCTGCTCGCCGGCCTCTGGCACGGCAAGCTCGGCCTCCAGGTCGTGATCGAGGACTACATCCACGCCGAGGGCCTCAAGGTGGCGCTGCGGATGCTCGTCACGCTGGCGACCGTCGGCCTCGGCATCGCCGCGGTCTTCGCCGTCTGCAAGATCTCGTTCGGGGAGTAGGGCAATGCCCCAGGCTTATCCGATCATCGACCACACCTACGACGTGGTGGTCGTCGGCGCCGGCGGCGCCGGTCTCCGCGCCACGCTCGGCATGACCGCGGCCGGCTTGAAGACCGCCTGCGTCACCAAGGTGTTCCCGACCCGC
>CAZDGR010000511.1:0-2427 GCA_964504845.1 uncultured Rhizobium sp. | reverse complement strand
CGCTATCACGGGCCGCTCTATGTCGAGGTCTGCCCGCGCGCCTTCAGCGTCAAGGTCCGCAAGGGAAGCCGCCTCGTGCAGATGCGCGTCAAGCGCGGCTCGCCCTCGCTCAGCGACAAGGCGCTCCGCGAGCTGCAGCGCGAGGTCGGTATCATCGGCGTCGGTGTCGGCGATACCGACCTTACCGAGCAGCAGATCGAGATGTTCGAAGGCCAGATCATGGCCAAGCCCGAGAACATCCGGAGCGGCATCGCCTTCACCGTCGACGTGCGCGGCGACGGTCCGGGTTCAGTGGTGGGGTATCGGGCGCGCCGTAACACCGGCGTCATCGACATGGACCGGGTCAAGGGCTACGCGGCCGAGGATTTCTGGGAGGAGATCCACGCGCCCAACGACGGCCGCGGCATCGTCCTGGACCCGCACGACTTCTACATCCTGGCATCCAAGGAAGCAGTGCGGATCCCTGCCGGATACGCAGCCGAGATGCTGGCCTACGACACCCTGGTCGGCGAGTTCCGCGTCCACTACGCCGGCTTCTTCGATCCCGGGTTCGGCGATCCGGATCTTGGCGCCGCCGGCACCCGCGCCGTGCTCGAGGTCCGCGTCCACGAGGTTCCGTTCCTGATCGAGGACGGCCAGGTTGTCGGCCGGCTGGTCTACGAGCCGCTGATCGCCAAGCCGGACAAGCTCTACGGTCAGGGCATCGGCTCCTCGTACCAGCGCCAGGGGCTGGTTCTCGGCAAGCACTTCCGCCGCCGCGCTTAAGTCCTCTAGGATAGGAACGTTTCGTTCGCATCCGACAGGCGAGGATTGAATCACGTGGACGATGAGGCGTATCCGGTCGAGCTGACCGCTCCGTCGATCACCCCCTACAAGCGCGGCAACACAGGCGTCGACTACGTCACGACCTTCGATTCGGGCAAGGCGGGGCCGCACGTGATGGTCAACGCGCTGACCCACGGCAACGAGATCTGCGGGGCGATCGCCGTCGACTTCCTGTTCCGCGAGGGCGTCAGGCCGGTCCGCGGGAAGCTGAGCCTCGCCTTCGCCAACGTCGCCGCCTACAACGCCTTCGACCCCAAGAAGCCGACCGCATCGCGCTTTGTCGACGAGGACTTCAACCGGATCTGGTCGGAATCGGTGCTCGACAGCCCGTGCAAGTCGATCGAGCTCGCCCGCGCCCGCCAGATGCGCCCGCTGATCGACACCGTCGACTTCCTGCTCGACATCCACTCGATGCAGCACAAGACGCCGCCGCTTGGTCTCTCCGGTCCCCTGAAGAAGGGCCAGACCTTCGCGCTCGGCATCGGCGTGCCAGAGATCGTGGTTGCCGATCTGGGCCACGCCGCCGGCAAGCGGATGCGCGACTACAGCTTCTTCGGCGTCGAGTCGGATCCACGCAACGCCTACCTGGTGGAATGCGGCCAGCACTGGGAGAAGGCCTCTGCCGACGTCGCGATCGACTGCTCGCTCCGGTTCCTCAAGCACACCGACGTGGTGGCACCGTCGTTCCTCGAGCGCTACCTGCCGAAGGAGCCGCCGAGGAAGCAGCGCGTGATCCAGGTGACCGAGGCAGTGACGGTCGCGAGCGACGACTTCCGTTTCGCCGGGCCCTATCGCGGGATGGAAGAATTCGAGCGGAAGGGGACCGAGATCGCCCGCGACGGCGGCAAGCCGGTTCTCACTCCCTACGACGGCTGCGTCCTGATCATGCCGTCGCGACGATTGCGGAAGGGGCTGACAGCGGTCCGCCTCGGCCGCTACATCGCCTAAGCGGTGTCCTCGCCGCCGCCTTTTCAGATTTCTCAGGTCCGGGCCTACGCGCTGTCGCTGGGCACCGGCGTGATCGGCGGAGCGATCTTCGCCTATTTCCGGCTGCCGCTCGCCTGGATGATCGGCGCCATGTGCGCCAACACCGCCGCCTCGATGATGGGCTGGGACGTCAAGATACCGCGCCAGCTTCGCGCACTGATGATCGTTGTCCTCGGCGTGCTGCTGGGATCCAGCTTTACTCCCGACCTTCCGGGACGCGTCGGCACCTGGTGGCCGACGATGCTGGCGCTCTTCGCCTATGTCGGCCTCGGCACCGCGATCCTCTTCTTCTACTTCCACCGGCTCTGCGGCTATGACGTCACGACCGCCTACTTCGCCTCGGCGCCGGGCGGCCTCAACGAGATGGTGACCGTCGGCGGAGCGATGGGCGGCGACGAGCGCCTGATCGCGCTGACCCATGCCTGCCGCGTGCTGCTGGTGGTGATGGCGATCCCCTTCTACTTCCGCTTCTTCGGGGGATACACGCCGCCCGTCTCGATGCTGCCGGCGATCGGCGGTGGCGAGGTCTCGCTCGACGACGCCGGCATCCTGGTCGTCTGCGGGGTCGTCGGCGTGGTCGCGGCGCGCCTCCTGCGCCTGCCGGCCTATGCGATG
>CAZDGR010000510.1:0-2449 GCA_964504845.1 uncultured Rhizobium sp. | reverse complement strand
GGCATGAAGGCGAAGGAGATGGCCGAGTCCGCCGGCGAGAGGGAAAGCCGCGCCATCGGCTCGGTCGTCGGATCGGACGCGTTCTTCCCGTTTCCCGACGGCCTCATCGCCTGCGCCGAGGCGGGCGCCACAGCCGTCATCCAGCCCGGCGGCTCGAAACGCGACGACGAGATCATCGCCGCCGCCGACGAGCGCGACATCGCGATGGTCTTCACCGGCAGGCGCCACTTCCGGCACTAGACCTTCTCGGTCTTCTTCAGGGCGTGGGCGACCGCTTTCCGCATCACCGACGGCAGCGCTTCGCCACCCAGCCTCTCGACCGCTATCCAGAAGCCGTCGAGCCCTTTCGGCTCGGCGATGCGGGCGGTCATCACCGTCAGCTCCAGGTGAAAGTGCGTGAAGGTGTGGCGCACCATGCCGGGCATTGTGCGCCAGGCTGCGGGTGCCGGTGCAAGCGACATCATCTCGTCGACGGCATAGGGCCGCTCGCGCCACTCGGTGGTGGGAAGCTCGGTCATGCCGCCCAGCAGTCCTTCGTCGGGACGCCGGCGCAACAGCACCGAGCCGTCGGAGCGTGTCGCGAAATAGACGACGCCCCGGCGCGTCGGACGTTCGGCCTTGGCGTCGCGGGCCGGCAGGTCCTCGGCGATGCCGCGCGCGCGTGCCCGACACGGCTCAGCGAGAGGACAGAGGATGCAGCGCGGCTTCGCCGCCGTGCATATCGTGGCGCCCAGGTCCATCATCGCCTGGGCGAAGTCGCCGGCGCGGGTCTTCGGTGTGAGCCCGCGTGCGACCTCCGCCAGACGCTTCTTCGAGCGCGGCAGCGGCTCCTCGATCGCGAAGAGACGGGCGACCACGCGCTCGATGTTGCCGTCGACCGGCATCGCCGCTCGGTCGAAAGCGATCGCCGCGATCGCTGCCGCGGTGTATCCGCCGATGCCAGGCAGCTCGAGCAGTTCCTCCTCGGTCGTCGGGAACGTGCCGCCGTGCCGTGCGGCGACTGCCTTGGCGCAGGCGTGCAGGTTGCGAGCGCGCGCGTAGTAGCCGAGCCCGGCCCAGGCGCGCAGCACGTCATCGCGGTCGGCCGCCGCCAGGTCGGCGACGGTCGGCCAGCGCTTCAGGAAGTCGAGGAAGTAGGGGGCGACGGTCTTCACCGTCGTCTGCTGCAGCATGACCTCGCTTAGCCAGACGCGATAGGGATCGATGGTCTCGCCGGCCTTGGCGCGCCAGGGCAGGTCGCGCCGGTGCCTGTCGTACCAGTCGAGCAGGGCCTTGTTGATCGCAGTCGGGTCCATCGCCGCGCTAATATAAGGGCATGAGCCAGGAAGACGCTCCCCGGCGCGGCGGCATGCGGGCCGTCGGCGCGGCGCTGCCGGCGGCGACGAAGGGTGCCGTCGCCCGGCGCGGCTTCGCCGAGGCCAGGATCCTGCTCGACTGGGCCGGGATCGTCGGCGACACGCTGGCGCGCCACACGCTGCCGGAACGCCTGGCGCGGACCCGGGGCCAGGACGGCGGCGTGCTTCACGTCCGGGTCGCCGGCGCCTTCGCGCTCGAGCTCCAGCATCTGGAGCCGGTGCTGGTCGAAAGGATCAATTCGCATTTCGGCCATGCCGCGGTCTCGCGCCTCAGGCTCACCCAGGGCCTTCCGGCGGAGATGACGAAACCACGGCGCCGCGCGAAGCCGCTCGGCGCGGCCGCGGAAATGCGACTCGCCGAATCTGTCGAGAGAATCGGAGACTCCCGCCTCAAGGAGGCTTTGACCCGTTTGGGTCGCGCGATTCTGACAGAAGAGCCAAAGACTTAACGCGCCGGCTTCCGCGCCCGAATGCCGGGTCCTATAGTGCCGGCCTCTCGCCAGACCGCGAATTTCGGAAGGATTTTCAGCCTTGTTACGCCGGTCTTTTCTCGCCGCCGCCGCGGCCGCCGTCGCCGTTCCCCGGGCCGCCTTCGCCCAGGAGATCTCGCATGAGAAGGCGCTGGCCGAACGTGTCATCGGCAAGGCCGAGGCGCCGATCACGATCATCGAATATGCGTCGCTGACCTGCCCGCACTGCGCGCGTTTCCACAAGGAGACGCTGCCCAAGATCAAGGCCGCCTACATCGACACCGGCAAGGCGAAGCTGATCTTCCGCGACTTCCCCTTCGATGGCCTCGCGCTCCGCGCCGCTGCACTGGCGCGCTGCGCCCCGCAGGAGCGCTACTTCGCAGTGATCGACACGCTGTTCCAGCAGCAGGACAACTGGACCCGCGCCAAGGACCCGCTGGCCTCGCTCGGCAACATCGGCAAGCTCGCCGGCATGAGCCAGGCGACGGTGGATGCCTGCTTCAAGGACACCAAGCTTCTGGACTCGATCGTCCAGATCCGGCTCGACGGCGAGAAGACGCACGGCGTCGCCTCGACCCCGACCTTCGTCATCGGCAAGGAGAAGATCAGCGGTGCGGAGCCGTT
>CAZDGR010000509.1:0-2451 GCA_964504845.1 uncultured Rhizobium sp. | reverse complement strand
GGCTTGGTCAACGGCGTGATGGTCGTGTGGTGGGGCATCGACAAGAGCTGATCGCAATCGTCCAGCTCGAAGACCCCGCCGGCGCGAGCCGGCGGGGTTTTCTTTTCAGGCGCCGACGAGCTTGGGCCGGCCTTCGAGGACGCCCAGCACGTCGAGCAGAGAGCCGCCGGCCTTGAGTCGTCTCGGACCGGCGAAGACCGCGTAGCTCGACGGCCGTTGCGAATCCGCCCATTTGGCGATCGAGAACAGCGGCCGGTCGAAGCTATGGCGGAAGACCGAGAAGATCGCCATCCCGGCCTTGTGGTCGATGGCATAGTCGCGCCACTCGCCGGCCGAGACCTGGCGGGCGTAGAGGGCGAGAAGCTGCATGAGTTCGGGGCGGCTGAAATACACCTGGCGCGGCCGTTTGCGGTCGGCGAGGCGGATCAGCTCGGTCATTACGCTGCGGCACTCGCGGCGAGGCGCCGCAGGAGGAAAGCCACCATGCCCGGAAGTCTTCCTCAATTCGGCCCTGGCGTAAAGGGGCTGGCGCCAATCCGGACGCGGCACGGGGAGACGGAGGAGCGCCTGCACGTGCCAGCGGCCTGGCACGAGTCTCCGGCCTTCATCGACCGGAAGCGGGCGGCGCTTGCCTGGACCGACTCCCTGACCGACATCGCCGACGGCCATGCCCCCGACGAGGTGAAAAAGCTGTTTTCCGAGAAGGAGCTGGCTTGCCTGATCGCCGCCGCCGTGGCGATCGACGGCTGGAACCGGATCGCTGTCGCCTCCCGCTTCCTGCCTGACGCCAAGAAGGCTTGAGGTGTTTGCTCAAGTCCCGCTGCATCGGTATGTTAGCGACCCTTTTTGAGACGGCCGTTAAGGAACCTGCCGGGTGACGGATTTTATCCAGGAAGTCGACGAGGATCTGCGCCGCGAACAGTACAAGCGGCTGTGGGACAAGTACGGGAAGTTTGCCGTCGCGGCCGCGGTCCTGCTGGTCCTGGCGATCGCCGGTACGGTCGCCTATCGCGACTGGCAAAAAAGCCGCCGGGCTGCCGATACCCAGAAGCTGATCGAGGCGGTCGAGCTTGCGGCCACCGACCAGAAGTTGGGGCCCGATGCGCTGGCCTCGCTCGCGAAGAGCGCCGGCGGAGGCGTGGGCACGCTCGCGCGCCTGCATCAGGCGGCGGCGCTGATCCGCGGCGGCGAGACGCCCAAGGCGATCGAGGTCTATGACCAGATCGCGGCCGATGGCTCGGTCGATGCCGTCTTCCGCGATCTCGCGGTTCTCCTGGCTGCCCAGCACCGCGCCGACGGCCCGGAAGCCGCCTCGGCCGCGCTCAAGCTGGCGCCGCTCGTGCAGGACACCAATCCCTGGCGACACCCGGCGCTCGAGCTGACCGGGGCCATTGCGCTCAACCAGGGCGACAAGGGACGCGCACGCGACATCTTCCGTCGTCTCGCCGACGACCCGACGGCCTCGCCGGCGATCCGCGGACGCGCCGCCGAGATGGCCGCGGCGCTTGCCGACTGAGGCGTTCATGAGTCTCGATCGTCGCCACTTCCTGTCGGTACTCGGCGCCTCGGCCTTGAGCGGCTGCGGCCTTACCGACGAGTGGTTCGGCGCCACGCCGGCGCCGCCGCTGCCGGGAACGCGTATCTCCGTTCTCGCGCTCGACCAGAAGCTCGAGCCCGACCCTTCGCTCGCCAACACGCCGGTCCGCCTGCCGCGGCCCTTTGCCAACGAGGCCTGGCCGGTCTCGGGCGGCACCCCGAGTCATGCGATGCAGCACCTCGACGGTGCCGACGAGCTCAAGATCGGCTGGCGTGTCCGTGCCGGCTCCGGAAGCTCGAGTTCGCTCCGTTTGCTCGCCCAGCCCGTGATCGCGGACGGCAAGATCTTCGTCATCGACGCCGACGCGCGGATCAGCGCCTTCGATGCGAGGACCGGCGCCAGCGTCTGGCGTACCTCCGCGCGGCCGGAAGGCGAGAGCGGCGATCCGGCGCATTGCGGCGGCATCGCCTTTGCCGAGGGCCGGATCTACGCCGGCACCGGTTTCGCCCAGGTCGTGGCGCTCGAGGCGGCGACCGGCAAGGTGCTGTGGCGTACGTCGATGACCGGCCCGGTCCGCTCGGCGCCGACCGCGATACCCGGACGCGTCGTCGTCGCCACCGTCGACAACCAGTGCACCGTGCTCGATGCCAGCGACGGCGCCCGGCAGTGGGTTCATGCCGGCATCCCCGAGGTCGCTGGCCTGCTCGGCGGCCCGAGCCCGGCGGTCGATGGCGGTACGGTCGTCGTCGCCTACTCCTCGGGCGAGATCTTCGCGCTCCGCGTCGAAAACGGTCGCATCATCTGGCAGGACGCGCTGGTGCAGGTCAGGCGCTCCGACCAGGTCGCCGGCCTTTCCGACATCCGCGGCAACCCGGTCATCGACCGCGGCATCGTGATCGCGACCGGCAACTCCG
>CAZDGR010000508.1:0-2457 GCA_964504845.1 uncultured Rhizobium sp. | reverse complement strand
GCGCCGGTGCCGGTCAGCGTCACCCGCCCCTGCTCCAGCACGGTCGCGTGGCCGGCGAGCTTCAGCGACTGGGCGACGTTCTGCTCGACCAGGAGGATCGTGATGCCGTCCTCGTTGAGCCGCCGGATCGTGCGGAAGACTTCCTGGACCACGGTCGGCGCCAGGCCCAGCGACGGCTCGTCGAACATGATCAGGTCGGGCTGGCCCATCAGGCAGCGGCCGATCGCCAGCATCTGCTGCTCGCCGCCCGAGAGCGTTCCGGCGGCCTGCGCCTTGCGCTCGGCGAGACGCGGGAAGAGGCCGTAGACGCGCTCCAGCGTCGCCTGAGCCTTCGACCGCGCCCGCGGCAGGAAGCCGCCCATGCGCAGGTTCTCCTCGACCGACAGCGTCGGGAACACCTGGCGGCCCTCGGCGACCTGCCCGATGCCGAGATCGGCGATCCGATGGCTCGGCCAGCCGGTGATGTCGCGTCCGTCGTAGACGACCCGGCCGGAGGCGACCGGCACGATGCCGGCGATGGCGCGGATCAGCGAGGTCTTGCCGGCGCCGTTGGCGCCGACGATCGCGGCGATCTCGCCCTCCTCGACGCTGAGCGCGACGCCGTCGAGCGCCTGGGCGTCGCCGTAGCGGACGACGAGACGATCGATTTCGAGCAGGCTCATAGCTCGGCCTCGCCGAGATAGCAGTCGAGCACCGCCGGGTCGCGCACCACGGCCTCCGGCACGCCCTCCGCGATCTTCTCGCCGTGATGAAGCACGACGATCCGCTGGGCCAGCTTCATCACCGCGCGCATCACGTGCTCGATCAGGAGGATCGTCAGCCCGTCGCGCCGGTTGAGGCCGGCGAGGATCTCGACCAGCCGGTCGCATTCGGTCGGGCGCAGGCCCGCCATCACCTCATCGAGCAGGAGCAGCTTCGGTTCCGTTGCGAGGGCGCGCGCGACTTCGAGGCGCTTGCGGTCGGGAAGGGTCAGCGATGAGGCCGGCTCGTCGGCCTTGTGCCCGAGATCGAGCAGGTCGAGCACGGCACGGGCGCGTTCCTTCGCCTCGCTCACATGCTTCGCTGCGTTGAGGGCGCCGACCGCGACATTGTCGAGCGCCGAGAGGCCGGCGAACGGCTTCACCACCTGGAAGGTGCGGCCGATGCCCGCGCGGCAGGACTGGTCGGCGCGAAAGCCCGTGATGTCCCGACCTTCGAGGATGACCGCGCCCTGATCGGGCGGCATCGCGCCGGCGAGCAGGTTGAAGCAGGTGGTCTTGCCGGCACCGTTGGGCCCGATCAGTGCCAGCACCTCTCCCTTGTTCACGACGAAGGAGACGTCGTTGACCGCCTTCAGCCCACGGAAGCTCTTCGACAGGTGCCGGGCCGCGAGCAGGACCTCAGCCATGGCGACCGATCCCGAGACGATGCGCCAGCCAGGGCCAGAGCCCGGCCGGCCGCGCCATGACGATGACGAGAAGCGCCACGCCGTAGATCACCTGCTTGGCGCCGGGTGCCGCGAGCCCGAAGTGCTCCAGCAGGCTCGTGGTGCCCTCGCCGAGCAAGGTGAGCACGAAGGAGCCGAGCACCGGGCCGAACAGCGTGCCGAGCCCGCCGATGATCGGCGCCAGGATGATCTCGATCGAGCGTGCCATCGAGAAGATCTGCTCGGGATACATGTTGTTGTAGTAGAAGGCGTAGAACACGCCGCCGAGCGAGGTGAGCGCGCTCGACACCGCGACCGCCGCCATCCGCGCCTTGAACACGTCGACGCCCGAGGCCGCGGCCGAGTCCGCGTCCTCGCGGATCGCGAGCCACGCGTAGCCCAGGCGCGTGCGCATCAGCGCATGCGAGGCGACGAAGGCGGCGGCCGTCATCGCCAGCGCCACGTAATAGAAGAGGATCGGCGGGCCGCGCAGCGCGATCAGGTTTGTGTGACCGTGCTCGACCGGCAGGAAGAAGCCGCTGGAGCCGCCGGTCCAGCCCATATGGTCGAACAGGATCCGGGTGAACTCGGCGAAGGCGATCGTCAGCAGCGCGAAGTAGACGCCGTTCACGCGGAAGCGGAATCCCAGCGCGCCGATCGCAAGCCCGGCAAGCGTCGCGACGACGGCGGCGGGGATCGCGCCCAGGAGCGCCGGCAGGCCGAACGAGGCGTAGAGCGCCGCGGCGACATAGGCGCCGAGGCCGACATAGAGCGCATGCCCGAGCGATAGGATCCCGGCGAAGCCCATCATCACGTTCCAGGCGATGCCGAGATAGGCGTAGTGCAGGATGAGGATGAGGACGGCCAGCGGATAGGCGCCGATCGCGGCCGGTGCGATCAGCAGCAGGGCAAGCAGGACGCCCAGGAACGCGCGGGCCCTCACGTGCGCTTCCCCATCAGGCCTTCGGGCCGGAGCAGAAGCACGAGGATCAGAAGACCGTAGCTGAACAGGCTCTTCAGCGACGGCGTCAGAAGGAAGCCGGCCAACGCCT
>CAZDGR010000507.1:0-2467 GCA_964504845.1 uncultured Rhizobium sp. | reverse complement strand
GCACGACGATCCGCTCGGTCTACGAATCGTTCCGGGACGAGATCCTGGGCGACCTGCAGGCCGCCCTCCCCGTCGACATGGTGCTGCTGTTCCTGCACGGCGCCATGGTCGCCGACGGCTACGACGACTGCGAAGGCGACGTGCTGGCGCGAGCCCGCGCGATCGTCGGGCCCAAGGTGCCGATCGGCTGCGAGCTGGACCTCCACTGCCACCTGACGCAGCAGATGGTCGACGCCGCGACCGCGATCGTCACCTACAAGGAATACCCGCATGTCGACACCGCGGCCCGCGCGCGCGAGGTCTATGCGCTCTGCAAGGCGGCCGGCGCCGGCAGGACCAAGCCTGTCAGCGCGCTCTACGACTGCCGGATGGTCAGCATGTGGCGGACGCCGGTCGAGCCGATGCGGGGCTTCGTCGATCGCATGATGGCGCTCGAAGGCAAGGACGGCATCCTCTCCGTCTCCTTCGCCCACGGCTTTCCGTGGGGCGACGTCGCCGATGTCGGCGCCCGCATGCTGGTGATCGCCGATGGCGACCGGACCAAGGCCGCCCGGCTCGCGGAGACGCTCGGCCGCGAGATCTTCTCGCTTCGCGAGCAGACGGTGACGCCGCACCTCGGCGTCGATGCGGCGATCGATCGCGCGCTCAAGGTCAAGAACGGCCTCGTCGTCATGGCAGACGTTGCCGACAACGCCGGCGGCGGCGCGCCGTCGGACTCCACGTTCATTCTGAAGCGCCTGCTCGAACGCGGCGTCCGCGACGTCGCCAGCGGCTGCTACTGGGATCCGGTCGCGGTGCGCATCTGCAAGGAGGCCGGCGTCGGCGCCAGCTTCGACCTCCGCCTCGGCGGCAAATGCGGCAAGGCCTCCGGCGACACGGTCGACCTGCGCGTCACGGTCAAGGCGGTCAGCGACGCCCTGACCCAGACAGGCAACAATGGCGGCCAGATCCCGCTGGGCGAGGCGGTCTGGGTCGAGGGATCGGGCATCGACCTGGTGCTGAACACGCTTCGCGGCCAGACCTATGCGCCGGATGCCTTCTCGAACCTCGGCCTCGATCCGACCAGGCGGAAGATCGTCGTGGTCAAGTCCACCCAGCATTTCCATGCACGCTTCGCACCGCTGGCGGCCGACGTGATCTACGTCTCGACCCCGGGCGCGATCCCGCCGGATTTCGCCAACATCCCCTACACCAAGAAGACCGTGCCGTTCTGGCCCAGGGTCCAGAACCCGTTCGCCTGAGGAGAGTCCCATGCGCTTCTACATCTCGGCCGACATCGAAGGCATCGTCGGCGTCGTCAACCGGCCGGAGACCAAGACCGACGGCTTCGACTGGCAGCGCGCCCGGATGTGGATGACGGACAGCGTCGTCGCCGCCTGCGAGGCGGCGATCGACGCCGGCGCCACCGAGCTGGTCGTCAGCGACTCCCACGGCACCGGCATGAACATCGTGATCGACCGCCTGCCGCGCCAGGTGCAGCTGGTGCGCAGCTGGCCGCGCCCGCTCGGCATGATGCAGGGCATCGAAGTCGGCAGGTTCGACGGCTCGATGCTGATCGGCTACCACACCGGCTCGACCCACATGACCGGCATCCTCGGCCACAGCTTCATGGGCCTGATGGTCCGCGAGGTGAAGCTGAACGGTCGGACGGTCTCAGAAGGCGGCTTCAGCGCCGAAGTCGCCAACCATTACGGCGCGCCGATCATCATGATCTCCGGCGACGATGCCTTCTGCGAGGAAACCCGGGGCCTGATCGGCAATGTCGAGGCGGCGGTGGTGAAATGGGCCTACGGCACGCTCTCCGCGCGATCGATGGTGCCGGAAGCCGCCTACGCGCTGATCCGCGACAAGGTGCGCGCCGGCATCGCGCGCCGGAAGGAATACGAGGCGAAGGCGCTGAAGGGTCCGATCGAGCTCGATGTCACGATGAAGCACCGCTTGCCGGTCGAGTACCTGGACTACCTCAAGTGCTTCAAGCGGACCGACGCCTACACCATCCGCTATGTCGGCGACGACATGGAGGATGTCAGCAAGGCGTTGATGTTCATGCTGATGTACAACCCGTCCTCGCCTTGAGGCGCGGCTAGCGCCGGAAACGGAGATCGACTCCCTTCGCCTTCCAGTCCGCTTCCATCAGATCCAGGTCGATGACGCCCGACGGATTGGCTCTGGTCGGGCGGATCTGGCGTTGCGGCTCGACATCGCGGCGATAGATGCCGAGCAGGCGCCGCAACTCGACGAGCGGCTCGGGGTTGTCATCGACGCGGAAGTCGATGTCCGGATAGTCCTCGGTCGTCACCAGCTGGATCGCCGCCGACTGCCGGCCTCGGCGGTCGCCGCCGGCCTGCTGGCCGGCATCGAGCGCCGCCAGCATCCGTTCGGGCATCGCCAGGCCGCCACCCTTCAGATAGGTCTCGAAAGTCGTGTCGCCGACCGCCTCGCCCGACAGCATGGTGGCGGCGACGCT
>CAZDGR010000506.1:0-2485 GCA_964504845.1 uncultured Rhizobium sp. | reverse complement strand
GCGGCGTGGTGAAGGCGGTCGACGGCGTCGATCTCTCGATCGAGCGCGGCCGCGTGCTCGGGCTGGTCGGCGAGTCCGGCTCGGGCAAGAGCGTGACCGGGCTCTCGATCCTTGGCCTGATCGACCGGCCGGGACGCATCGTCGAAGGCTCGGTCAGGCTCGACGGCCAGGAACTGGTCGGGCTCGAGCGCGACGCCGCGCGCCGGGTGCGCGGGCGGAAGATCGCGATGATCTTCCAGGACCCGATGATGACGTTGAACCCGGTGCTCAAGGTCGGAACGCAGATGTCGATGGCACTCCGTGCGCACGAGTCGATGTCCTCGGACGCGATCCGCCAGCGCTCGCTGGCCGCACTCGGCACAGTCGGCCTGCCTGCCCCCGAGCAGTGCCTCACCGCGTACCCGCACCAGCTCTCCGGCGGCATGCGCCAGCGGGTCGCGATAGCGATCGCCCTCCTCCACTCGCCGTCGGTGATCGTCGCCGACGAGCCGACCACCGCGCTCGACGTCTCGATCCAGAGCCAGATCCTGCAGGAGATGCAGCGGCTCTGCGACCAGACCGGCGTGGCCCTGGTCTGGATCACCCACGACCTCGCGGTTGTCTCGAGCCTCGCCCACGACATCGCGGTGATGTATGCCGGGCGCATCGTCGAGGCCGGCCCGGCCGAGGACGTGCTCGCCGAGCCGCGCCATCCCTATACGCGCGGCCTGCTCGACTCCGTTCCGGGCGAGGCGAAGCCGGGCGAAAAGCTGGCGCAGATCCCGGGCAGCATCCCGGCGCTGATCGACCTGCCGCCCGGCTGCGCCTTTCGCGCCCGCTGCGGCCGCGCCGATTGGGCCTGCGAGACGATGCCCGAGATCGCCGACCTCGGCCGCGGCCGCCAGGCGCGTTGTGTGCATCCGCTGGAGGCGGCATGAGCACGGCCCTTCTCGAGCTCGACGGCGTCTCCAAGCGCTTCCGGCGCAAGATCTCGCTCGGCGACAGGATCGCCGCCAAGCTCGGCGCTCCGATCGAAACCCGCGAGGTGCGCGCGGTCGAGAACGTGTCGCTGTCGGTGATGCGCGGCGAGACGCTGGGCCTTGTCGGCGAATCCGGTTGCGGCAAGTCGACGCTCGGGCGGATCGCCGCCGGCATCCTGCCGCCTACATCGGGCAAGGCCAGCCTCGACGGCAAGCCGGTGATGGCCGAGACGGGCCGGCACGAGAAGCTGACGACACGCGTCCAGACCGTGTTCCAGGATCCGTTCGCCTCGCTCAATCCGCGCCGTCGGATCGGCGATGCGATCGCCGAGGGCCCCATCGCCCACGGCCTGGTCGATCGCGCCGGCTCGCAAGCCTATGTGGCCGAGCAGCTTTCGCGCGTCGGCCTCGATCCGTCCTACGCCTCGCGCTTCCCGCACCAGTTCTCCGGCGGCCAGCGCCAGCGGATCGCGATCGCCCGCGCGCTGGCGATGAAGCCGGACCTCCTGATCTGCGACGAGCCGGTCGCCTCGCTCGACGTCTCGATCCAGGCCCAGGTGCTGAACCTGTTCAGCGAGCTTCGCCGGGCGCTGCACCTGACGGCGATCTTCATCAGCCACGACCTCGGCGTCGTCCGTCACCTGAGCGACCGGGTCGCCATCATGTATCTCGGGCGGATCGTCGAGATCGGCCCGTCTGCCGAGATCTATGCGGCACCGAAACATCCCTATACCCAGGCTCTGCTGACCAGCGTTCCGCGTCTCAACCGGCACCGCGAGGGCCGGCGCGCCTTCCGGCCGATCGCCGGCGAGCTGCCCTCGCCGCTGTCGCCCCCGAGCGGCTGCCACTTCCATCCGCGCTGCACGCTGGCGACCGACCGCTGCCGGACCGAAGCCCCGCAGCTGCGAACAATGGGGCCTAAGCGCTGGGCCGCCTGCCACCTGGCCGAATAGCGAGCCGCGTCATGGCGCATGTCCGGATCCGGAAATTCAACACCAAGGCGATGTATCCGGACCAGAAGCTCGACAACGACCTTTCGATGGTGGTGCGCGCCGGGCGGCACATCTTCGTGCGTGGCCAGACCGCGCAGGACTTCGACGGCACGATCCACGGCATCGGCGATCCGGCGGCGCAGGCGGAGAACGCGATGCGCTGCGCCAAGGTCCTGCTCGAAGAGGCCGGCAGCCGCCTCGATCACGTCTGCAAGGTGACGATCTACCTGGTCGACCGCGCCCATCGCGAGCCGGTCTACCAGGTGGTCGGGCGCTGGCTCAAAGGCGTGTTCCCGGTCTCGACCGGGCTCATCGTCGCCGGCCTGGCAAAGCCGGAATACCTAATGGAGATCGACATCGACGCGGTCATCCCGGACGACGAGCCGCTGCCGGCCGAGTGAGTTCGGCCTTGCGCGGCGACGCGGCCTCCTTCTACGAAGGACGTCGCAAGAACAAGGGATGAGCCGACATGAGCACGCTTCTAGATCTCGATCGTGCCGTGTGATGATGTGAACCACGTGATTGACCCCCCAC
>CAZDGR010000505.1:0-2501 GCA_964504845.1 uncultured Rhizobium sp. | reverse complement strand
GCTGCTGTTCGACACGCTGCCGGTGGCAGCGAAGAAGAAGGGTTAGCCCTTTCCCCTCCCCCGCGTAAGAACGCGGGAGAGGGGATATGAGTGAATTACGACTTCTTCTCGATGTTCCAGAACGGCAGCTTCGCCTGGCCGATCACGCCCGAGACGTTCTTGCGATAGGCGATCTTCTGCTGGAAGCGGCCCATCGGCACGTAGGGCACGACCTCGTAGAAGCGCGCCTGGAAACGCTCGACGATGTTCGTCCGCTGCGCATCCGACGTGGCGGTCGCGAACTCGGCGCGGATCTTCTCGAGCTGCTCGTCGCAGGGCCAGCCGAACCAGTTCCTGCCGTCGCATTGGGTCGCGACGGTGTTGTTGGTCATCGGATTGGCCGAGAGCGCATTGCTGCCCCAGGTGTAGAACACGTGCCAGCCGGCCTTGTTGGTGGCTGGGTCGTCCTTGATCGCTCGGCGCTGAACCAGCGTCGCCCAGTCCATGTTCTGCAGGTCGACGTTGAAGCCGGCCGCCTTGAGCTGGCTTGCCGACATCACCGCCATCGCCGAAATCTGCGGGTCGGTCGTGGGATTCATCACGACGATCGGCTCGCCCTTGTAACCGGCCTCGGCGAGCAGCGCCTTGGCCTTGGCGATGTTGGCGGGCCCCGGCGTCGCGAAGGCGCCGACCCCGGACTTGGTGTCCAAAGGCGTCTGGCAACCGAACACCGCCCAGCAGACCGACTGGAGGTCCTTGTTGCCGATCATCGCGTCCAGCACCTGGCCCTGGTCGGTGGCGTAGAGCATCGCCTGGCGGACCTTCGGGTTGTTGGTCGGCGCGATCAGGTGATTGGGCCTGAGGATGTTGCCGAAGCCGAACTTGTTGGCGATCTCGACGACGATGTCCGGGCTCTTCTGCAGCAGCTGCAGCATGTCGACCGGCGGATATTCGTAGAGATCGAACTCACCTGCGATTAGCGCCTGCGTCGATGTCGACGTATCGGGATTGTAGCTGAACTCGAGCCGGTCGAGCTTGACCACCTTGCCGCCGGCATAGCCGTCCGGCTTCTCCGAGCGCGGCACATAGTCCTTGTTCTTCGCGTAGGTGAACTTGCTGCCGGGGACCCACTCGGCCTTGTTGAAGATGAAGGGACCGGAGCCGACCGTCTCGGTGACCGCGGTGAAGGGGTCTGACGTCGCCTCCTTCTCGCGCATGATGTAGAGCGGCTGCGCCGAGGCGCCGAGCAGCTCGATCACCGGGCCGAACTTCTCCTTGAGCTTGATCTCGACCGTCCGGTCGTCGACCACGTTCACCTCGCCGACGCGCGACATCAGGCTTTGGCCGGCGGCGATGCGCGCGCCCCAGCGCTTGATCGACGGCGCCACGTCCTTCGCCGTCACCGGCGTGCCGTCATGCCATTTGAGGCCGGGGCGCAGCGTGATCCGCCAGGTCATGCCGTCGGCGCTGGCGTTCCAGCTCTCGGCCATCTGCGGATGGGGCTTGAGGTTGCTGTCCTCGGAGAACAGCTGGTCGTAGATCATGAAGGCGTGGCTGCCGGTGATCTGGTCGGTGGTCCAGATCGGGTCCAGCGACTTGAGGTCGCCGTTGACGACGGCCTTCAGCGTCTGCGCCGAGGCGGCGGCGGAAAGGCCGATCGCGCCGGCGGCGGCGAGTGCGACGATGCTCGTGCAACTCTTGCGATGTGCTCGGGTCATGGGTCTCGGTCTCCTGTTCGGACATGAGAACCGTTCGACCGCGGGTGCTTGGAAGCCGTTCTCGACGCGGCTGCGGCGGGCGAACTGGCGAAGCAACAACGCGAACGCTAGGATGACGGTCGGATCAGGTCAAACGACCGGGCGGCGCGGCGAAACGGAGCTCAGCATGTTCGATCTGGTGATCGCCGGCGGCACGATCGTCGACGGAACCAGCAAGCCCGGATACCGCGGCGACGTCGGCATCAGGGGCGAGCGCATCGAGGCGGTCGGCGATCTCTCGAAGGCCGATGCGGCGCGCCGGATCGACGCCACGGGCAAGACCGTCTCGCCCGGCTTCATCGACACGCACACCCATTCGGAAGGCGCGCTGCTGGTCGACCCCCAGCACGCCAACGGCATCCGCCAAGGCATCACCACCGAGTTTCTCGGCATCGACGGCATGTCGTACGCGCCGCTCTCCGCCTACAATTTCAAGACCTACCGTCACTGGCTCGGCGGTCTTCTCGGCGATCCGCCGGAAGATCTCGACATGAGCAGCGTCCAGGCATTCCGCGGCCACTATCACAAGCGCGTCTCGGTCAACACGGCGTACTTCGTGCCGCATGCGACCGTGCGCCTCCAGGCGCTGGGATTCCACGACAAGCCGCTTCGCGGCGATGCGCTGGACGCTGCCAAGCGCATGGTGCGCGAGGGGCTGGAGCAGGGCGCGGTGGGATTCACCACAGGCGGGCGCTACTACCCGGGCCCCTGGGGCGCCACCGACGAGATCGCCGAGCTCTGCCGCGAGGTGCGCGCCGCCGGCAA
>CAZDGR010000504.1:0-2501 GCA_964504845.1 uncultured Rhizobium sp. | reverse complement strand
GGTCCCGGAGCATCGATGTCGATCATCTCGCGGAAGGTGCCGCCGAAGGAGGCGCGGAACTGGTTTTTCGCCTTGACCGCGAGAACCGCCAGCTTCGAGAGATCGATGCCGGCGACCTTATAGAAGCTGGCGTCGGTGGTATCGTGGCAGATGCCGGTGATCATCACCGAGATCGGCAGGCCAACGAAGTCGAGCCGTGCGCAGCCGCGCAGGTCGTTCGCGAGCCCGCCGTGAACCGGCCCGATGTTGACGAACCTGCCGTCCGAGAGATGCCCGACCGTGACCTCGGCCTCGACCGGCGGGCCGAAGAGCGGCGTCAACCGCCCGCCGAGCTTTACCTTGAGGCGACCGCCGATCCCGGCCGCCTGCGCCTTGGCGACGAGATCCGGATCGTGAAAGAAGGCGAATGCCGTCGGCTTGGCCGGCTTGGCGGCAACCAGCGCCGCCAGCAGGCCGGGCGTGTCGCCAATGCCACCCGCGCCCGTGTGATCGGCGGAGTCGATGACCGCGATCGGGCCGTCCTTGGCCGCCAACGCGCGGGCGATACCGTCGGCCGCGCTCGGCAGCTTCTTGAACAGCAGCGGCCGCCGCCTGTTCATCTCCTGGACCAGCTCGGTCGCCGCCTTCAGCGCCAAGCCGCGATCGCCGTCCGCTGTCGCCCAGGCGGATGCGCCGGCGGCCTCGTTGTCGGCATAGGCGTACCCCTGATAGGGCGTGAGATCGAGAAGCCCGTACTTCCTCTCGATGTCGGCGGCGATCTGCTTCAATTCCGCCATCGGCCCGTCAGTGGTCCGCGCGAACAGGCTAGGAATGATGGCGTCGGCACGGACGATGACCGCAACCGGCTTGACCTCGCCCTTGATGCGCCGCTCCATGATGTCGAGCGCCTTGGTCGCGGTCTCCGCCATGTCGGTATGCGGATGACACTTGTAGCCGACCACGATGTCCGGGACATCCGCTTCGGCCTGGCTGACATTGGCGTGCAGGTCGAAGCTGACGGCAAGCGGCGTGTCCTTGCCGATGATCGCTCGGACCCGCTTCACGATCTCATAGTCGGCGTGCGGATACTCGACTGCGTTCAAGGAGCCGTGCAGCGAGAGAAAGACCGCGTCCCATTTCCGGCCGGACAGGCCGGCGGTGATCTCGCCGAGGATCGCGTCGAACACGCCGGCGGCCAGCACGCCAGATGACGGTGCCGCCGTGCAGCGCAGAAAGGTCGGCTTCCACGCGGGACGCCTTTCCAGCCAGGCAATGGCGCCGCCGATCTCGGTCTTGCTGCCGCGATAGTACTTCGGAACCTCATCGCCGACCGCCCACTCCCCCGACCTGAAGCAGTCGATCGGAGTCAGCAGCGGCGAAAAGCTGTTGCCTTCGTGGGCGAAGCGGGCAATGGCGATCTCGGGCATGGGAACTAGGTCTCGGACGGAAGTTGAAACGACGGCCGCATCGCGTCGACGCCAACGCACCGGCCGACAACGGGAAGGACCGCTATCTCGCGAGCCAGCGCGCCATTCCCTGCCGGGTTAGGTCGCCGCTCGGAGGTGGCGTCACCGGTTCCGAATTGGCCGGCACCGAGGCGAGGATCTCTCGGATCCGTTCGACCACGAGATCGAGCTCGGCGTCGTCGATGCGCCGAACGTCAAGCAGCAGGTAGCCGCGGTCCGTGTGCAGGGAGCGCAGGACAATCTTTGGCTTGCCCGCGGCCAGCTGCTGGCCGAGCTGGAAGGCCGAGATCCGGGCGACCCTCGGATCGACGTGCAGCATCAGGCGGTCGAACGGATTGCCAGGCGGATCCGGTTCGCGCTCGAGCCTGAGGCCCTTGATGTTCTGCAGCAGCGACTCCGCCCGGTCGAGCCTGACGGCCTGTGCCTTCTGCACCGTATTGTGATCGGTCTGGATCCACTGATCGAGCGCGGCGATGGCGCCTGCGACGTTCTCCTTGCCCGCCTTCATCGGCCGCCCGATGCCACGTTCCTGGTGGTAGCAGGCCCGGATGAACTCGCGCTCGCCGGCGATGACGCCGGCGGTCGTCCCGGCCGGCGCCTTCTGCGAGCTGAAGATGACCGCGGTCGCCCCATCCTTCAGCATTCCGGGCCAATCGTACTCGGCCGCCGCGTCGACGATGACCGGCACGCCCTTCGCCTTGCAGACGGCAGCGAAGGTTCTGAGACTCATCAAGCCGCTCTGCACGGTGTGGTGCGACAGCACGAAGATCGCCGCCGCCGTCCGCTCGTCGATCGCCGCTTCGAGCTGATAGGCGGCGCAGCCGGTGGCGGTGCCGATCTCCACCGGCACGGCACCGGTCATCCGGATCATCTGGGAGACGGTGGCGCCGTAGTTGACCTCGTGGCCCTTCTGCAGGATCACCCGGTTCTTCATCCCGGCGGTGTCGGGGAGACGCTCGACACGACCCAGATCCGCCCCGGTCATCGCGGCGGCGACGGCGACAGAGATCCCTGCCGCCGTGCAGCCGGTGACGAACCCGGCCTCCGCTCCCGTCG
>CAZDGR010000503.1:0-2513 GCA_964504845.1 uncultured Rhizobium sp. | reverse complement strand
GAAGCCGATCCATTCCGGCACGTAGTCGAGGGCGGCGGCGAGCCATTTGTCCATGATCGTTCTCGCTGGGGCTTGGATAGGACGCGCCGGAACCGGCGCCGCCCGCAGAATAGCGCCTGTCGCCGACGGCGTCAGGCCCGGACGTAGCGGAGGATCGTGTCGACGACGATGGCGCGCCGCTTGGCGAGCGCCTTGGCCGAATCCATGTCGCGCTCGAAGATCAGCGAGAAGGTGGCGCGGTTCGAGACGTTGAAGAAGCAGAGCGCGCTTATCGACATGTGGATGTCGATCGGGTCGATCCCCTTGCGGAACACGCCCGCAGCGACGCCCCTCTGATAGAGGCTCTTGATCTTGTCGATGACGGTGGCGTTGACGTCGTGGATCGCCCGCGACTTCTTCAGGTGCTCGCCGTGATGGATGTTCTCGACCATCACCAGGCGGATGAAGTCCTGGTTCTCGTTCTGATAGTCGAAGGTGAATCCGACCAGCGCCTTCAGCGCCTCCTCGGGCTCCAGGTGCTCGAGGTCGAGCGTGTTCTCGATCGAGCGGATCCGCCGATAGGCCTCCTCGAGGACAGCGAGGTACAGGCCTTCCTTGTCGCGGAAGTAGTAGTAGATCATCCGCTTCGAGGTGTTGGTGCGCGCGGCGATCTCGTCTATCCGGCCGCCGGAATAGCCCTTGCCGGCGAACTCCTCGGTCGCGACGTCGAGGATGTTGCGCCTGGTGCCCTCGGCATCCTGCGTCCGGGTCGGTCCCGGCCGGCCGGCGACGTCGCGGTCCTGGCGCATTCCTTTAGGTCAACTCCTCCTGTGAGCGGCGGCGCCACTATACAAGCGAGGCCGCGCGGGCCGAGGCGTCCTTGACTGAACTAACTAGTTCGTACATTGCTAGGCGCAAGAAGACAATGCCGCGCCGGCTCAAGGTCGGACGCGGACTGCTGGGAAGGAACGATGAGGGCGAAGATGCTGGCCGAGCGGGCGCTGCCGGCGCCGGCGGACGCTCCCGGATGGGAGGCGTCGCCGCGCTCGGTGCTCGTCGGCCTGATCGGTTCAGGCATCCAGGCCTCCAAGTCGCCGGCGCTGCACGAGTGCGAGGGCGAGGCCCAGGGACTTCGCTATCTCTACCGCCTCGTCGATCTCGACAAGCTTGGAATCGGCGTCGAGGCGATCGGCGAGCTGCTGGCCGCGGCGCCGCGCCTCGGCTTTGCCGGATTCAACATCACGCATCCGGCCAAGCAGGCGGTGATCCCGCTCCTGGATGACCTGTCGCCGGAGGCGGAAGCGATCGGCGCCGTCAACACCGTGGTCTTCGACGGCGGACGCCGAGTCGGCCACAACACCGATGCCTACGGCTTCGGCGAGAGCCTGCACCGCTTCCTGCCTGATGCGCGTCTCGATCGTGTCGTGCAGATCGGCGCCGGCGGCGCCGGGGCCGCGGTCGCCCATGCGATTCTCTCGCGCGGCGCCGGCACGCTCACGCTGGTCGACCTCGATGCCAGCCGCGCCATCGCGCTGGCAAAGCCGCTCCGGCAGCGTTTCGGCGACCGTGTCGCCGTCGCCGTCGATCCGCCATCGCTCGCCGACGCCGACGGGCTGATCAACGCATCGCCGGTCGGCATGGCGCGGTACCCGGGAATGCCGGTGCCGGAGCCTCTGCTGCACTCGAGGCTCTGGGTCGCCGATATCGTCTACACGCCGCTCGAGACCGAGCTTCTCCGCGCCGCTCGCCGGCTCGGATGCCGCACGCTCGCCGGCGGCGGCATGGCGGTGTTCCAGGCCGTCGAGGCCTTCCGTCTTTTCACCGGCATCGCCCCCGATGCCGCCCGCATGTTCCGGCATTTCGACTCGATGAATGCCGGGGCCGATCTCTCGTCGACCAACCACACCGCAAAGGGAGGATGACCAATGGACTTCTCGGTTAGCCGCCGCACACTCCTCAAGACCGGCGCCGCCGTGGCCGCGGCCTCGGCCGTGCCCGCCTACGCCCAGGCCAAGCCGACTCTGCGCTTCGCCGCCGTGTTCTCCGACAAGGACATAAGGGCGAAGATGATCGAGATGCTGGCAAAAGACGTGGAAGGCGACTTCAAGATCGAGGCGCACCTCAACGGCTCGCTGTTCCGCCAGGGGACCGAGCTCGTCGCGCTCCAGCGCAACAACCTCGAGATGGGCAACATCGCCCCGCAGGACGTCTCGAACCAGATCCCGGCCTGGTCGATCGTGACCTCGGCCTATCTGTTCCGCGACGCCAAGCACCTGCACACCTTCTTCGCCAGCGCACCGGGCGCGGAGATGACGAAGATGGTCGAGGACCAGCTCAAGGTGAAGATCCTCGGACCGACCTTCTTCGGCACGCGCCAGGTCGGCCTCAAGCCGAACAAGAAGATGACCACCCCGGCCGACATGGCCGGCATCAAGCCGCGCATGCCCGGCGGCGAGGCCTGGCAGATGCTCGGACGCTCGCTCGGCGCCAACCCGGTGCCGGTCGCCTATGCCGAGGTCTACACGGCGCTGCAG
>CAZDGR010000502.1:0-2523 GCA_964504845.1 uncultured Rhizobium sp. | reverse complement strand
CAGCTTCGAAGAAGCCGCGGATCTTCTGAAACAGGCGGTCCGAGACGACGCCGTCGAGGCTCTGGCGGTTGTAGTCGATCACCCACCAGAGGTTCCGGACGTCGTGCTTCCAGCCTTCGAGCAGCGCCTCGTAGACGTTGCCCTCGTCGAGCTCGGCATCGCCCATCACCGCGATCATACGGCCCGGACGGAAGCCGGGCGGGGCCAGCTTCTTCAGGTGCACGTAGTCCTGCACCATCGAGGAGAACATCGTCATCGCGACGCCGAGGCCGACCGAGCCGGTCGAGAAGTCGACCTCGTCGTGGTCCTTGGTGCGCGAGGGATAAGACTGCGCACCGCCGAGGCCGCGGAAACGCTGCAGCGCATCCAGCGACTGGCGCCCGAGCATGTACTGGATCGCATGGAAGACCGGGCTCGCATGCGGCTTGACCGCGACCCGGTCCTCCGGACGCAGCACGTCGAAGTAGAGCGCGGTCATCAGGGTTGCGACCGATGCCGACGACGCCTGGTGGCCGCCGACCTTGAGCCCGTCGCGGCTCGGGCGCAGGTGGTTGGCATTGTGGATGGTCCAGGCCGAAAGCCACAGGACCTTCTTTTCCAGCGCCGCCATGATGGCGCGGCTGTTGGACAGGTCCGCCGCGGTCGACGATGCCGGGCCGGCGTCGGCCGGATTAGCCATGGTTGCTCCCCTTGCGCGCGACAGGGAGTATACGCAGGCGGTCAGCCGGCGCCATCGGTTAACGACCGGGAGAATCGTGACAAATCCCGCCCGGGCTTTAGCTCCCCCTAGCCTCCCCGTCGGATTTCGCTAAACTTACCGCCCAACGCGGACGTCCTAAAAATGGGAAGAACCGTTTAGGTCCGGGACGGGAATGGCCGAGAAGATCGACTTCAGCAAGGTGCGCTTCCTCATCGTCGACAACAATTCGTTGTCGGCTCAGATGATTGAGGACATCCTGCGCATGCTGGGAACGACCTCCCTCCGCCGCGCCAACGACTCGACCAAGGCCAAGGCGGCGCTTCGCGAAGGCGACATCGACATCGTCATCACCGAACGCGAGCTCGAGCCCGAGTCGGGCATCCAGCTCGTCGACTACATCCGCCACAGCGCCGAGTCCCTGGACCGGCTGATGCCGGTGATCATGCTGACTGCGCGCTCGGAATCCGAATATGTGACCGAGGCTCGCGACAAGGGAGTGACGGAGTTCCTGGCCAAGCCCTTCACCGTCGATTCGCTCTATCGCCGGATCGCCTCCGTGATCGCGCGGCCGCGCGCCTTCGTCAATTCGCCGCAGTATTTCGGGCCTGACCGCCGCCGCCGGCAGCAGGCCTACTCCGGGCCGAACCGGCGTAGCTGATGACCGGTCGGGACCGTCCTCCGGGCAAGTCGAAGGTCCAGATCATCCAACCGACCGGAGAGCTCCGGAAGCGGGCCGTCAACTACAAGAAGGGCTTCTCGGTCGAGCTGACATCCTCCGAGATGATCCAGCTCGAAAAGGTCGTCCACCAGTCCAAGGACAAGTTCGTCGTTTCGGTCGGCGAGAAGCTGAAGAACCTCCGCGACGCCGCGCATGCCGTCACCGACGACGCGATGTCGATCCCGGGCTTCCTCAGGACCGCCGAGAAGGATTCGCTCGAGATCAAGGGCCTCGGCGGCACCTTCGACTTTCCGCTGCTGACCCAGGTCGCGAAGTCGCTGAACGACTATGTGCGAGGCCTCAAGAACGTGACCAAGGTCCACCTGGACATCATCACGCTGCACATCGACGCGCTCTACGTGATCCTAGCCCAGCACATCACCGGCCAGGGCGGCGCCACCGAGGCCGAGGTGCTGTCGGCGCTCCTGCAGGCGACCAGGAAGTTCGGCTGAGCGAGCTCGCCGGCGCGCGTCACGCGAGACCTTCGCGCGCCGCCTCCTGCTGGCGGCGCCACATCGAGGCATAGAGCCCGCCCATCGCCAGCAGCTCGGCATGACGGCCGCGCTCGACGATCCGGCCATGATCCAGGACCAGGATCTGGTCGGCGTCGATCACGGTCGAAAGCCGATGCGCGATCACCAGCGTCGTCCGGCTCCGCGACACCTCGCGCAAGGAGGCCTGGATCTCCTTCTCGGTATGCGTGTCGAGCGCCGACGTCGCCTCGTCGAACAGGAAGACCGGCGGATGCTTGAGCAAGGTGCGCGCGATCGCCACCCGCTGCTTCTCGCCCCCCGAGAGCTTGAGGCCGCGCTCTCCGACCATGGTGTCGTAGCCGGATGGCAGGCTCTCGACGAAGCGTTGGATCTGGGCGAGCCGCGCTGCCTCCCTCACCTCCTCCGGCGAGGCGTCGGGACGGCCATAGGCGACGTTGTAGTAGATCGTGTCGTTGAAGAGCACCGTGTCCTGAGGAACTATGCCGATTGCGGCCCGAAGGCTCGCCTGGGTGACGCTGCGGATGTCCTGCCCATCGATCAGGATCGCGCCATCGCTGACGTCGTAGAAGCGGAACAGGAGCCGGCTGATCGTCGACTTGCCGGCACCGCTG
>CAZDGR010000501.1:0-2538 GCA_964504845.1 uncultured Rhizobium sp. | reverse complement strand
TCGCCGCGGAAAGGCGTGTCGATCATCTCGGCGAGGGACAGCAGCCGTCCGCCGGTCCGCTCGCGGTAGAGCTTTGGCAGCCAGATGTCGCGCGGGGTCGCATGCAGCGTACTGGCAATGCCGTTGGTGTGGACGGTCGGGGTTCCGAAGGCGCTGGCGACGCTGACCGGACCGGACAGAGTGGCGATCATCGCCCGCGCCGTCGCGATCGCGACGAGGTCGATCTCGGGCGAGCGCACGTCCGAGTGGGCATAGTCGACGAGCCCGGGCATCGATGGCAGAGCGGGCGCCATCGGTCCGCCGAGGCGGACGACATAACCTCCACGTGCAGCCACCCGTTCGATCGCCTGAAGATATGTAGTGACGTCCCCGTCGCGTGCAGCGAGGTCGAGACGGCGGCGCCCTTCGGATTCGCCGTGAAAGGCCGGATCGCGGACATGCAGAGCGACAAACCACGCATCGGCCGGCAGGCCGATCCGCGCCAGCCGCGCGCGGCCCGCCGAAAGCCGTTCCGGGGCCATGGACAGGATCGGGCCTCGTCCTGCCTCGGCCCAGGCCTTCTCCGATACCCGCCACGCTTCCTGGACGTAAAGGAAGCGGCCGTCCGCCAGCGGCAGCGTGTTGGTATCGAGGGCGAGGTCGGGGGCCAGTGCCTGGAACTTCGCCAGCATGTCGCCGCCCTTCACGATGGTCAGGTGCGGGGCGAACAGGTCGAGCAACGGCTCGTTGACGATGGCTTCGGGCGGCGCCGGCAGCACCAGGTGCCCGGGGCGCATCAGGCCGAGCGCCCTGAGCTTCACCAGCGAAGAGAGTCGGGCCGACATCTCGCCAAAGGATCCGAGAAACCACGCCGGGTGAATGATGCGAAGCCCGGTCGAGGCAAGCGGATGCCTGGCGACACGCTCTTCGAGTTGGCGCGCCGCCAGGCCGAAAGCCGCGCTTGCTCCCTCCGGATCGCCCGACCCATGCAGAAGAAACCCGAGATCGTTCTGAACCGCCTCGGTCTGCGGGATCAGCGGATCGAATCTTGCGATCGCCGCCCGGGTCACCGGAACCGGCGCGATCTGGTAGAGGAGGTAGAAACCTTCGCGCAAAATCCGTTCAGGATCGAGGTGCGCTTTCGCCTCGATCTCGAAGATCAGGCCTCCGACGTCACCTCGACGAGCGATCGCCTGCAGCCATTCGATCGCCGCATCGACCCGGGTGCGCTTTTCATCCTCCGTCATGGGTCGTGAGTATAAGGTCGAACTGTCGGCGAGCTAGCGTCCGGGAAGCAGCGCCCCGCGGTGCCGGGCGAGATAGCTGGCGGAGATCGGCGCGATGAACAGGTTGCCGGTACGATCGAACACGCCGGCGACCTCGGGATCGTCTCCGGGCGCGCGGCCATCCAGACGATCGAGCATCTCATCGCAGGCGGCGGCGACGTCTTCCGGCTCGTTGGCAACCAGCTCTATGCCGTAGTCTCCAAAGCCGCTACCGCGCAGGTCGCCACGGAACGGAGCCGAGAGCGACGCCGCAAGGTCGAGGGTGCGGCCATCTGCGCGCCGCCGATAGAGCTTGGGCAACCAGATATCGCGCGCGGCGACGTGCAGATTGGCCGGAAAGGCGTTGGTATGGATTGTCGGCGTCCCGAACGCGGTCGACACATGCGCCGGCCCGGACGCCGTCGCGATCACGAATCGCGCTGCCGCAATCGCGACCAGGTCGAGCTCGGGCGAACGAACTTCCGAATGGGCATAGTCGACGAAACCCGGCATCCCTGGCAGCGCCGGCGCCTTGTTCGAGCCGAGTCGCAGCACGTGGCCGCCGCGGGCGACGATGCGCTCGATCGCGGGCAGGTACGTCATGACGTCAGCGTCGCGAGCCGCGAGATCGGCACGGCTGCGGCCCTGCGCCTGGCCGTGGAACGCCGGATCGCGGACATGCATCGCGACGAACCACGCGTCGGCGGGCAGCCCGATGCGGGCGAGGCTGGCCCGACCGGCCGAAAGCCTCGACGGTGACAAGCTGAGGAGAGGTCCACGTCCGGCCGCCGCCCAGGCGTGCTCCGCGGCGCGGAATGCGTCCTGAACGTAGAGGAAGCGGCCGTCGGCCATAGGCAGGCAGGTAAGGTCGAGTGCCAGGTCGGCGGCGAGGGACTGCGTCTTCGCGAGAAGGTCGCCGCTCTTGACGATGGTCATGTAGGGCGCAAACAGGTCGAGCAGAGGTTCGTTGACGATTCTCTCCTGAGGCGCCGGCAGCACCACCTGCCATGGCGGCAGCATGCCGAGCGACCGGAATTTCGCGAGATAGTTGAGCCTGACCGCCATCTCGCCGAATGAGCCGGCGAGCCAGGCAGGATGCACGACCCGAAGCCCGGTCGAAGCTAGCGGGTGCTTAGCGACGCGTTCCTCTCGCCGCTCAGCCGAAAAACCGAAAGCTGCGGCAGCGCCTTCGGGATCTCCGGAGATATGCAGGAGAAAGCCGAGGTCGTTCTGGAATGACTCGGTCTTCGGAAACAAGGGCGTCAGCCGGGCTAGCGCCGCCCGCGTCACCGGC
>CAZDGR010000500.1:0-2545 GCA_964504845.1 uncultured Rhizobium sp. | reverse complement strand
GGCCATGCCCAGGATCGCGATGATGTCCTGCACCGACTTGTAGCTCTGCAGCACGCGCTGAACGTCTCGGGCGACCTTGTAGTGCTCGTCGCCGAGGACGCGCGGGTCGAGAATGCGCGAGGTCGAGTCGAGCGGATCGACCGCCGGGAAGATGCCGAGCTCGGCGATCTGACGCGACAGCACGGTGGTCGCGTCAAGGTGCGAGAACGAAGTGGCCGGCGCCGGGTCGGTCAAGTCGTCGGCGGGCACGTAGATGGCCTGCACCGAGGTGATCGAGCCCTTCTTGGTCGAGGTGATGCGCTCCTGCAGGCCGCCCATGTCGGTGGACAGGGTCGGCTGATAACCCACCGCCGACGGGATACGGCCCAGCAGCGCCGACACTTCGGACCCGGCCTGGGTGAAGCGGAAGATGTTGTCGACGAAGAACAGCACGTCCTGGCCTTCCTCGTCGCGGAAGTACTCGGCGACGGTCAGGCCGGTGAGGCCGACGCGGGCGCGGGCGCCCGGCGGCTCGTTCATCTGGCCGTACACCAGCGCCACCTTCGAGCCCGGGCCGTCGAGCTTGATGACGCCCGACTCGATCATCTCGTGATAGAGGTCGTTGCCCTCGCGGGTGCGCTCGCCGACGCCGGCGAACACCGACACGCCGCCATGCGCCTTCGCGACGTTGTTGATCAGCTCCATGATCGTCACGGTCTTGCCGACGCCGGCGCCGCCGAACAGGCCGATCTTGCCGCCCTTGGCGTAGGGGGCCAGCAGGTCGACGACCTTGATGCCCGTGACCAGAACCTCGGTCTCGGTCGACTGCTCGACGAACTCCGGGGCCTGGCGATGGATCGGCAGCGTCTTCTCGGAGCTGACCGTGCCGCGCTCGTCCACCGGCTCGCCGACGACGTTGATGATGCGCCCGAGCGTCGCAGGGCCCACCGGGACCGAGATCGGCTTGCCGGTGTCGACCGCTTCCTGGCTGCGGACCAGGCCGTCGGTCGAGTCCATCGCGATGGTGCGGACGGTGTTCTCGCCGAGGTGCTGGGCCACCTCGAGGATCAAGGTCTTGCCCTGGTTGTCGACCTTGAGCGCGTTCAAGATCGCCGGCAGCTCGCCGTCGAACTGCACGTCGACGACGGCGCCGATGATCTGCTTGATCCTGCCGATGGTGTTGGTCGCCATGGGTATCTGCTCCTCGGACGAATTCTCTATTACGCGCTCAGACGGCTTCCGCACCGGAGATGATCTCGATCAGCTCCTTGGTGATGGTTGCCTGGCGCGAGCGGTTGTAGGTGATGGTGAGCTTGCCGATCATTTCGCCGGCGTTGCGCGTCGCATTGTCCATCGCGGACATGCGGGCGCCCTGCTCGGACGCGGCGTTCTCGAGCAGCGCCCGGAACACCTGGACCGCCAGGTTGCGCGGCAGAAGCGCCTTCAGGATCTCTTCCTCGTCGGGCTCGTATTCGTAGACCGCCTGGCCGGCCGCCGGCGCCGCCGCATCGGCCGCGGGGAGCGCTACCGGGATCAGCTGCTGGGCGGTGACGATCTGGGAGATCACCGACTTGAAGCGGTTGTAGACGATCGTGCAGACGTCGAACTCGCCGGCCTCGAACATCTCGAGGATCCTGCGGGAGACGGCGTCCGCCTCGGCGAAGCTGAGCCGCTTCTTGCCGACATCCTCGAACTTCTCGCCGAGGAGGCGGTTGTAGTCGCGGCGCAGCTGGTCGCGGCCCTTGCGCCCGACGGTCATGACCTTGACGGTCTTTCCCTCGGACTCGAGCTTGCGGATCATCGCGCGCGCCTGGCGGACGATCGACGAGTTGAAGCCGCCGCAGAGGCCGCGGTCGGCGGTCGCGACCACCAGCAGGTGCACCTTGTCCGAGCCGGTACCGGCCAGGAGCTTCGGTGCGCCCGGGCTGCTGGCGATGGCGCGGCCGATCGAGCCGACCATCCGCTCCATGCGCTCGGTGTAGGGCCGGGCGGCCAAGGCGGCTTCCTGGGCGCGGCGCAGCTTGGCGCCGGCGACCAGCTTCATCGCAGCCGTGATCTTTTGCGTCGACTTGACGCTGTTGATCCGGAGCCGAAGGTCCTTGAGGCTAGGCATCTCGCTCTATCCCGTCGGAGTCTTTAGGCGAAGCTCTTCGCGTAGGCTTCGACGAACGCCTTCAGTTTCTCTTCCGTCTCCGGCGTGATCTCGCGCTTGTCGCGGATCGACGACAGGATCTCGGCGCCGGCGCTGCGAACCTGGGCCAGGAGGCCCTGCTCGAAGCGGACGACGTCGCCGGTCGGAACGCGATCGAGATAGCCGCGGACGCCGGCGAAGATCGAGACCACCTGCTCCTCGACCGGCATCGGCTGGTACTGGCCCTGCTTCAGCAGCTCGGTCAGGCGGGCGCCGCGCGCCAGCAGGCGCTGGGTCGAGGCGTCGAGGTCGGAGGCGAACTGGGCGAAAGCCGCCATCTCGCGGTACTGCGCGAGTTCCAGCTTGATGCGGCCGGCGACCTGCTTCATCGCCTTGATCTGGGCGGCCGAGCCGACGCGGCTGACCGACAGACCG
>CAZDGR010000499.1:0-2584 GCA_964504845.1 uncultured Rhizobium sp. | reverse complement strand
CTACCTCGCCGCCGCTCTCATCCCTTGGAGCAATTGAGTCCAGACCCTAGCGCCGGGAGAGCATCTTCTCGAACAGCGCCTTGTAGCTGGCGACGACCGCGGCCTCGGTGAACTCGGCCTCGTAGCGGCGGCGGCCGCCCGCGACCAGCTTCGCCTGCAGGGCGCGATCGCCGACGAGGCGGTTCATCGCTTCCGCCAGCGCTGCGCGATCGTCGATCGGCACGAGCAACCCGTCCGATCCGTCTTCGATCAACGCACCGGGTCCGGCAGACCTCGTCGCGATCAAAGGCACCTTCGCTGCCCAGGCCTCGATGGAGACGATGCCGAAGGGTTCGTATCGCGACGGGAAGACGCAGACGTCGCAGGTCGCGAGAAGATCCTGGCGGTCGTTGCGCCATCCGAGCAGCCGCACGCGGTCGCCGAGTCCAAGGCGCGCGATCTGCTGCTCGAGCGAAGCGCGCAGATGCCCCTCTCCCGCGATCCAGAGATGCGCTGACGGCACTTCCGCCATCGCGTCGATCAGCACGTCGAAGGCCTTCGCCTCGTGCAAGCGGCCGAGCGCCAGCAGCAGCGGCGCTTCGGGCCGATCGAGGCGTCTGCCTTGGGCCTCCGGTGCATAGGCGCGGAGGACATGCGCGCGCTCCGCAGGCCAGCCGGACTTGACGATGTGATCGCGCATGTCGGCGCTCATGCCGGCGAGGTGATCGCAGTTGCGGTAGTACTTGAGATCGTAGAAGCCGCCGAACCAGCCGAGGTTCACCGCGCCTCCGCGCGTCATGTAGCTGCCGGCGCGGCGCATCCACGCCATCGCGATGTCGGGCTTGTACGCATCGATCGCGCGCGCGAGGCCGAAGCGGGTAGTCAAGTCGATCCAGCGCGCGCCGAACTTGAGCTCGACCGGATCGAGGCCGCTGTCGCGGAGGATCTTCGCGCGGGCCGGGTCGCGGCGGATCACGATGCGCTGGTCGATGCCGGCGCGATGAAGCGCCTGGACCGTGTCGACGAAGCAGGTCTCGGCGCCGCCGTGAGGCGCGCCGGCCATCACCTGCAGGACCCGCATCAGATCAGTTTCTCGAAGGCCTGGGCGGCTTCGTCCCAGCCCCAGGCGCGCTGGCGTTCGAGCGCGCGCTGGCTCATCCGCCGCCAGAGGCGGTCGTCGGCCAAGAGCGCCAGCGTCTTGTCGCCGAACAGCCTTTCGTCGGCCTCGACGAAGCCGGTCTCGCCGTCGGCGACGCGTTCGGCCATACAGCCATAGGGCCCGACCACCGCCGGCAGTCCGGCCGCCTGCGCCTCGGCGACGGCGAAGCAGAAGGTCTCTTCCTTGTCGCCGCGATAGACCAGAACGCGGGCGGCGCGCATCTCGTCGGCGAGCACGCTCTTCGAGACCGGCGGACGCAGCACGACGCCGCGATCCGCCAGCTGGCGCGCGTATTCCAGGATCGGCTCCATCTCCTTGGCCTTCGCCTCGCCATAGGCGCCGTATGTGGCGGCGCCGGAGAAGACGTGCAGCTCGGCCGTCGGCATGCGCGGATGGATGTAGCGGGCCCAGAGCGTCAGCAGCCAGTCGAGGCCGCGCATCGGGTTGGAGACGAATAAGGCGCGCGGTGGCGGCGGCTCGTCGGGCGGATCGAGCTCGGTGAAGGATCCGGAGACGCCGAGCGGAATCACGACGCGGCCGCCGTCAGGCGCCCAGGCCGGATAGGTGTCGGCGTGATAGAGCGAGGTGAAGACCACCACGGGCTTGAGCCGGAACAGCTTCGAGAGATAGCGCCACTTGAGCAGGTAGCGCGCCGGGTTCTGGATCCAGAACAGCCGGCGCCGCGCTCTCGGCACCATCGGCAGCAGGTTGTGCGCGCGGTAGGCGATGTAGAGGTCTGCCGACTGCGGCACGCCGGCATCGAGCGAGTCCCAGTCGACGCCCTCTTCGCGCACCGGCTCGGTGCAGCGGTTGCGGACGGTGACATCGTGACCGTGGCGCGCCAGCGCGTAGGCCAGATGCGTAAACGCGGTCTCGGAGCCGCCGAGGGGGCCTTGGTAGACGCTCCGCGCATTGAAGCGGAGACCGTCATCGGTCATGACGATATGGGCCATCCGCCTTCTCTCTCGACCCTCTCCAGCAACCCTCGCGTCACCCGCTCGACCTCGTCGACCTCGAGCCCGTCCATCAGCGTGTCGGACGTCCGATGGTCCCATGCAGGGTCGGACATCAGCTCGTCCGGCCCCTTCGGCGTGCGAGCCACCTCGGTCCATCGTCCCCAGGGGCGATAGTGCTCGACCGGGCTCGGACCGAAGAGGCCGACCGTCGGGGTCCCGACGGCGGCCGCCAGATGCATCAGACCCGAATCATTGCCGACGAACAAGCGGCAGCGCGCGAGGCATGCCGCCGCCTCCAGAGGGTCGATCCGCCCGACCAGGTCGATGCGCCGCTCCGGCGGAAGGGAGTCGAGGACGGGACGGACGGCCGCCTCCTCTCCGGCCGCGCCGAACACGGCGACGCGCGCCCCTTGGAGGACGCCCTCACACGTCAGCCGGGAGGCGAGCTCGGCGAAGCGCCCGGCCCGCCAGGTCTTCGCTCGCCAGTTCG
>CAZDGR010000498.1:0-2625 GCA_964504845.1 uncultured Rhizobium sp. | reverse complement strand
TGACCTCGGTCTTGAGGCCGTCGGCGGCGAAGCGCGCCGGCTCGCGGGCGAGAAGCCTTCCGTCGCCGGCGATCGCGCGAACCGCGCCTTCGGCCTCGCCACCGGCGAAGGGCCGGCGCATCGTGACGACGAGATCGCTGCTCAGTCCCTCCGGCGGCAGCAGCGCGCGGGCGAGCTGCGGCGGCGGCGGCGCATGCGCGGTCAGTCGGCCGAGGCGCTGCAGACGTTCGATCAACGCCGCCTGGTTGGCGCCGTGGTTCAATCCGTCGGCGAGGTAGGCGGTGGCGCCGGCGGAGGGAAGCTGCAGCTTCTCGATCGCGGCGAGCGCGGCACCATGATCGGGGCCCCAGGACCGCGGCTCCATCGCCTGCACGAGCGCGCGGGCATCCGTCGGGCGAATGACGCCGCTCGATCGCCGGGCTTCGTCGTTGCCCTCCGACGTGGTCAGCAGGACGACCGTGCGCGCCTGCTGCTCGGCATCCTCGATCAGCTTGAGCATCACCTTGCGCCGATCGTCCCACTTCGGCGCCGCCGCCCATGTATCGTCGACGGCTACGACCAGCGGCCCATCGCCGTCGAGACGTGCCGAGGGGTTCAGCAGCGGCTCGGCGAGGCCGAGGATCACCAATGCCGCGATCATGAGGCGCAGCAGCACCAGCCACCAGGGCGTGCGCGCCGGCGTCTCTTCCTTCGGCGTCAGCATGTGGAGGATGCGGATGGCCGGGAAGTTGAGACGCCTCGGCGCCGGCGGCGTGACGCGCAGCAGGAGCCAGATCACCGGCAGCACCGCGAGGGCCGCGAGCAGCCAGGGCGAGGCGAAGGCGAGCGAGCCCAATGTCAGCATGCCGGCCTCACGTCACCCGGTCGCGCGCGAGCGCGCCGTAGAGCGTCAGCAGCCCGCTTTCGGCCGAGCGGTCGGTGTGATGGGTCGAGAAGAACCAGCCGGCGGTCCGGGCGATATGCGCCAAGCCGGCGCGATGCTCGTCCATCCGGTCGATGTACTCGGTCCTGAGCGACTCGACCCTGGGCAGCAGCGCCGACGCCTCGCCCTCCATGCCGTCGAAGCGGACGCGGCCGGCGAAAGGCAGCGTCTCCTCGGCCGGATCCAGGACCTGCAGCAGGTGGCCGCGGACGCCTCGGGCGACGAAGCTGCCGACCAGCGCGCGGACTTCGTCGAGGGGCGCCAGCAGATCGCCGATCAAGACCAGCTCGGCGTGGCGCGGCAAGGGCTCGAAGATCGGAATCCCGGCAGGCGCCGCGGTCGGCCGCTCGATCCCGTGAGAGAGACGGAGAAGCGCGGTGCGCCCGGTCGTCGGCGGCAGGCCTTCGCCGAGAAGGGAGATCCGCTCTCCGGCGCCGACCAGAAGCAACCCCAGCGCCCGCAGCAGGATCTCGGCGCGGTCGGCCTTCTCCGGAAGATCGCGGCGCGACCGCCAGCGCATCGAGGCCGATGTGTCGCGCCACAGCCACACGGTCTGGGCCGCCTCCCATTCGGTTTCGCGCACAAACACCTGGTCGCTCTTGGCAGAGCGGCGCCAATCGACCGTGCGGACGGAATCTCCCGGCAGATAACGGCGGTATTGCCAGAAGGTTTCGCCCTGGCCGACGCGGCGACGCCCATGGACGCCTTGGGCGACCGTCGCGGCGACGCGCTGGGCCGCCACAAGAAGCGGCGGCAGCGTCGAGGCGAGCTGTTCAGCGCGTTGCTGCATCTGCGAACCGACCACAGTTTGACCCGTCCACCCGGCAACGACAACCCGCGAGTCCGCACGATTCGTGCGAACTCAAGCGCTCAGGCAAAAGGCTGGGCCAATCTGGCAATAATATGGTCGATCGTGATGCCCTCGGCCCGCGCGGCGAAGTTGAGCGCCATGCGGTGGCGAAGGACCGGCGGGGCGAGCGATACGACGTCGTCGAGCGACGGCGCCAGCCGCCCGTCGAGCACGGCACGGGCTCGACAGGCCAGCATCAGGGCCTGGCTCGCACGCGGGCCCGGGCCCCAGGCGACGTGCTTCTTGACCTCGTCGAGATCGCTGGTTTCAGGCCGTCCGGAGCGGACCAGCTTGAGAATTGTCTCGACCACGCTGTCGCCGACCGGCATCCGCCGGACCAGGCGCTGGGCGTGCATCAGCTCGTCGGCACGCAAGGCCGTGGACGCCTTTTCCTCGTCCGCCCCGGTGGTGGCGAGCAGCATCCGCTTCTCGGCCTCGAGGTCGGGATAGCCCACGTCGATCTGCAGCAGGAAGCGGTCGAGCTGCGCTTCCGGCAGCGGATACGTGCCTTCCTGTTCCAGGGGGTTCTGCGTCGCCAGTACGTGGAAAGGCTGCGGCAGCGGGTGATAGCGGCCGCCGACCGAGACGCGTTTTTCCTGCATCGCCTGCAGCAGCGCCGACTGGGTACGAGGGCTGGCGCGGTTGATTTCGTCGGCCATCAGGAGCTGGGAGAACACCGGCCCCTGGATGAAGCGGAAGCCTCTGCGACCGCCCTCACCTTCCTCCAGCACCTCGGAGCCGATGATGTCGGCTGGCATCAGGTCGGGCGTGCACTGCACGCGCTTCTCCTCGAGGCCGAGCACGGTGCCGAGCGTCTCGACGAGGCGGGTCTTGGCGAGACCCGGCACGCCGA
>CAZDGR010000497.1:0-2636 GCA_964504845.1 uncultured Rhizobium sp. | reverse complement strand
GCGATCGCCTTCAGCAGCGTCGACTTGCCGGCGCCGTTCGGGCCGATGATGCCGACGATCTCGCCCGGCTCAACGCGGAGATCGACGCCCTTCAGGATCTCGTCGGCGGCGCCGTAGCCGGCGACGACGCCGGTCGCGGTCAGGAGCCCCACTTGCGCCGTCCCATGTAGGCTTCCTGGACGTGGGTGTCGCTCGCCATCTCCTCGAAGCTGCCTTCGGCGAGATGCCGGCCCTCGGCGAGCACGACGACGTGGTCGCAGAGCCTCGCCACCATGTCCATGTGGTGCTCGATCAGGAGGATCGTGATGCCGTCGGCGACCAGGCTTTTCAGATGCTCGCCGATCTCGCGCGCCAGCGTCGGGTTGACGCCGGCGACCGGCTCGTCGAGCAGGATCAGCTTGGGCTCGGTCATCAGCGCGCGGCCGATCTCGAGCAGCTTCTTCTGGCCGCCCGAGAGATCGGAGGCCGGGTTGCGGATCACGTGGAAGAGGTTTAGGCGGCGGGCGATCGCGACCGCGCGCGCGAGCAGCACCTCTTCGCGCTCGAGCGCCTTGGGCAGGCGGAACAAGGCCGGGACCATGTCCTCGCCCGGCTGGTCGGCGCCGTAGAGCATCAGGTTGTCGAGCACCGAGAGACGCGGCAGTCCGCGGGCGATCTGGAAGGTGCGCACCAGGCCGAGCCGCGTGATCTGGTCGGGGCGCAAGCCGGCGATGTCGCGGCCGTCGAAGACGATGCGGCCGCGGTCGGGCGGGATCACGCCGGTGATGCAGTTGAAGAGCGTGGTCTTGCCGGCGCCGTTGGGACCGATCAGGCCGGTGATCCGGCCGGCCTCGACCTTGAGGTCGGCGCCCTGAAGCGCGTGCACGCCGTAGAAAGCGCGCTCAACCCGGCTGACCTCCAGCAACGCCATGCCTTGTTTTGGCCCCCTGTTTGGGCGCCAGGGTAGTGGTCGCCGCGACGGGGATGCAACCGGCTATTTGCGGGAGGCCCTAAGGCGCTGGATCGCCAGCAGCCAGATCGCGCCGCCCAAGCCGAAGATGCCGTTGATGACCACGCCCCGCAGCATGTTGACGGGCACGAAGCCGTTGCCGAGCGGCTGGCCGCGGAGCGGCGCCAGGACGAACCAGTTGAACGGGGTGATGACGAAGCCGCCGAAGACGAATCCCGCGATCACGAAGGCGAGACCCGTCCGCATCGAGGCCGGAAGGCGGGTGGAGATCAGCGTGAATACCGTGAACCAGATCCCGCCCCAGAAGGCGAGCGAGACGAATTGCGGCACGCCGAGCGGCGGAACCGGGCGCATCGGATACGGGAAGTTGGCCGACCAGCCGAGGGAGTAGAAAAGCCGGTCGGTGCCCTGGTGGAAGGTCAGCACCGAGAGGAAGCCCGCGACGAAGCCGACGGCGAGCCAGGTCGGCAGGGAGATCGCGGGAGAGGGCGTCTCGACGGTCTCGGTCATCACTGCCTCGCAAGGGGATAAGGACCGGTTACGAGGTTGGCACTCCTGCGTACCGCGGACAAGCGGAACGCCTTGCCGATTCTGCCGCCGGCTCCGATCATCGGCGTGAAGGGCCGTATAAGCGCCCGAGGGAGGAAGAGGTTGAGCCAGCTGCCGTCCTACGACCACGGGACATCGTCGACCAAGCTGATCGGCGAGACCATCGGGCGCCACTTCGACCGGGCCGTGGCGGCCCATGGCGACCGCGACGCGCTGATCGTCCGCCACCAGGGCATCCGCTGGACCTACAAGGATCTGGGCCGCCGGGTCGACGACCTCGCGGCGGGCCTGCTGTCGCTCGGGCTCGAGCCTGGCGACCGCATCGGCATCTGGTCGCAGAACTGCGCCGAATGGGCCTTGACCCAGTTCGCGACCGCCAAGGCCGGACTGATCCTGGTCAACATCAACCCGGCCTATCGCCGGACCGAGCTCGAGTACGCGCTCAACAAGGTCGGCTGCAAGGCGCTGGTGACCTCTCCGGCGCTGAAGAGCAGCGACTACCTGGCCATCCTCGACGACCTGATGCCGGAGCTTAAGTCGGCGACGCCGGGCAAGCTCGAGGCAGGGAGGATCCCCGAGCTCCGCACCGTGATCCGCCTCGGCAAGGACAGGACGCCGGGGATGCTGAACTTCGACGATGTCGTGTCGTCCGGCGGCAATGCCGAGCGGGCGCGGCTTGCCGAGCTTGCCGATACGCTGCAGTTCGACGACCCGATCAACATCCAGTTCACCTCGGGCACCACCGGCTTCCCCAAGGGCGCCACGCTTACCCACCACAACATCCTCAACAACGGCTACTTCGTCGGATCGGCCATACGGCTCGGGCCTGAGGATCGCCTCTGCATCCCGGTGCCGCTCTATCACTGCTTCGGCATGGTGATGGGCAATCTCGGCTGCATCACTCACGGCTCGGCGATGATCTATCCGGCCGAGGTCTTCGATCCGCTGTCGACTCTGACCGCGATCGCGGAGGAGCGATGCACCGCGGTCTATGGCGTGCCGACCATGTTCATCGCCCAGCTCGATCACCCGGACTTCGCCCGGTTCGATCTCAAGAGCCTGCGCACCGGTATCATGGCGGGTTCGCCATGCCCGATCGAGGTGATGAAGCGGGTGATCGACAAGATGAACTGCCGCG
>CAZDGR010000496.1:0-2637 GCA_964504845.1 uncultured Rhizobium sp. | reverse complement strand
GGCGGGATCAGCGGCAGCTTGATGAAGTGCGCCGCGGGCTTCATGCCGGCCCACATCTCGCGCACGACCTCGGCCGCCTCGACGCCCCGCTCCTCCATGTCGACATGGGGATTGGTGACGTAGCCGATCAGCACGTCGACCGCGTCGACCATCCGTTGCGAGCAGTTGGCGTGGAGGTCGAGCGTCGCGACGACCGGCACCTCGGGCCCCACCAGCGCGCGCACCATCTCGAACACGGTCGCGTCCGGATCGTCGTCGCCGGTCGCGGTCGCGGCACCATGCTCGGGCAGATAGACCGCATCCACAGGAAGCGCCGCCTTCAGGCCCGCCCGCATCTTCTCGACCACCGTCTCGAAGAAACGCTGGTCGACCGGTCCGCTGGCACCGCCCGCCGTCATCAGGATTGGCACGGGCTCCCAGGCCCCGTGCCGATCCATCTCCTTGACGAAGCCTCGTATCTCCGGCGGCGACTCCGGCGCTGTTGCTCTCAAGTCGCGGCCGAAGGCCTCGCCTTCGAGCCACATGTAGTCCCTGAACTCCGCCTCGGTCGCGACCGGCGCATGGCCGTTCGACTCGAGCGAGAACCCGAGGAGGGCGACCCGCTTCACCTCAGCGCTTCGAGACGTTCCAGAGGACCGGGCTCGGCACCTCGATCATGCCCTCGACGTTCGTGCGATAGGCGACCGGCCGCGTGATCTGGCCCATCGGCAGGTAGGGGATCGTCTCGATCGCGCGGAGCTGGATCTGCTCGGTGATCGCCTTGCGCTTGCCGGCATCCACTTCCTTCGCCCAGCCCGAGAGCAGGCCGTTCATCTTCTCGTCGCAGGCCCAGCCGACGAAGCCGGTGCCGCCGCAGGGCATCGGCAGCGCGAAGTTGGTGACCGGGCTCGAGAAGCGGAAGCCGAAGGCGGTCGAGACGAACATGCTCCAGCCGCCCTTGTCCGGCGCGTCCTTCTTCACGCGCCGGGCGGTGATCGTCGCCCAGTCGCTGAGCTGCAGGTCGACGTTGACGCCGGCGTCCTTGAGGCGTGCGGCCAGCACCTGGGTGATGTCGCGCAGCACCTGCAGGTCGTTCGGCTGCAGCACGACCACGGGCTCGCCTTTGTAGCCGGCCTTCTGCAGCAGCTCCTTGGCCTTGGCGATGTTCGGCTTCTGGAAGTCGGAGCTGCCCGCCTCGGTCTCGTTGGACGAGCCGCAGCCGACCCAGGAGAAGCAGCGCCGCCAATAGGCCGGATCGCCGGCCGAGGCCTGCATGTACTCGTCCTGGGCGGCGATGTAGAGCAGCGCCTGGCGGCCTTCCGGCTTGTCGAACGGCGGATGCAGGTGGTTCGGGCGGAGGTAAGCGATCTCGCCGAACGGGTTGTGCACCTTCACCACGACGTCCTTGTTGCGCTTGAGCATCGGCAGCAGGTCGGTCGGCGGCTGCTCGAAGATGTCGACCTCGCCGGCGTTCAGCGCTGCCGCCGCGGTCGCGGCATCGGGGATGATGACCCACTCGACGCGGTCGACCTTCACCTGCTTGCCGCCGGCGAAGAGGCTGGCCGGCTCGCTGCGCGGTACGTAGTCCTGGTTCTTGACGTAGACGACCTTGCTGCCCGGGACCCAGCCTTCGCGCGAGAAGCGGAAGGGGCCGGAGCCGATCACCTCGGTGATCGCCGCGTTCGGATCGGTCTTCGCCTCCTGCTCGCGCATGACGAAGGCCGCGTAGGAGCCGTCCTTGGCGAGCGAGTCGAGCACGAGGCCCCACGGCTCCTTCAGCGTCAGCGTGAAGGTGCGATCGTCGACCGCGGCCAGCTGCATGCCGAGGCCGCGGAGGATCGTTCCGTTGGAGTCGCGCACCGCCCAGCGGGTGATCGACGGGATGACGTCGGCGGTGGTCACCGGCCGGCCGTCATGGAACTTGAGGCCGGCACGGAGCGTGAAGCGATAGACGAGCCCGTCCGGCGAGACGGTGTAGGCCTCGACCATCTGCGGCATCGGGCGATAGTCGCGGTCGTAGGCGAACAGCATGTCGTAGACCATGTACGCATGCTGGCCGGTGATGGCGGCCGTGTTCGTGATCGGATCGACGACCTTGAGGTCGGCGTGCGGCACGTAGCGGATCACGCTCTGCGCCGCCCCGGGCGCCGGCCCGAGAGCCAGCGCCATCATCCCCAGCATCGCCGCCGCCAGGGTCACGTTGCGCATCGTCCTATGCATCGATGAGCCCCTCTGTTCGAATGTTATCGTTGGTTGTCGATGAGCCTAGCGGCCGGCGTTTCGGAATGGCAATCTCGCGTTTCCGATCGTGAAACGACCTCCGGGGGAAGTGATGACCGTGGCAGCGAAGCGGGACGCCGGAACGTCCTGGGAGCCCGCCTACAAGTCGGCCGCGCGGCCGACGGCGCTCGAGCAGGAACTCGCGCGCTGGGAATCCGAGAGCATCCTGGTGCCGCTCGGCGGCGAGGGCTGGGAGCGCACCTCGGGCAACACCTTCGAAGCCAACACCGCCGCCGACTGGGCGACGATCGAGCGCCAGAGCGCAATCTACCATCGCGACCGCCAGGCCAAGGAAGTGCTGACCTTCCTCGCCGCGTCCAAGCACGAGCCCAGCTACGGCTGGCAGACAAACAACTACGGCCACTCGCTGCAGACCGC
>CAZDGR010000495.1:0-2640 GCA_964504845.1 uncultured Rhizobium sp. | reverse complement strand
CTTGACGAAGTTGATGCCCATGCCGCCCGGATAGAACACGTAGACCGCATCCGGCTTCGCGGCACGGAGCTGGGTGATTTCGGCCGAGTAGTCGAGCTGGTTGACGGTCGTGTAGACCTCGTCGGCGACGTTGCCCTTGTAGAAGCGCTTGAAGCCCGCGAGCGCGTCCTTGCCCGCCTGGTAGTTCGGCGCCATCAGGTAGACGTTCTTGTAGCCCTTGTCCTGGGCGTGCTTGCCCATAGCCTCGTGCGCGCCGTCGTTCTGCCACGAGGTCGAGAAGAACATCGGCGAGCACTGCGATCCTGCGATCGGCGACGGGCCGGCGTTCGAGCTGATGAAGGGCACGCCGGCGTCGATCACCGGCTTGTAGATCGCCATCATCACGTTCGAGAAGATGACGCCGGCAATCACGTCGACCTTGTCGCGCTCGATCAGCTTCTTGGCGACCTGCAGGCCGACGTCCGGCGCCAGCCGGTCGTCCTCCTGGATCACCTCGGGCGTGAGGCCGCCGAGCTTGCCGCCCGAATGGTCGATGCCGAGCATGAAGCCGTCATGCAGGTGCTTGCCGAGCACGCCGCCGGGGCCTGAGAAGGTGGCGATGAAGCCGACCTTGACCTTGTCCTGGGCCGTCGCGGGGCTTGCGGCGAGCACCGCCGCGAGCCCGAGTGCGAGTATCCGTCCGATCATCCTTTGCCTCCCTTGCGGTGCCTTGTGGCACCGGTTCCAGACCATGCTAGCTGTCCGTCGGGCGGCTGAGAACCTCTTAAACCCTCTCCCCCAAGGAGAGGGTTACGATCGGCCTACTTCTTCCCCGTCACCAGCCGGCGGAAATCGGCCACCAGCTGCTTCAGCGACGGTTCGTGCACGTACATCATGTGCCCGGCCTCGTAGTAGGTCATGTCGATGCGCCCGGCGTCGATGCCGTTGCCGGCGATCGTGGTCTCGACCGCGAAGAACGGCGTCGCCAGGTCGTAGAGGCCGTTCGCCATCAGCACCTTGAGACCCGGGTTCTCGCGCTGCACCCGGCCGAGCTCGGGCGCGACGTTGACGTAACCCGGCCAGCGGAGCTGCTGCTTCTCTTTCGGCCCGTACCAGTCCCAGTTCTTGAGCGCGTCCGAATTGAACACGTTGTAGGGTCGGTCCATGTCGACCTGGAGGGTGCGGGTCAGGTAGTCGTTCATCGCCGCCGTATAGGCGCCGCCGATGCCGTGGCCGGCCGGATCGGATTCAGGGAACTCGCCGGCGTCGTCGTAGTCCTCGCCGAGATAGCGGGTGTCCAGCCGCCCGACTGTCTTGCCTTTGTTGCGCAGCAGCTCCTTCCGGAACCGGGTCGGCTCGATGCGCAGGTTGGTGCGCTCGAGCCAGTCCTCGGAGAGGCCGGTGTAGCGCGCGAGCTTCGCCTTGATCTCGGCCCGCCTCTTCCTGTCGAGGCGGCTGCCCAAGAGCATCGCCGGCAGGTACTCCTCGATCGCGAAGGCGCGTACCTCGTCCAGCAGCTTGTCGCGGTTCGCCGGCTTCCTCAGGGCACCGTGATAGATCGCGGACGCCGTGCAGGTGGGAAGGAAGCAGGCATCCGGCAGCGGGTTGCCCTTCTCGAAGCGCGCGGTGTGGAAGTCGATGATCACCGAGATCAGCGCGAGCCCGTTCAGCGTCACGTTCGAGAGGCCGCCATGCAGCTTGCCGGCGACCGCGACCGCGCGCGTCGTGCCGTAGCTCTCGCCGGCGATGTAGAGCGGCGAGCTCCATCGCTTGTTGTCCGTCAGCCACTGGCGGATGAAGTCCGCGATCATCGTCGCGTCCGCGTCGAGACCCCAGAACTCCTCGTTCTTGGCCTCGCCGATCGCACGGCTGTAACCGGTGCCGACCGGATCGATGAAGACGAGGTCGGTGAGATCGAGCGGGCAGAGCGCGTTGTCGATGAAGGGATAGGGCGCCACGCCGGCGCTCTCGCCGTCGGACGGGACCGCCAGGCGCTTCGGCCCGAAGACACCGAGATGGAGCCAGAGCGAAGCCGACCCCGGTCCGCCGTTGAAGACGAAGGTGACGGGACGCCTCGTCGGATCCTTCTCGCCGTCCTTCAGGTAGGTGGTCGAGAAGATCGAGCAACGCGGCTTGCCGGCGCCGTCCTTCAGGTGGATCTCGCCGGCGATCGCCTCGTATCCGACCTTCTTGCCGTGGAATGTGCCCGAGTGCCTGGTCGTGAACTTCTTCGGCGGCGCCGGCGGCTCGGCCTTGGTCTCGGCCGGCTTGTCGCCGTCCCTCTTCTTGACCTCGGGGCCGTCGAAGCCACGGAAGACGGACGCGTCGTCGGGCGCAAGCATCATATGACTCTCCGGGGGTAGATCAGGCGGGCGGCTGGCGCAGCTTGAAGCGCTGGAGCTTGCCGGACTCGGTTCTCGGCAGCGCTTCCAGGAACTCGATCTGGCGCGGATACTTGTAGGGTGCGATCTGCGCCTTGACGAAGTCCTGCAGCGTCCTGGCGTCGATCTTGGCGCCGTCCTTCAGGACGACATAGGCCTTCACGATCGTGCCCCGGTCCTCGTCGGGGGCCGCGACCACCGCGCATTCGCGCACGGCGTCGTGCTACATCAGGGCTTCCTCGACCTCGGGGCCGGAGATGTTGTAGCCCGCCGAGACGAT
>CAZDGR010000494.1:0-2675 GCA_964504845.1 uncultured Rhizobium sp. | reverse complement strand
GGCGTCACCTGGCACGACGGCTCGCCCTTCACCGCCGAGGACGTCGCCTTCACCGTCAAGCGCGCGGTCGACGTGCCGAAGTCGGGTTCGCCCTTCGCGCTCTACGTCAGCACGATCAAGGCGGTCGAGATCAAGGGGCCGCATCTGGTCCACCTGAAGACCGCGGCGCCGGCACCGTTGCTCCCCTGGGACATCTCGACCTTCGGCATCATCTCGAAGAAGCACGGCGAGTCCGGCGCCACCGAGGACTACAACTCGGGCAAGGCTGCGATCGGCACCGGCCCCTACAAGCTGGTTTCGTTCTCGCCGAACGAGAAGATCGTGTTCCAGCGGAACGACACCTATTGGGGCAAGAAGGAACCCTGGACGAAGGTCACCTTCTCGCTGATCGCCAACCAGGCCTCGCGTACCGCGGCCCTGCTGGCAGGGGACGTGGATGCGATCGACACGGTTGCGACCCAGGACATCACGCGCATCAAGTCGACTTCAGGTCTCGCGGTCGCGCCGTCGCTGTCGAACCGCGTGATCTACCTGATCATGGACAGTCACCGCGACGTCGCCGAGCACATCCGCGACAACGACGGCAAGCCGATGGCCAGGAACCCGCTGAAGGACGCGCGGGTCCGCCAGGCGCTGATGCAGTCGATCGCGCGCGAGGCGCTGGTCGACCGGATCATGGAAGGCGAAGGCGTGCCGACCGGCCAGCTCGTGCCGAACGGCCTCTTCGGCCACGACCCCTCGCTGAAGACACCGGCGCAGAACATCGACGCGGCGAAGAAGCTGCTGGCCGACGCGGGATATCCGAGAGGCTTCCAGCTGACCTTGCACGGCTCGAACGGCCGCTACCTCAACGACGCCAAGATCACCCAGGCCCTCGGCCAGATGTTCGTGCGCGCCGGCATCAACACCACGGTCGAGACCCTGCCTCGTGCCGTCTACGGCACCCGCGGCAACGACTTCGGCTTCTCGGTCGGCCTGTTCGGCTGGGGCACCGACACGGGCGAGGCGGCCTCGCCGCTCAAGTCGCTGATCATGACCAAGGATGCGACGGGCGCCGGTGCCTCCAATCGCGGCCGCTACTCGAACCCGAAGATCGACGCGGTGATCGTGGAGGCGCTCCGCACCATCGACGACAAGAAGCGCGAGGCTTTGCTGCAGCAGGCGACGCGCATGGCGATGGACGACGCCGCGATCATCCCGCTCTATTTCCAGGTCAACACCTGGGCAACCCGCGGCCCCATCGCCTGGACGCCGCGCACCGACGAGTTCACGCTTGCCATGTCCGCGAGGCCGAAATGACCGATAGCTCCTCCCGCAAGTTCACCATCGCCGACGCGAGGACGCAGTTCCCCGGTGCCGACCGCTGGGTGTATGCCAACGTCGCCTCCAAGGGCATCATCTCGCAGGCGAGCCGGGACGCGATCGACGGGGTCGCCGACGCGCAGCTCAACGGCGACGAGATCAAGGAGGAATACGGCGGCTCTCTCGCCAAGGTGCGCGGCAACTTCGCCAAGCTGATCGGCGCCAAGCCGCACGAGGTCGCGGTCACCAAGAACGTCTCCGAGGGCCTGAACGCCATCGGCTCGGCGATGGACTGGAAGCAGGGCGACAACGTCGTCATCTGCACCGAGCTCGAGCATCCGAACAACGTCTATCTGTGGATGAACCTCGCCGAGAAGTACGGCATCGAGGTGCGCGGCGTAAAATCCAAGGACGGCATGATCGACGCCGGGACCATCGCCGGCTCGGTCGACGCCCGCACCCGCATCGTCTCGGTCTCGACCGTCACCTTCACGCCGGGCTACCGCACGGATGTCGCCTCGATATCCCGGGCCGCGCACAAGGTCGGCGCGCTGATGCTGGTGGACGCCGTGCAGTCTGCCGGCGTGCTCGCCATCGACGTCGAGAAGCTCGGCATCGATGCGCTCGCCACGTCGACCAGCAAGGGCCTGCTCGGCGTCATGGGCCTCGGCATGCTCTATGTCAGCGACCGCTGGGTCGAGAAGCTGCGGCCGGCGTGGGTGGCGCGCTTCAGCGTCGTCACCGGCAAGCACGAGTCGGACCTCGGCGACGGCGTGCTGCGCCTCCAGCCGGACGCGCGGCGCTTCGAGATCGGCAACTACAACTGGATCGGCATCGCCGCGCTCGATGCCTCGCTCGACCTGCTGCTCGGCATCGGATCCGAGGCGATCGAGAAGCACACTCTCGGCCTCGCCAACCGGCTCGCCGGCGGGCTCCAGCAGCTGGGCTATCCGGTCTGCCGGCCGCCCGAGGACTGGGCGCGGAGCCACATCGTCACGATTGGAACGCTCGGCGCCGGCGACGCCTACACCTCCGACGACGAGCAGCTCAACCGCTTCTCGGCGGGGCTCAAGGCGGCCGAAGTGAAGTTCACGGTCCGCCGCGGCCTCGTCCGCTTCGGCCTGCACCTCTACAACAACGAAGCCGACATCGACAAAATCCTGGAGGTCGCGCGGACGAGCCTGCGCTAGTCGCGTGGACGATCTTTCCGGCCTTCTCGTCGTCACGCTGGAGCAGGCGGTCGCCGCCCCCTATTGCTCGGGCCGGCTCGCCGACTCCGGCGCGCGCGTGATCAAGATCGAGCGGCCGGAAGGCGACTTCGCGCGGCGCTACGACAAGGCAGTCAAGGGCGAGTCCGCCTACTTCGTCTGGCT
>CAZDGR010000493.1:0-2683 GCA_964504845.1 uncultured Rhizobium sp. | reverse complement strand
TGGCGACGCAGTAGTGAACGACGCCGTCGACCACATAGGTCGGGTCCGCATGGGTGGTCGCGTGCGAGGTTTCGAAGCAGCCGCCCTGGTCGATCGAGATGTCGACCAGGACCGAGCCCTTCTTCATCCGCCTGACCATGTCGCGGGTCACCAGCTTCGGCGCCGCGGCGCCCGGCACCAGCACCGCACCGATCACCAGGTCGGCCGAGAGCACATGAGTCTCGATCGCGTCGATGGTGGCGAAGGCGGTGTGCAGCCGGCTGCCGAACTGCAGGTCGAGCGCGTGCAGCCGCTCGATCGCCTTGTCGATCACCACGACATGTGCTTCCAGGCCCATCGCCATCCGCGCGGCATTGGTGCCTGAAACGCCGCCGCCGAGGATCACCACCTTGGCCGCTGGCACACCCGGCACGCCGCCGAGCAGCACACCGATGCCGCCCTGCTCCTTCTCCAGGCAATGAGCGCCGACCTGGATCGACATGCGGCCGGCGACCTCGCTCATCGGCGCCAGAAGCGGCAGCCCGCCCCGCGCGTTCGTCACCGTCTCGTAGGCGATGCAGGTGGCTCCCGACTTGACCAGGCCCTTGGTCTGGTCGTGATCTGCCGCGAGATGCAGGTAGGTGAACAGCGTGTGCTCTGGCCGGAGCATCTTGATCTCGCCCGGCTGCGGCTCCTTCACCTTCACGATCATCTCGGCCTGCTCGAACACCTCCTTGGCGGAGGCGGCGATCTTGGCGCCGGCCGCCTTGTAGGCGGCGTCGTCGAAGCCGATGCCGAGTCCAGCGCCCTTCTCGACCAGCACCTTGTGGCCGCGATGGATCAGCTCGCGCACGCTCGCCGGTACCAGGCCGACCCGGTACTCGTGAACCTTGATCTCCTTGGGTACCCCGACAAGCATCCTTGGCTTACCTCTTCAAACGGCCGACCAGCGCGGCGGCAGCGGCGGCGACAATCGCCTCGGCATCGATCCCATGCACGCGGAACAGGTCCTGGATGTCGCCGGATTGGCCGAAGCGGTCGACACCGAGCGGATAGACCGCACGCCCGCCCGCGCCGAGCCAAGACAACGTCGCAGGATGGCCGTCCATCACCGTGACCAGCGGCGCATCGGGCGCGAGGGTCGAGAGCAGGCGGTCCAGATGCGATATGCCGCCACTGACCTGTGTCTTCTGCCAGTCGGCATAGAGCCGGGACGGCGAGGTCACCGCCAGAACACCGAGGCCCGGCATGTCCTCGGCCAGCATCTCGGCCGCTTCCATCGCTTCGGGCGCGACCGCGCCGGCATAAACGAGGGCAAGTTCGGCACCGCGCTCCGGCGGCTTCACCCAATAGGCACCGTCGATCACGTCGCTCTCGACGGTGGGCCGGGCGATCTGCTTGAGCTGGCGCGTCGTCAGCCTGAGATAGACCGATCCGCCGTCCGGATCCTGCAGGTGGTTGAAGCTCCAGCGGAGGATCGCCTCGAGCTCGTCGACATAGGCCGGTTCGAAGTAGCTGATGCCGGGATGGCCGAGACCGATCAGCGGCGTGGTGATCGACTGGTGCGCGCCGCCTTCCGGCGCCAGCGTGATGCCGGACGGCGTCGAGACCAGGATGAAACGAGCCCCTTGGTAAAGCGCGTAGGTCATCGCATCCAGGCCGCGGGCGATGAACGGATCGTAGAGCGTGCCGATCGGCATCAGCCGCGTGCCGAACAGCTCGTGGCTGAGCCCCATCGAGGCCAACATCAGGAACAGGTTGTTCTCAGCGATGCCGAGCTCGATGTGCTGGCCCTGGCGGTGCATCTGCCATTTCTGGGCCGAGACCACCTTCTCCTCGCGAAAGGCGTCGTCGCGGACGGTACGGGCGAAGATGCCGCGCTGGTTGACCCAGGGACCGAGATTGGTCGACACGGTCACGTCCGGCGAGGTCGTGACGATCGCCCGCGACAGCTCGGTGTCGTTGCGGCCGAGCTCGTTCAGGATATTGCCGAAGGCGACCTGCGTCGACATCGTCTCGCCGGCGCGGAAGTCGAGCTTCGGCGGTACTCCGACCGCCGGTGCGGTTCGCACGCGCGAGGCATGCTGGCGGAACGGTACCTGGCCCAGGAACTCGCGCGCGGTTTCTTCATCGACCGTGAGGCCCGCAAAGGGATCCCACTCCTTGCCCTCGGGGATGCCCATCGCCTTCTTGAAGCCGGACATCTGGTCGACCGTCATCAGCCCGGCGTGATTGTCCTTGTGACCGGCGAGCGGCGTGCCATGACCCTTGATCGTGTAGGCGATGAAGCATTGCGGCGTGTCGTCGGTGACGCCGCGGAAAGCCTCGCGGACCGCGTCCATGTCGTGGCCGGCGAGGTTGGTCATCAGCTCGTGCAGGCGCCGGTCGTCGTGATCGGCAAGGATCTCGGCGATCCCGGCGACGTCCTTGAGGTCGACGACGAGGCGCTCGCGCCACACGCCCGGCTGGCCCGACGATCCCTTGAAGGTCATCGCCGAGTAAAGGTCGTTCGGGCAATTGTCGATCCAATCGCGGATCGCAGCACCGCCCGGTCGCCTGAACACGGCTTCGAGCTTCTTGCCGTATTTCAACAGCACAATGTTCCAGCCAACCGCCTCGAAGAAGCCGCGGATCTTCTGGAACAGGCGGTCGGAGACGACGCCATCGAGGCTCTGGCGATTGTAGTCGATCACCCACCAGAGGT
>CAZDGR010000492.1:0-2694 GCA_964504845.1 uncultured Rhizobium sp. | reverse complement strand
GCCGAGGCCTTCGTGTCGGCGATCGGCAGCGACTGCGGCATCGCCAACGTCAACATCGGCCCGTCAGGGGCAGAGATCGGCGGCGCCTTCGGCGGTGAGAAGGAGACGGGCGGCGGACGCGAGTCGGGATCGGACGCCTGGAAGGCCTATATGCGGCGAGCGACGAACACCATCAACTACTCCCGCGAGCTGCCGCTGGCCCAGGGGATCAAGTTCGAGGTCTGACCGGGGGTTCAGGCGGCTGCGGGCAACAGCGCCTGGACCGCCTCGACAAGCTCGCGCGGACGAAAGGGCTTCGGCATCACCTTGGCGGCGCCGAGCTTCTCGGCCATCCCCAGGTAGTCACGATTGCCGGTGCGGCCGCCGCCGGACATCGCGATGATCGCGATCTCGGGCGCCATCCGCTTCAGCTTGATGATGGTCTCGATGCCCTCCTGGTTGGGCATGATGATGTCGGTGACGACGATATCGGGGCGAGTCGCGTTGTACACGTCGATGCCGACCATCCCGTCATTGGCCTCCTCGACCTGATGGCCCGCCCGTTCCAGGACCTGCTTCAGGGCGTAGCGGACGGCTGCGTCGTCATCAATCAGCAGGATGCGTGCCACTGGGTATCTCCGTCGCGTTGAGGTGTTTTTTTTCGATGATCGGAAGCAGGATGTCGAAGCGGGCGCCGTTCTCGCTGCTCACCATGAGCGCCCCGCCGACCTGGTTGACCAGACCGTGCACGACCGCGAGGCCGAGGCCGGTGCCCTGGCCGACCGGCTTGGTCGTGAAGAACGGCTCGAAGATGTGCGGCAGCACGTCCGCGGGAATGCCGGGGCCGTCGTCGCTCACCGTCAGGCGCGCGTAGCGGCGGGCCGAGTCGAGGCTCGGGTTGGCGCGAAGCAGATCGTCGTCGGTCTCGATCAGCGCTGTCTCGATGGTCAGCGTGCCGCGCCGGTCTCCGATCGCCTGGGCGGCGTTCAGGCCCAGGTTCATCACGATCTGCTGGATCTCGGTCTTGCCGAGCGGAATCGCGATCTCGCCTGCATGCAGCACGAGCGTCACGGCGAGGTTCGGCTTGGCAGTCGCCTTGATCAGCTCGGCGGCGGAGCGCGTCATCGGATCCAGCATCGTCTCCTCGCCGGCCTGGGGAGCCGTGCGGCTGAAGGTGAGCAGCCGTTGAACCAGCCCGCGGGCGTGTTCGGCTGCGCCGATGACCCTTTCTAGGTCATCGCGCGCCGGACTCCCCTCCGGTAGCTCGTCCATCGCCAGCTCGGTCAAGGTCATGACCGGCAGCAGCATGTTGTTGAGGTCGTGGGCAAGGCCGCCGGCGAGACGAGAGATCGCCTCGATCTGCTCGGCCTGGGCCATGGTCGAGCGAAGCTGCTCGCGGCGCCGCTCGGCCTGGCGCTGCTCGCTGACATCGGCGACGGCGATGATGCGGCCGCCGCCTTGCATTTCTCGAACGCGCCACGAGATCTGGCGGCCGTCAGGAGTCGTGCGCTCGTCGTACCAGCGCTGGCGGCTGCCCATCTCCTCGATGACGCGCGCCGCGCTCACGTCGGCCCGCTCGGTGCCGTAGTCGCCACGACGGCCCAGCCACTCGATGACCTCGCTCAGATGCGCACCGATCCGGGCGATGTCCTTCGGCATGCCGAGAAGGCCGACGAAGGTGTCGTTGAAGTTGGCGATGCGCCAGTCGTCGTCGACCGCAAGAATGCCGTCGCTGACATGATCGAGCGTCGTCTGCAGCAGAGACCGCTGCTTGGAAAGCTGGCGCTCGCGCCGCTTCAGCCGCGAGATGTCGGTGGTCACGGTGATCATGCTGCCGTCGCTGAGGCGGCGTTCGTCGACCTGGCGAACGTCGCCGTTGGCGAGTACCACCTCGATCGAAAGCGGCGGATTGCGGTGTTGCCGGACGCGCTCCTGGATCATCGCCTCGCGGTCGTCGCTATCGATCCGCACCAGGCCGTGTGTCCTGAGCTCGCGGGCGAGCTCCTCGAAGGTAAGGCCGATGGCCGCTGTAATGGCACCGTTCGAGGGCCAATACTCCTCGTTGCAGACGACGAGCCTGTCGGCGGCGTCCCAGATCGCGACACCGCTGGGCATCTGCTCGATCGCGGCTTTCAGCCATTGTTCTGCCGCCTCGCGGCGCTTCTCGGCCATCACCTCGGCGGTAACGTCGGTCGCCGTGCCGAGATGGCCGAGGAACCTGCCGTCGGCGGCGAAGCGCGGCTTGCCGCTGACCTTCAGGTAGCGAGACTTGCCCGCGATCTGCGACCCATAAACGAAGTCGCGGAAGGCCCGATGGTTTTCGAGGTCGTCGATATGGCGGGCGAGCGCTTCGGGATCAGTCATGCTCCGGTCGAGCATGTCGATGCGGCGCCGGCCCAAGGTCTGGTCGCGCTCCAGCCGCACGACCCCGGTGCGGGTATCCGACATCACGGTGAAGCGGAACTCGGCGTCGCTCTCCCAGTACCAGTCGGACGAAAGCTCGGCGATCTCGCGCAGGCGCGCCTGGGCGGCGTCGCGCGCGCGCTCCGCCTCATACGAGCGTGTGACGTCGGCCGCGATGCCCAGGTACCCGCGGAAGATCCCGTCCGTGCTGAAGATGGGCTTGCCGTTGAAGTGGAGGCGGTGGACGGTTCCGGCGACCGTGATCGATGCGACCACGTCGCGGAACGGGCGACGGCGCGCGAGCGTCTCGGC
>CAZDGR010000491.1:0-2700 GCA_964504845.1 uncultured Rhizobium sp. | reverse complement strand
GTCGTCGACGGCGTCGGCGGGCGCATCCCGGTGCTGCTCGACTCAGGGTTCCGCCGCGGCACCGACATCTGCAAGGCGCTCGCGATCGGTGCCAAGGCGGTGATGCTCGGGCGGCCCGCGGCTTACGCGGTGTCGGGCGCCGGCAGGGACGGCGTCGGCCACATGCTGGCGACGATGAAGGACGAGGTCGACCGGGTGCAGGGCTATCTCGGCTGCACCAAGATCGACCAGCTCAGCCGCGACCTGCTGCTGTTCGACCGGCAGCGGCCTGGCGCCAACGCGACGATGATCTGAGCCGGCTCAGCGAGCTCCGGAGTCGGCCGAGGCCTTCTGGCGGAAGCTTCTCAGGTGGTCGGCCATCGCCGCCTCGGCCGCCTCGGGATCGCGTCGGCGGATCGCCTCCAGGATCAGCCGATGCTCGGCCGGGTCACGCGTCGGCCGTGACTTGAGCGAACGATTGATGCGTTCGCGCACGTCGCGGAAGCGGCCGATCAGGCTTTCGATGCTGTGGTACAGGATCTGGTTGCCTGAAGCCGCAGCGATGCTCAGGTGGAAGCCGATGTTGTCGGCGAAATACGGCGTGCCGGCGGCGACATGGGCCTCGATCGCGGCGGCGAAGCCGGCGATGCGTTGAACCTGGCTCGCCGTCGCATGACGGGCGGCTCCGGCGGCCGCGGCCGGCTCCAGCAGCGCCCGCACCTTGTAGAGGTCCTCCAGCGCCCATTGCGCGAGCGAGCGCTCGCCGTTGACGGTCGGCGGCGGCGCCGACACGAGGATACTGCCACGACCGGTACGGCGTTCGAGCAGTCCCATCAACACGAGACCTCTCACGGCTTCGCGCACGCTCGACCGGCCGACGCCGAGCATCACCATGAGCTGGTGCTCGGAGGGAAGCCGGTCGCCGACGCTGATCTTGCCGGAGCGGATCATCGCGAACAGCCGCTCCGACACCGCCTCGACCACCGAGCGCTTCTTCTTGGCGCCCAGCTTCGGTCGGTCGCGGTCGACGGATATCGTCGTTGCGGACATGGCCCCTGCATAGACCCGATGACGGCGCGCCGGAAGCCGTTTCATGAAACCGTGGGCAGGATTGTCAGACAAATCAGGCGTCGATAGGTTGTCTGACAAAGCCAGTTGCAACGAGGGGGAACGACACCATGAATCTGCGCACCCGAACCGCGATCGCTGCCGTGCTGCTGGCCGCCGCCACTGCTCCGGCAGATGCCCAGACCCCGCGGAAGGGCGGAACCCTGACCATCGGCGTGCCCAACGGCATCCCGACCTTCGACGTCATGGCGTCCACCGACGACACCGGTCGCGTCATCCATCTGCACATGTACGAGCCGCTGATCGGGCGTAACGAGAAGCTTGAGGCCGCCCCGATGCTGGCCGAGAGCTGGACCCAGTCTGCCGACGGTCTGACCTATACCTTCAAGATCCGCAAAGGCATCGTCTTCCACAACGGCAAGGTCCTGACTTCGGCCGACGCCAAGGCCTCGATCGAGCGATACATGCGCATGAGCGTGCGCCGTCGCTACCTCGAGGACGTAGCCGAAGTCTCGGCCCCCGACGCCGACACCGTCGCGCTCAAGCTGAAGCAGGCGCGGCCCCTGTTCATGAACAATTTCAGCCAGCCCGAGGTCATCGTCGCGATGCTTCCCGCCGAGGAGGCGGCGAAGGACGCGAACAAGATCGAGAGCATCGGCACAGGCCCCTACAAGCTGCAGGAGTACAAGCCCGACAGCCATGTCCGGCTCGTCCGGCACGACCGCTACGCCGCCGACACGCGCAGCGCTGGCAGGGACGGCTACGTCGGCAACAAGCAGGCCCATCTCGATACGCTGAACTTCCGGATCATCCCGGAAAGCTCGGCCATGATCGCCGCGCTCGAAGCGGGCGAGATCGACATGGCGGAGTGGGTGCCCGACAAGTCGGTGCCTACCCTGAAGAAGAACCCCAAGCTCACGCACGTCAACATCATGCCGGCGGGCATGCAGAGCCTTTCCCTCAACCTCGCCCAGCCGCCGATGGACAAGCTTCTGGTCCGGCGTGCCGTCCAGGCCGCGCTCGACATGGACGAAATCCTGGATGCTGCACGTGACGGCAACTATCAGCTGAACCACTCGGTGCAGTATCCGGGCTACGCGACCTATCCGGGCGACCGCGGCAAGGAGACCTACAACAAGAAGGACCAGGCGCTCGCCAAGAAGCTGCTGGCCGAAGCCGGATACAAGGGCGAGCCGGTCATCATCGTTTCGGCGGTCACCTTCGACTGGCATGCAGCCACGGCCCTTGTCATCTCCGAGCAGCTGAAGGCAATCGGGATGAAGGTCGAGCTCAAGTCGATGGACTGGCCGGCGGTCGTGGCGCTGCGCTCGCGCATGGAAGGATGGCACCTCAATCCGGGTTTCTTCGGAACCGGCCCCTGGCTGGGCGATCCGCTGATCTCGATCGCCAGCCTGATCGGGCCGACGCCGGGCAACAACTTCAAGGACGGACCCCTTTACGAGTACGCCAGGGACATGGAGAACCTGCCTACTGCCGAGGGCCGGCTCCAGGCTTGGTTCAAGGCCCAGGACCGGATCATCGACCAGGTGCTGATGGTCAAGATCGGCGACATGGGGCATTCGCAGATGCTCTCCAATAGGATCCAGGGCTTTACGAAGTTCCGGACGGCGCGCCTGTGGAACGTCTGGCTTC
>CAZDGR010000490.1:0-2709 GCA_964504845.1 uncultured Rhizobium sp. | reverse complement strand
CGAGCCGCGCAAGGCACCCAAGACCTCTTTCAAGCGGATCGGCTTCGCGATCGCCGTGCCTTCGGCGACGGTCGGCTCGACCTTGGTATCGACCGGCGTATCGACGCCGGCGTCGAAGCTGGCGGCGATCGGCGCGCAGTTGGCGGGCTGGCTGCCGAAGATGCGCGGCAGCTTTTTGACCTGTCCTTTACGCAGCAGCTCGTTGAAGCCGATCCAGCATCCGAGGATGTTGGAGCCGGCGCCCATCGGGGCGATGACGTTGTCGGGAGCCTCGAAGCCGAGGTCTTCCCAGAGCTCGTAGGCGAGCGTCTTGGTGCCCTGGAGGAACAGCGCCTGCCAGTTGTGGCTGGCGTAGAAGATCTTTTCCGCCTGCCGTTCGGCCTCGTCGGCGCAGTCCTGGCGCGTGCCCGGGACCAGCTCGACCTCGGCGCCGACCGCGCGCATCTGCACGATCTTCGCCGGCTGCGTATAGGCCGGCACCAGGATCTTCACCTTCATGCCGCCGGCGACGGCATATGCGGCGACAGCCGCACCGCCATTGCCGGAGGAGTCTTCGAGTACGTGCCTCACGCCCTGCTGGCGAAGCGCCGAGAGCATCACCGAGGCGCCGCGATCCTTGAAGCTCCCGGTCGGTGCGAACCATTCGAGCTTCGCCAATGCCCGGGCGCCGCCGATGCGGCGTTCGACCAGCGGCGTGCAACCTTCGCCCATCGTGATCGGGTCGTCGATGGTCAGCGGCAGCGCCTTCGCATAGCGCCAGAGCGAGCGCACCGAGGTGTCGATGTCGCTCCGGCCGATCCCCGGCAGATCGGTCGTCATCAGCGGATTGCCGTCGTCGGAGCGCCAGCGCGGCTGGGTGAGGGGATAGGTCTTGCCGGTATGCGGGTCGATATAGGCGGCAGTCATGTCAGCGGCGCCATTCCTTCGGCTCGCCGGCGGCGAGCCATTCCTTGTATTCGGCCTTGGTTGCGTCGTTGGCAGGGTAGACGCCGGGTGTCGCCGCACCGGCCAGGATCTTGATCTGAATGAAACGCTCGAGCCGTTCCTGCTCGGCGCCGTCGCGCGCGACCTCGGCCGCCAGCGCCTTCGGCACGACGACGACGCCATCTTGGTCGCCGACGATCACGTCGCCCGGGATCACCGCGACCCGGCCGCAGCCGATCGGCCCCTGCATGCCGGCGCCGGAAAGACCGGAGATGCTGGCAGGTGCCGCGGGACCGGCGGCGAAGATCGGCAGGCCCAGTGGCGCAGTCGCTTCCACGTCGCGGAGCCCGCCGTCGGTCACGATGCCGGCAACGCCGCGGGCCTTGAGCCGGGCTGCCAGGATGTCGCCGACGATGCCGGTCGCGGCCTCGCCGCGGGCGTCGATCACCAGCACCGATCCGGCGGGCGCCTGCTCGATCGCGAGCCTGGGCGCGTAGTCGGGACGGGCGAGGACCGCGTAGTCGGAAAGGTCTTCGCGCAGCGGCAGGTAGGCGAGCGTGAAGGCCTCGCCGACCAGGCGCTCCCTCATCGGTACCAGCGGTCGCACGCCTTCCATCGCCGAGCGCCGGATACCGCGCTTGAGCAGCTGCATGGTCAGCGTCGCGGTCGAGACGGCGCGGAGCGTGCCGATCAGGCCGGGATCGAGAGGCATGTTTCATCCTGATGTCGTGACAATTGGCGGTCCGGGCCAGCGCCGCTAGCATGGGCCGACATCCCTCCACCGAAGCAAAGCGGCGCCGACGGCGCAAGGGCGGCTTCACCTAATTCCAGGGCGCGGAATGGCCGACTTCACTCAAGTCCACAACATCGACGACTTCAAGCGGCTGGCCCGCGGCTACCTGCCGCGGCCGATCTTCGACTGGATCGAGGGCGGCGCCGAGGACGAGATCTCGCTCGCCAACAACCGCACCGCCTTCGACCGCGTGCGCTTCAAGCCGCGCACGCTCGTCGACGTGAACGTCCGCGACCAGACGACCGAGCTGTTCGGCAAGCCGATGGCGTCCCCCTTCGCGATCGCGCCGATGGGGAATCTGAGCCTGTTCTGGCCTGAGGCCGAGACGGTGATCGCGCAAGCCGCCGCGGCGGCCGGCATTCCCTTCGCGCTCTCGACCGCGTCGGCGGTGTCGCTGGAGACGGTTGCCGAGAAGGCGGGCGGGCGTCTCTGGTTCCAGCTCTATGTGTTCAAGGACAAGAAGGTCAACGACTCGCTGGTCGACCGAGCCGCGGCCGCAGGCTACGAGGCGCTGATGGTGACGACCGACACGCACATGTTTCCCAAGCGCGAGCGCGACCGGCGGAACGGCATCGGCCTCAACCTGAAGAAGACACCGGCCAACATCGCCGCGGTGTTGGCCAGGCCTCGCTGGCTCTGGAACGTGGTCTTGAGCCGACCGATGCCGAAGCTGGCGAACCTCGAGCGCGAAGTGTCCGGCCCGACCACCTACGAGGCGCTCGCCAACTACTTCCTTTCCCAGCGCTACAACGGCTTCGACCTCGACGACCTGAAGCGGCTCCGTGACCGCTGGAAGGGCAAGCTGATGGTGAAGGGCATCCTCAACGTGGAGGATGCGCTGCGTGCGGTCGAGATCGGCTGCGATGCGGTGATCCTCTCGAACCACGGCGGCCGCAACCTCGAAGGCTCGGCTGCACCCTTCGAGGTGCTGCCGGAAGTCGTCGACGGCGTCGGCGGGCGCATCCCGGTGCTGCTCGACTCAGGGTTCCGCC
>CAZDGR010000489.1:0-2711 GCA_964504845.1 uncultured Rhizobium sp. | reverse complement strand
CGGCGTTCGACTTGGCAAGCTGGCCCCGGCCGAGCCAGAGCGAGTCCTCGAGGCCGACGCGGACATTGGCACCCATCGTCGCGGCGTGGGTCAGGAACGGCATCTGGAAGCGGCCGGCGGCAAGGATCGACCAGTAGTAGTCCTCGCCGAACAGCTTGTCGGCGATGCGCTTCATGTGGTCGACGTTCTCAAGGTCGGGGCCGATACCGCCGAGGATGCCGAAGATCGTCTGCACGAAGAACGGCGGCTTGATCAGCCCGCGCTCGACGAAGTGGGCCAGCGTGTAGAGGTGGCCGACGTCGTAGCACTCGAACTCGAACTTGACGCCGTGGCCCTCGCCGAGGGTCTTCAGCACCTCCTCGATATCCTTGAAGGTGTTGCGGAAGATGAAGTCCCGGCTGTTCTCCAGATGCTTCCGTTCCCACTCGTGCTTGAACTCCTTGTAGCGGTCAAGCATCGGGTAGAGGCCGAAGTTCATCGATCCCATGTTGAGCGAGCACATTTCCGGCTTGGCGCGAAGCGGCGCGGCCAGGCGCTCGGCCAAGGTCATGCCGTGGCCGCCGCCGGTGGTGATGTTCACCACCGCATTCGAGGCCTGCTTGATGCGCGGCAAGAACTCCATGAACACGTCCGGCGACGGCGTCGGCCGCCCGTCCTTCGGGTCGCGCGCGTGCAGGTGCAGGATTGCTGCGCCTGCTTCGGCAGCGGCGATCGCGTCCTTCGCCACCTCGTCCGGCGTCAGCGGCAGGTGCGGCGACATGGTCGGGGTGTGGATCGAACCGGTGACCGCGCAGGTGATGATGACCTTGCGCTGCTTGGCAGCCATGAAAGTCGTCCTTCGTTCTTGAATAGGGAGGGTCTAGCCGAGGGTCTCGACGTTGCCGCAGACGCTGAGCGCCTGGCCCGAGATTCTGGCGCCGGCCGAGGATGCCAGGAACAGGGCCATCGCGGCGATGTCCTCGGGCGTCACGTCCGTGCGCAACGACACCTTCGAGAGCAGCAGCTTCTTCTGCGCCTCGAAGCTGATGCCGGTCGCCTTGGCGCGGGCCGAGATCACGCGGTCGATGCGGGGACCGCGGACGATGCCGGGCTGAATCGCGTTCACGCGGATCCCATGCGGGCCGAGTTCCATCGCGAGGCTCTTGGTCAGGCCGACAACCGCCCATTTGGTCGCGGCATACGGCGTCCTGAGCGGGAATCCCAGCCGGCCCGCGACCGACGACAGGTTGATGATCGACCCGCCCTTGGCCTTCTTCAGCAGGGGCACGGCGAGCCTGGTGCAGTGATACATGCTGTTGAGGTTGATATCGACGGTCGCGTTCCAGTCCTTCGGGTCGATCTCGTGGATCGGCGCGGTCGGGCCGGCGATGCCGGCATTATTGACCAGCACGTCGAGGCCGCCCTTGGTCGCCTTGGCGAAGAACTTGGCGATCGCCTTGGGATCGGCCACGTCGCAGACATGGCCCTGGATGTCCGGCCGGTTCTTCTTGAGGTCGGCCAGTGCGTCCTTGGCGACGTCGCAGACCTGGACTTCGGCGCCGCCGTCGGCGAAGGCTTCCGCGATCACCCGCCCGATCCCGGCCGCCCCGGCCGTGATCACAACCTTGAGCCCGGCCACGGACATGTCCGGCGCCTTCCGCTTCGCCATCGTTTCCCCCTCGTCGGCTTCTTGGCAGTTCGGGGGCGCAGTCTACGCGCCGGGGCGGGCGGATTTCCAGCCATCCGGCCTTTGAGGGAAATCCTGGGGGCTGCTATACAGCGCCTCAGCGGTCCCGTAGCTCAGCTGGATAGAGCAGCAGTTTCCTAAACTGTTGGTCGGAGGTTCGAGTCCTCTCGGGATCGCCAATTTTTCCCGATACGCGCCGGAAGCTCGACGCCGGGAACGGTTCCGGACTGCTCAGCACGGTTCGTCGCGGGCGACGAATCGGAAGTCCGCGAACCCCGCCCGCGCCTCCTCGCCCGTGTTGTCGGTGTCGCTGGCTAGCGCCAGGCCGGTCAAGCGTGCCGGGGCATGCCCGAAGGCCGCCCTGAAGTCGGCGTCTGCGTCGCGGCGCTCCTCGACCCAGCGCCCGGCGTCGCCGGCGGCGGTGCGCAGCACCAGCATGCGGGCACGATCGGTGTAGGCGTTCGGCTGCCAGGTGCCGACCGGGTGACGGTTGTCCCAGACATAGTTGATGGCTGCGTCCGGTACTGCATGACCTCGGACGGCGCGCGCCAGACTCAGCGCCAGCCGGGTTCCGAGGCCCAGAGTCTCAGGCGGCACGTCGAAGCTCAGATAGACTCGCGCCGCGTAGTCGTCGCCCGCCTTCTTCGTCATGTCGGCGTTCTCGAGCGGTGCGTCGACGCGCCAGCGCCAGCAGAGCACAGGGGTCCTGTCGAGGTCGATCTCGATAGGGCGGGCGAGCAGCGCCATGCTGCGGACGGCGTGCGCCTCCACGGCCGCGACACCGTCCCACGCCCGTAGGCGATAGCGCGTCGGCGCGACATCCTTGTCGATCTGCTCGACCCGCCATGGCGCCGGGATGTCCGGTCCACCGGGCTCGAACCTGCCGACCCAGATCGGATCGGCATGCGCAAGCGCCGGAACGAGCAGGAGCGCCAGCCATCTCATCCCGGCCTCGCGGAAGCCCTATCGCCGAAGGTGGCAGGCCACCCAGTGGCCGTCGCTGCTCTGTTCGAGCTCCGGCACTTCCTGGCTGCAACGCGCCTCG
>CAZDGR010000488.1:0-2723 GCA_964504845.1 uncultured Rhizobium sp. | reverse complement strand
GAGGACAAGGTCGGCCGCCGCGCCATCCGGCTCTGCGACCTCGCCGACCCGGCGACGTTGCCGGAGAAGGTCCGCCAGCTGCTGTTGCATCACAACGCGCTGCTGAAGGGCCTCGGCAAGGAGCCGTTCGACGCCGACAAGCTGGTGGCGAGCCTGGTCGAGATCGCGCCCAAGGTCCTGCCTTTCGCCGAGGCGGTGTGGCAGCGCCTCGACGACCTCCGCCGCGACGGGCGCCGCATCCTGTTCGAGGGCGCGCAGGGCACGATGCTGGACGTGGACAACGGCACCTATCCTTACGTGACCTCGTCGAACACGGTGGCGGCGCAGGCGGCTACCGGCTCCGGCATGGGGCCGCGCGGCATCGGCTACGTGCTGGGCATCACCAAGGCGTATACGACCCGCGTCGGCTCAGGCCCGTTCCCGACCGAGCTGCATGATGAGATCGGCAAGCGCATCGGCGAGGTCGGCCGCGAGTTCGGCACCGTCACCGGCCGGCCCCGGCGCTGCGGCTGGTTCGACGCAGTGCTGGTTCGCCAGTCGCTGCGGCTCGGCGGCATCGACGGCATCGCGCTGACCAAGCTCGACGTGCTCGACGGCCTGACGCAGCTCAAGGTCTGCACCGGCTATACGCTGGACGGGGCCAGGGTCGACCACCTGCCGCAGGGCGCCTCGGTCCAGGCCCGGATCAAGCCGGTCTACGAGACTTTCGAGGGCTGGGAGCAGTCGACCCGTGGCGCCCGTTCCTGGGCGGACCTGCCGGCGACCGCGGTAAAGTACGTGCGCCGTATCGAGGAACTGATCGGCTGCCCGGTGGCGCTGCTGTCGACCAGCCCCGAGCGCGAGGACACGATCCTGGTCCGGGATCCGTTCACTAATTGACCCGGAAGGCATCCCGGCCGCATAAATGATCGGGTGGGATTAGGCGACCGATTCGGACCGCCTCCCCATCCTCCCGCCCCGATTCGGGGCGTGGGAGGAGGCCGATGTCGGACGCGCCTACCAACACGAGCACACCCGGCGGCGCCGTCACCATCGACGGCCGCTTCGACGTCTTCCCGACCAGCCCGCTGCCGCAATACGACGCGCCGTCGGCAAAGGCCTATCTCGCCCAGTCCAAGAGGGATCCCGACGACAAGCTCGTCGCGATGATCCTCGACTGGCGTCTGCCGCCGCAGATCGACGTGATGTCGGCGCTCCGCAACTTCACGCCGACCTCGATGGCGCGGATGATCGAGTGGGGCGTGGTGCCATGGGCGCCGGAGAACCGCCGGCTGATGGCGGTGGTCATGGAACGCCCAGGCGGCGATCGGGTGATGGCGACCGCGAAGTCGACCTTCACGCCGTTCGACGAGGCGATGATCATCAAGGGCGTGCTGACGCCGCTGCTGCCGGTGATCCGCGAGCTGCAGGCGCGCGGCCAGACGCACCGGAACATCCGGCCGACCAACCTCTTCTTCACCGACGCCCAGAACCGGCAGGTGGTGCTGGGCGAGTGCTACACCTCGCCGCCGGGCATGCACCAGCCACACTGGGTCGAGTCGATCGAGAGTCACGCGACGGACCCGGCGGCCCGTGGGCGGGGACGGCTGTTCGACGACATCTATTCGCTCGGCGCCACCATCCTGGCGCTGGCGATCGGCCGCGCCCCGGTGCCGGAGTCCGATCCTCACACGTTGCTTCTCAACAAGATCAACTACGGATCCTATGCGGCGCTCGCCGCCCAGCACCGGGTGTCGCTGCCGCTCGCCGAGCTCCTGCGGGGGCTGCTCGCCGACGACCTCAAGGAGCGCTGGACGCTCCGCGAGGTCGAGCTGTGGATGGGGGGCCGGCGCCTCTCGCCGAAGCAGCCGAAGCTGCCGAAGCGCGCGACGCGGCCCTTCGAGCTTGCCGGCCGCGAGTACTTCAACGCGCGCGCGCTCGCGGTCGGGTTCTCCACCGAATGGCGGTCGTCGAGCCCGGCGATCCGCGGCGCCGCCTTCGATACCTGGCTGAAGCGCAGCCTGAGCGAGGAGCAGATCACCGAGCGCGTCACCAAGATCGCCAATCCCGCCGGGTCGAAGGACGTGGGCGAGGGCGAGCGGCTGGTGGCGCGGACCTCGGTCGCCCTCGATCCGCCCGCGCCGCTTCGCTTCAAGGGACTGGCGCTGATGCTTGACGGCATCGGCGACCTGGTCTCGGTCAGCCTCGACAACCCCGAGCGCCGGGGCATCCTCGCCGAGCTGTTCCAGGCGCGGCTGGCCCCGGTGTGGCTCGCGGGACAGGTGGAGGCGCGGTCCGACACGTCGCGATGGCAGCAGGCCTTCGAGCGCCTGCCGCCCTACATCAGCTCGGGCACCGCCGGCTACGGCATCGAGCGTTGCCTCTACGAGCTGAACGCCCATCTGCCGTGCCTGAGCCCGATCGTCGAGCGCTTCTACGTAACCAACATGGCGGAAATGATCTGGGCGCTGAACGACTATGCCCGCAATCCGGGGCTCGCGCCGAAGCTGATCGACCGCCATCTCGCGGCGTTCTGCGCGGTGCGCTGCAAGCAGATGAGCGACCAGTGGCTCCGGCCGCTCGGCGACAACGAGCAGTCGAGCTCCTACAAGATCGGCGTGCTCAAGATCGTCGCGCTGATCCAGCAGGTGAGCAAGATCGAGACCGCGCCTGACCTGACCAAGCTCCTCGCCGAGATGCTGGCGCCGGTGGTCGACAGCTTCCATAACCTGAAGCAGCGCAAG
>CAZDGR010000487.1:0-2733 GCA_964504845.1 uncultured Rhizobium sp. | reverse complement strand
CCCGGCGTCCGCCGATCTGGCACTGGAACTCGTAGGCATCCGGCGGCAGCGCCGCCGTCACCAGATTCTCCAGCTGCACCTCGCCGAAGGCGCCCCGCGCCTGCTTGTTGGCGAGGATGTCCTGGAGAGCAACCACCTGGGTCGAAAGCTGCGACATGTTGGCCTGTGCGGCGTCGATCACCGCCAGCCGCTCGCGAAGCTCGGTCAGCGTCTTGGTGGTGTCGGCGGCGTTCTTGTTGAGGCTCTCGCCGACCACGCCGCCGAGGCGCTGCATGCGCTCGTCCAGCGCCTTCGCCATCGCCCGCTCCTGGGCCTGGAGCTGCTCGGCCAATTGCGACTGAACCGCGGCCTGGGACGACGCCATCTGGTCGAGGCGCCCGGCCAGCGCCGCCATCGCCTGGATGTCCTCCCGCCCCCGCTGCTGGCGGACATAGAGGGCGGCGGCGATCGCCAGGGCGGCGGCAAAACCGATCCAGGGCAGGATGTCGAGCATGCCTTCTCCTAGCACGACTCGGGCGCCTCCGCGCTTGACGGATGAGGGGAGGCCGCCTACCTAGCCAAGGCCATGGCCCTCCGTGAGATTCTCGTCGCCCCCGACCCCCGCCTCAAGGTGAAGGCGCGACCGGTGGAGCGCATCGACTCCGGCGTCCGGACGCTGATGGACGACATGTTGGAGACGATGTACCGCGCCAACGGCATCGGGCTCGCCGCACCGCAGATCGGCAGCGACCTGCGCATCGTCGTCTGCGACGTCGCCCGCCGCGACGAGGCCGCGCAGCCGATGCTGATGGCCAATCCGGAGGTCGTCTGGGCCTCGGAGGAGATCGAGCTCCGCGAGGAGGGCTGCCTTTCGGTGCCTGAGCACTACGCCGAGGTCGAACGGCCGTCCGAGGTCAAGGTCCGCTACCTCGACCGCGACGGCAAGGAGCAGGAAGTCCACGCCAAGGGACTTCTCTCGGTCTGCCTGCAGCACGAGATCGAGCACCTCGACGGCACGCTGTTCATCGACCACCTGTCGCGGATGAAGCGCGACATCATCCTGCGCAAGCTGAAGAAGACCCAGCGCCTCGCGGAACCGGCCTGAAGGCCATGACCCGTCTCAGGCTGGCGATGATGGGCACGCCCGACTTCGCAGTGCCGACGCTGGACGCCCTCGTCAACGACGGCCACGAGATCGCCTGCGTCTACACCCAGCCCGCTCGCCCCGCCGGCCGCGGGCAGAAGCCGCGCCCCTCGCCGATGGAGGCCTGGGCGCGCGATCATTCGATCGACGTCCGCACGCCGGCCAGCCTCAAGGATCCGGCCGAGCAGCAGGCCTTCCGCGACCTCAGGCTCGATGCGGCGGTAGTCGCGGCCTACGGCCTGATCCTGCCGAAGCCCGTGCTGGAGGCACCCCGGCTCGGCTGCCTCAACGTCCACGCCTCGCTGTTACCGCGCTGGCGCGGCGCGGCACCGATCCAGCGAGCGATCATCGAGGGCGACGCCGAGACCGGCGTCACGATCATGCAGATGGATGCGGGTCTCGATACCGGGCCGATGCTGATGACCGAGGATCTGCCGATCCTCCCGACCGACACCGGCCAAAGCCTGCACGACAAGCTCGCCGAGATCGGCGCCTGGCTGATCCTCCGCGCCCTCGACGGCGTCGCCGGCGGCACGCTCAAAGGGACGCCGCAGCCGGCCGAAGGCGTCACCTATGCGAAGAAGATCGAGCGCGACGAGGCGAAGATCGACTGGCGCCAGCCGGCTCAGCGCCTCGAGCGGGTGATCCGCGCCTTCAACGCCTGGCCCGGCGCCTTCTTCGAGCACGGCACCGAGCGCATCAAGGTCTGGGGCGCCGAGGTGACGAAGGCGAGCGGCACGCCAGGACAGGTGCTCGACGAGAACCTGACGGTCGCCACCGGCGACGGCGCGCTGCGCTTGACCCGGCTTCAGCGGGCCGGCGGCAAGGCGATGGGCGCCGATGTCTTCCTTCGCGGCTATCCCATCGCGAAGGGCACCGATCTATCCTGAGGGCGATGCCCCGATATCGCCTGACCCTCGAATACGACGGAACCGGACTCGCCGGCTGGCAGCGCCAGGACAATGGCGCATCGGTCCAGGGATTGCTGGAAGCCGCGTTCGAGAAGTACTGCCAGGAGAAGGTGACGCTGGTCGCCGCCGGACGCACCGATGCCGGTGTGCACGCGCTGGCGCAGGTCGCCCATGTCGACCTCGAGCGGCCTCGCGAGCCCGACGAGATCCGCGACGCGGTCAACTTCCACCTGAAGCCGGCCCGCGTCGCGATCCTGGAAGCCGACGAAGCGCCGGCAGATTTCCACGCCCGATTCTCCGCGACCGGCAGGCGCTACCTCTACCGCATCGTCAACCGCCGGGCGCCGCTCGTGCTCGACCATGACCGCGCCTGGGCCCTGACCCGGCCGATCGATGCCGAAGCGATGCATCGCGCCGCGCAGGTTCTGGTCGGCCAGCACGACTTCTCCAGCTTCCGCGATGCGCAGTGCCAGGCGAAGTCGCCGGTCAAGACGCTGGACCGGCTGGACGTGAGCCGCATAGGCGAAGTGATTTCGGTCCGCGCCGAGGCGCGCTCGTTCCTGCATCATCAGGTCCGCAACATGGTCGGCACACTGCGCCTGGTCGGTGATGGAAGCTGGCCCGAACACCGCGTTGCCTCGGCACTGGCCAGGCGTGACCGATCCGCGGCGGGGCCGACCGCGCCGGCCGACGGGCTGT
>CAZDGR010000486.1:0-2734 GCA_964504845.1 uncultured Rhizobium sp. | reverse complement strand
TGCAGGTTGGTCGCGACCACGGTGTCGATCGACTTCGGCTTCAGCGTCATCCGCATCGTCATCGCGTCGACCAGCATCTTGTCCCAGGTGACGTCGGGGAATTCCTTCGCGACCTCGGCCGCGATCTCGTCCCACAGCACCATGCCGTGGCGCTGGGCATTCGACTTGGTGACGACGGTGAGCAGCTTGCGCGGCCGTGACTGCGCCAGCCTGAAGGCGAAGCGCATGATCCGGGTCACGCCGGCGCGGGTGAAGATCGAGACCTCGGTCGCGATCTCCTCGGGCAGGCCCTTGTGCGAACGCCCGCCCTGCCCCGCGTACTCGCCCTCCGAATTCTCGCGGACGATCACCCAGTCGAGATCGCCTGCCTTGACGTTGCGGAGCGGTCCTTCGATTCCCGGCAGGATCCGCGTCGGGCGGACATTGGCGTACTGGTCGAAGGGCTGGCAGATCGCGAGGCGCAGGCCCCACAGCGTCACGTGATCGGGGACGTCGGGCGCGCCGACGGCCCCGAAGTAGATCGCGTCGAAGGGCTTGAGCCGGTCGAGCCCGTCCGACGGCATCATGACACCGTGCTTCTTGTAGTAGTCCGAGCCCCAGTCGAACGCCGTGACGTCCAGATTGAAGCCGCCGTCGCGCTTGGCGCAGACCTCGAGCACCTCGAGGCCGGCGGTGATGACTTCCTGGCCGATGCCGTCGCCCGGGATCGACGCGATCTTGTGCTGGCGCATGTCCGCTCTGTGGTTCGGAGGAGAAGACGCCCTTGTAGCATAGGTGGATACCGTCTGCGGTAGGGCCGCACCCTTAGACCGAAACCGCCGACGAAATGCGGAACGAACCGAGACGCGGTCGCGTTCGGAAATGGCGACGGCGCATACGCGGAAACGGACCTCGTCCCCACCGATTCCGCCGATCCACGTGGGGTGGATCACAGCGCCGCCGGCAACATCATCCAGGAGAGGACGTCATGAAGTTCGTTCTTGCTCTTGCCATGCTGGTCGCGTTCACCGCCTCGGCGTCGGCGCAGTCCTTCTACATCGTCCAGGATGCCGCGACGAAGAAGTGCACGGTCGTCACCGAGAAGCCGACCGTCACCTCGATGGTCGTGGTCGGCGACACCGTCTACAAGACGAAGACCGAGGCCGAGGCTGGCCTGAAGACGACCGCGGTCTGCACGCAGTAGCGGTTGCCTCCGGTTGTGGGAACTGGCCCCGCTCTCGATGGAGCGGGGCCTTTTTCTTCAGGCGACCTCGAACAGCGCGGCCGCTCCCATGCCGCCGCCGACGCACATGCCGACGACGACGCGCTTGGCACCGCGGCGCTTGCCCTCGATCAGCGCGTGCGCGGTCATCCTGGCCCCGCTCATCCCGTAGGGATGCCCGACCGCGATCGCGCCGCCGTCGACGTTGAACCTCTCGGGATCGATCCCGAGCCGGTCGCGGCAATACATCACCTGCACCGCGAACGCCTCGTTGATCTCCCAGAGATCGATGTCGCCGATCTTGAGGCCGGTGCGTTGGAGAAGGCGCGGTACGGCGAAGACCGGTCCAATGCCCATCTCGTCGGGCTCGCAACCCGCTACCGCGAGACCACGAAAGATGCCGAGCGGCAGGAGCCCGCGCTTCTCGGCGAGCTTCGCGTCCATCACGACGCAGGCGGCGGCACCGTCCGAGAGCTGGGAAGCGTTGCCGGCGGTGACGGTCTTGTCGTCGCCCAGCACCGGCTTCAGCTGCGCCAGGCCTTCCGGCGACGTGTCCGGCCGGTTGCCCTCGTCGCGGGTCAGCTTCACCGTCTCGCGGCTGGTCTTTCCGGTCGCCTTGTCGGTGACGATCTTCACCGACTCCATCGGCGCGATCTCCTTGTCGAAACGGCCGGCCTGCTGCGCCGCCGCAGTGCGCCGCTGGCTTTCGAGCGAGAAGGCGTCCTGGGCCTCGCGCGAGACCTTGTAGCGTGCCGCCACCACCTCGGCGGTCTCCAGCATGCTCATGTAGATCGCCGGCTTGTGTGCGAGGATCCATACGTCCTGGACCCGGAACTTGTTGCGGTGGTCGTTCTGCACCAAGCTGATCGACTCGAGCCCGCCGGCGACCGTGACCGGCACGCCGTCGACGACGACGCGCTGTGCGGCGGACGCGATCGCCTGAAGGCCCGACGAGCAGAAGCGGTTGATCGTCATGCCGGATGCGGTCGGGTTGAGGCCGCCGGCGATCGCCGCCTGGCGGGCGATGTTGCCGCCGGTCGCCCCTTCCGGCATCGCGCATCCCAAAAGCACGTCCTCGACCTCGGCCGGATCGATCCCCGCGCGCTGGACCGCGTGGCGGATCACGTGCCCGCCCAGGGCGGCGCCATGGGTGTCGTTGAAGGCGCCGCGATAGGCCTTGCCGATCGGCGTGCGCGCGGCGGAGACGATGACGGCTTCTTTCATGGGATGACTCTCTTGGCTCGAAAGAAGACGGCGCGGGAGAGCTCCCTCCCCCGCGCCGGCTTTTAAGCGTATCGGATCAGCTGCCGATCTCGCCCGACATGATCGGGCCGAACAGCTCCCACCGGTCGCCGGTGAAGCGCTGCATCTGCATCTGCTCGATCGGGTAGAAGTCGCTCGGACCGCTGTTGAGCTTGATGCCCGGCAGCAGGACGCCGATCTCGTGGTTCTTCAGGTTGGCCGCCTGCTTCATGACGTTCTCGCGCGTCAGCTCGTTGCCGGCCTGCTTCAGCACCTGGACCAGGCTCTGGG
>CAZDGR010000485.1:0-2746 GCA_964504845.1 uncultured Rhizobium sp. | reverse complement strand
CGTCGAGGTCGGCTTCGGCTCGGACCTCCTCGGCCAGCTGCAGACCGAGCAGAGCAAGGAGTTCATTCACCGCGCCAAGGTGCTGAAGCCGATCGAGATCATCCGCCAGGCGACCCTGGTCGGCGCCAAGATCCTGCGCCACGAGGGCAAGCTCGGCGTGGTCGAGCCCGGCGCCTTCGCCGACTTCATCGTCGTCGACGGCAATCCTTTGAAGAAGCTTGAGCTGTTCCTGGATCAGGGCGCCCATCTGCCGGTGATCATGAAGGGCGGCAAATTCCATAAGAACGAGCTCAACTGATGGCCCGCGCCCAGGCCCCCGCCGCGATCCTCTTCCGCAACCTCAACCTCCTCGATCCGCGCTGGAAGGAAGCCCGCGGCGGCTACGAGGTGCTGGTCGAGGGCGACAAGATCAAGGAAGTCTCCGACAAGCCGATCAAGGCACAGAAGGCCCAGACCGTCGACTGCGGCAAGCGCACGCTGATGCCGGGACTAATCGACTGCCACGTGCACACGATGCACAGCGAGGTCTACATCAGCCGGCTCGAGACCATGCCGCTGACCCTGATGGCGGCGCGCGCGACCGAGCGGCTCAAGGCGTTCCTCGACCGCGGCTTCACCACCGTGCGCGATGCCGGCGGCGCCGACTGGGGCATCAAGACCGCGGTCGAGACAGGGCTGATCAAGGGCCCGCGCATGTTCATCGCCGGCCGCTCGATCGGCCCGACCGGCGGCCACAACGACCGCAACCGCCGCACAGACTCAGGCGCTCTTTGCAACTGCGCCAACGCGATGGTCTTCCTTCGCCACCTGGCGGACGGACCGGACGAGGTCAGGAAGGCCGCCCGCGAGCAGATGCGCCAGGGTGCCGACCACATCAAGCTGATGTGCTCCGGCGGTGTCGCCTCACCGTACGATCCGATCGACTCGCTTCAGTTCACGGTCGAGGAGATCACGGCGGCGGTCGAGGAGGCCCATGCTTTCGGCCGCTACACGCTGGCGCATGCCTATACGCCGGAGGCGATCACCCGCGCTGTCAGCTGCGGCGTGCGCACGATCGAGCACGGCAACCTGATCGATGCGGCCTCCGCCAAGCTAATGGCCAAGAAGGGCGCCTACATGGTCGCCAACCTGGTCACCTACTTCGCGATGCGCGAGCGCGCTGCCGAGTTCGGCATGACCAGGGACATGCTGGACAAGAACGAGTCGGTAATCGATGGCGGCCTCAAGTCGCTCGACATCTGCAAGAAAGCCGGCGTGAAGGTCGGCTTCGGCACCGATCTGCTCGGCCAGCTCCACATGGAGCAGAGCAAGGAGTTCATCTTCCGTCGGGAGGTCCATTCGCCGATCGAGGTGATCCGCCAAGCGACCCTGGTCGGCGCCGAGATCGTCCGCATGGAGGGCAAGCTCGGCGTGATCGAGTCGGGGGCACTCGCCGACCTGATCGTCGTCGATGGCGACCCGGTGAAGAAGCTCGAGCTGTTCCTCGACCAGGGCGCCCACCTTTCGGCGATCGTCAAAGGCGGCGTTTTTCATAAGAATCGCCTCACTTAGAGGCGTCCTCACGCCCGCCTGTGATTTTTCCGTGACGAAGAGCGTGATTTCTTAGTGACCACGCGGCGTTGGGCACTTGCGCCCGCGCCGACGCCAAGCCGCCTCGCTACACTCCCCCTGCATCCGAGACGGGCGATGCATGCCCGCCGGGAACAGGAAGGTTCGGCCGGGTGACTCAGGGGTGGCGGCCTCGTCGCATATCGATCCGAGGTCGCCCTTTGGCGCCTCACCTCCCACCACGACCTTGCTTCCCAGCCGCTTTGCGGCCGCTGGGCTTTCGTCTGACGCGGCGCCTCGCCAGGCGTCCAAGGAGACAACGATGCAGAAGAGCACCGAAACCGTTCGTATCGACGCGCATCCGCCGGTCCTGCAGGCCCCTGCTCCGGCGGAGCCGAGCGGCAACGGCGTGCACTCCAATGGCGCCGGCGCCAGCTCTGCCGAGCTCTATGACCTCCTGCATGCACTCCAGACGATGGCGGTCGGCGACTTCTCGGTCCGCCTCCCCGGACATCAGGTCGGCCTCGTCGGCAAGATTGCCGACACGTTCAATTCGATCGTCACCGCCAACCAGCGCATGGCGCAGCAGCTCGAGCGCGTCGGCCAGGTCGTCGGCCGCGAAGGCAAGACCCGCCAACGCATCCGCATGGGCGTTTCCACCGGCGCCTGGGGCGAGATGGAGAACTCGGTCAACACGCTGATCGACGACCTGCTCCGTCCGACCACCGAGGTGACGCGGGCCATCGCCGCGGTCGCCCAGGGCAACCTGATGCAGACCGTCGCCCTTGACGTCGACGGCCGTCCGCTTGAGGGCGAGTTTCTTCGCTCGGCGACGATCGTCAACACGATGATCAAGCAGCTGAGCGTGTTCACCTCGGAAGTGACGCGCGTCGCACGCGAGGTCGGCACCGAAGGCAAGCTCGGCGGCCAGGCGCAGGTAAGCGAGGTCACCGGCGTCTGGAAGGACCTGACCGAGAACGTCAACTCGATGGCCAACAACCTGACGGCGCAGGTCAGAAACATCGCCGAGGTGACGATCGCGGTTGCCAGCGGCGACTTGTCGAAGAAGATCACCGTCGACGTGCGCGGCGAGATCCTTCAGCTGAAGGAAACCATCAACACGATGGTGGATCAGCTGCGTTCGTTCGCCGCCGAGGTGACGCGCGTTGCGCGCGAGGTGGGTACGGAAGGCCGCCTC
>CAZDGR010000484.1:0-2761 GCA_964504845.1 uncultured Rhizobium sp. | reverse complement strand
TCCATGGTCGACGCCGCGCGCCTTTCGAAGCATATCGGGCAGGTCTGGGACGACGAGATCGTGCCGACCCTGGTCGAGTACATCAAGATCCCGAACAAGTCGCCGTCCTTCGATCCGAAGTGGAAGGAGCACGGCTACATGGACCAGGCCGTGAGGATGTTCGAGGCGTGGGGGCGGAAGAAGATCGCGTCGATGCCGGGTGCGACGCTCGAGGTCGTCCAGCTCGAGGGCCGGACCCCGGTGATCCTGATCGAGGTGCCGGGCGCCTCCAAGGACACGGTCCTCCTCTACGGGCATCTCGACAAGCAGCCGGAGATGGTCGGCTGGTTCGACGGCTTCGGCCCGTGGATCCCGCTGATCAAGGGCGACAAGCTCTATGGCCGCGGCGGCGCCGACGACGGCTATGCGATGTTCGGCTCTCTCGAGGCGATCGCCGCGTTGCAGGACCAGAAGGTGCCGCATGCGCGCTGCGTGATCCTGATCGAGGCCTGCGAAGAGTCGGGCAGCTACGACCTGCCCTATTACGTCGACCACCTCGCCTCGCGGATCGGCTCGCCGTCGCTGGTGGTCTGCCTGGATTCGGGCTGCGGCAACTACGACCAGCTCTGGCTCACCACGTCGCTGCGCGGGATGATCGCGGGCGAGCTCAAGGTGCAGGTGCTGGAGGAAGGCGTCCATTCGGGCGACGCCTCGGGCATCGTTCCGTCGAGCTTCCGCATCATGCGGAAGCTGATCTCGCGCCTCGAGGACGAGGACACCGGCGCCATCAAGCCGGATGCGCTCTATGCCCAGGTGCCGCCGGAGCGGGTGGCGCAGGCGAAGGTCGCCGCAGCCGCGCTCGGCGAGCAGGTCTACGCCAAGTTCCCCTTCCCCGAGGGGATGAAGCCGATGAACGACGACCTGACCGAGCTGGTGCTGAACCGCACCTGGCGGCCGGCGCTGTCGACCACCGGCATGGACGGGTTTCCTACGCCGCAGAACGCCGGCAATGTGCTTCGTCCCTACTCGACCGCCAAGCTGAGCCTCCGCCTGCCGCCGACGCTGGATGCGAAGGAAGCGCAGGCGACGGTGAGGACGCTGCTCGAGAAGGATCCGCCCTACGGCGCCAAGGTCAGCTTCGCGAGCGACAAGGCCGGCACCGGCTGGAACGCGCCGAAGCTGGCGCCGTGGCTGGAGAAGTCGCTGGCCAAGGGATCGACCGAGGCTTTCGGCAAGCCGCCCGCCTATATGGGCGAAGGCGGCAGCATCCCGTTCATGGCGATGCTGGGCGAGAAGTTCCCGAAGTCGCAGTTCGTGGTGACCGGTGTTCTGGGTCCGCATTCGAACGCACATGGCCCGAACGAGTTCCTGCACATCCCGACCGGCAAGAAGGTGACCCACGTGATCGCCCAGGTGCTGGCCGACCATCACGCGGCAGGTGCGCAATGATCCAGATCTTCGGCAAGCCCGTTCCGGGCGAGAAGCGGCCGTTCAGCCGGGCGACCAGGGCGGGCGGTCTCGTCTTCGTCTCGGGCCACTCGGCCCCGCACGATCCGGCCAAGGGCGTCCATCGCGGCGAGACCCCGCAGGAGCAGGTGCGGAACTCGCTCGCCTTCATCGGAAGGATTCTGGCGGATGCCGGCAGCGACTTCAGCCGCATCGTCCAGGTGACGATGCTGATCACCGACCGGAAGGACTACGACGCCTGCAACGAGGAGTACGTGAAGCACTTCCCGAACGGGCTGCCGTCGCGCCACACCGTGCTTTTCGGCGTGCCGACCGAGGCCAAGGTCGGCTTCGCCTGCATCGCGCTGGCGAACGAGGGGCCTCTGCAGGCGATGCAGGGCGGCCCCGACGGCCCGCAGCACTGACAGGAGCAGCTCCATGCGCCGCATCGCCCCGGCCCTCGCCGCCTTTGCGCTGACGCTGCTGGCGGGCATGGCCGCCGCCGAGGAGGCACGCGAGATTCCGCCGCCCCGGATGGACGCGCCGAGCGAGGCAGCGATGGAGACGGCGGTGCTCGCCGGCGGCTGCTTCTGGGGCGTGCAGGGGGTCTTCCAGCACGTCGCCGGCGTCGGCAACGCGGTCTCGGGCTATGCCGGCGGCACCGAAGCATCGGCGCGGTACGACGCGGTCGCGGCCGGGATGACCGATCACGCCGAGGCGGTGAAGGTCGTCTTCGACCCGCGCGTGATCAGCTACGGCAGGGTGCTGCAGATCTTCTTCTCGGCGATCCACGACCCGACCCAGCTCGACCGCCAGGGCCCCGACGTCGGCCGCCAGTACCGCTCGGCGATCTTCCCGGCGAACGAGGCGCAGGCCGGCATCGCCAAGGCCTATATCGCCCAGCTCGACCAGGCGAAGGCGTTTCCGAAGAAGATCGTGACGAGGATCGAGTCGGGCGCGTTCTATCCGGCCGAAGCCGATCACCAGGACTTCATGGCGCGGAACCCGCGCCATCCCTACATCGCCTATCACGACCTGCCGAAGCTGGCCGCGCTGAAGCGCCTCTTCCCGGATCGCTACCGCGCCGAGCCGGCGCTGGTCGCCAACAACTAGGATGGCGGACGAACGGCAGCTGGTGGTCAGCCACGCCATGCCGGCGAATGCCGGCGACCGCTTCGCCCATGGGCTCGTGCGCCTCTTCGCCGATGCGTTCTTCGCGCTTCGCTACGGGCATCGCGACGTCAATCACCGCCTCGCCGAAGAGCTCGGCGGCGGATCTCCGCCGGCTTAGAGCGGATCGCTGCCGGCGACGTAGAGCCGGGCGAACTCCTCGATC
>CAZDGR010000483.1:0-2766 GCA_964504845.1 uncultured Rhizobium sp. | reverse complement strand
CTCACCTACACCTTCAAGATCAGGCAGGGGTTAAAGCATCCCTCCGGCAACCCGGTGACCGCCGAGGATGCCGCCTGGTCGATGCGCCGCATCATCTGGCTCAACTTCGGCAATGCCGCCAGCCTGACCCAGTGGGGCTTCAGCAAGGAGAACATCGAGAAGTCGGTCCGGGCGACGGATCCGTCGACGCTGCTGGTCACCTTCGACAAGCCCTATCCGGAATCGCTGATCCTGCCGGCGATGTTCACCGGCCGCTCGGCCTATGCCATCGACAAGGTCGAGGCCCTGAAGAACGCCAAGGGCGACGATCACGGCAATGCCTGGCTCAAGCAGAACTCCGCCTGCGTCGGCCCCTATAAGCTCCGCTCCCACACCGCCAACGAGACGCTCATCCTCGAGCGCAACGACGGCTACTGGAAGGGCCCGGTGCCGCTTCGCCGGGTCATCGTCCGCCACGTGCCGGAATCGGCGGCGCAGCGCCTTCAGCTCGAGAAGGGCGACGTCGACATGGCGAGGATCCTCAATCCGGAGGATCTCGACAGCATCGAGAAGAATCCGAACACCCGCATCGTCCGGGTGCCGCGGCACCAGTACTACTACCTCTCCTTCAACACGAGCGATCCGGAGCTCTCGAACCCGAAGGTCCGGCAGGCCTTTCGCTACCTGATCGACTACCAGGGCCTCGAGAAGACGGTGATGCGCTACGAGGGCATCGGCCGGGCCAGCCTGGTGCCGCTGGGGGCCTTCGGCGCGCTTTCTCGCGAGGAGGGGCTCCCCTACAAGCTCGACCTCGCCAAGGCCAAGCAGCTGATGACCGAGGCGGGATTCCCGAACGGCTTCAAGAAGGAGCTGATCGTCGCCACCACCTTCCCGTTCCCCGACATCGCCCAGCACGTGCAGGCGAACGCCGCGAAGATCGGCATCGATCTGCAGCTGAACCAGATGGCCAGCGCCGCGCGCCTGACCAAGGTCCGCTCGCGCGAGTACCAGATCTCCTCATCGGTGTGGTCGACCGGCTACCCGGACGCCGACGCGATGGTGTCGCGCCACGGCTTCAACCCGGACAACCGCCTCGAAGCCAAGCAGAACATGTTCCCGTCATGGAACGCCGCCTGGAAGAGCGAGTGGTTCGACGACATGTGGATCAAGTCGCGCATGGAGCCGGATCCGGCCAAGCGCATCGCGATGTATCACGAGATCCAGAAGCGCCACATGGAGGAGTCGGGCATGGTCTACATGTTCCAGGCAGTCCGGAACATCGCCGTGCACAAGCAGCTGAAGGACTTCAAGACGCATTCCTTCAAGCTCTGGTACACGACCGCGTCCAAGTAGAGGCGAGGCTGGCCGCGCGCTTCAGCCCTGGAGCGCGCGGCCGATCAGCGCCGCATCGGCGTTGCCGCCGGAGAGAACGACCGCCACGCGCTTGCCGCGCTGGCGGTCTTTCTCTTTGAGGAGGGCCGCCAAGGCCGCGGAGCCCGCACCTTCGGCGAGGTTGTGGGTGTCCTTGAGGAGAACGCGGATCCCTTCCAGGATCTCGTCCTCGCTGACCGAGACGATCCGCTCCAGCCCGCGCTTCAGCCACTTGAACGCCTCCGGATGCGGGGACGCGATCTCCAGGCCCTCGGCGACCGTACGGCCGGGCTTGTCGATCACCTTGTCCGCATGCCACGAGAGCTCGTAGGCGTTGGCGTTCGCCGACACGACCCCGACGATCCTGGTCTTGAGGCCGAGGGCGTCGCGGGCGGCGATCACGCCGCAGGCGCCTGAACCGAGACCGATCGGCACGTAGACGGTGTCGAGGTCGGGCACGCCCCTGAACAGCTCGAGCGCATAAGAGGCGACGCCGATGACAAGGTCCGGGTGCCAAGGCGGGACGAAATGGAGCCCCGCATTGCTGCCGAGCTTCTGGGCGAGAGCGATCTTCTCCTCGGTCGTCGCTCCCTGATCGACCAACTCGGCGCCGAGGGCGGCCATCGAGGCGCGCTTCTCCGGGTTCGAGATCTCGCCGATCACGATCATCGCGCGCATGCCGAGGCGCTTGGCCGAATAGGCGAGGCTCTGGCCATGGTTGCCGCTGCTGGCGCTGACCACACCCGGCGTGTTCGGCTCGCGCTGCTTCAGCCGGTTGAGGTAGGTCACGCCGCCGCGGCACTTGAAGGCACCCAGAGGTGTGTGGTTCTCGTGCTTGACGAAGACGTCGCCGCCGACGCGTTCGGACAGCAGCGCCCAGCGATGCTGGGCGGTCGGCGGGATCACGGCATGGACTTCGTCGGATGCTGCTTCGAGTTCGGCGAGCGAGAACATTCTTCAGGCCTCGGGCGGGCGGGTGAGCTGGCCCGCATGATGGCACGCCGCTTCGTGTCCGTCGCCATGCCGGACGAGCGCCGGATCAACCTTGGCGCAGATCGAGGTGGCGATCGGGCAGCGCGGATGGAAGCGGCAGCCCTTCGGAATGTCGAGCGGGCTTGCGATATCGCCGCCGATCGGTGCCGCCTGACGCCGTCGTGCCGGGTCGGGGATCGCCTGGATCAAGGCTCGCGTGTAGGGGTGCAACGGCCTCGCCCAGAGGTCGGCGCCTGTCGCGCTCTCGACGATCCGGCCGAGGTACATGACCAGCACGCGGTCGGCGAAGTAGCGGATCACCGAGAGGTCGTGGGAGATGAATAGGTAGGAGAGTCCGTATTCCCGCTTCATCTCGACCAGCAGGTTCAGGATCTGCGCCTGGATCGAGAGGTCGAGGGCCGAGACCGGCTCGTCGCAGACGAC
>CAZDGR010000482.1:0-2779 GCA_964504845.1 uncultured Rhizobium sp. | reverse complement strand
CGGGATCGGGACCTTCTCCGGCGTCAACGCGGATTCGCGAGATGCGGCGGGGAACGTCATTCCCTGGATCTATCACGGCAGGACCCGCCGCGAGCGGCATGAGGAACTGATCGCCGCCTCGATCAAGGGCGGCATCACCCAGGCCCGGATCGCGCACGAAGCGGCGATGGGCCAGGGCCGCATCCATATGAACGTGCTCTGGGAGATGGGGGCGGCCGAGCGCGTGCTGCACGGCATCCTCGAAGGCACCAAGGGCCTGATCCACGGCGTCACCTGCGGCGCCGGAATGCCCTATCGTCTCGCCGAGCTCTGCGAGAAGTACGGCGTCTACTACTACCCGATCGTCTCTTCCGCCCGCGCCTTCCGCGCGCTCTGGAAGCGCGCATACCACAAGTTCCAGCACTGGCTCGGCGCCGTCGTCTACGAAGATCCTTGGCTCGCAGGCGGCCACAACGGGCTGTCGAACGTCGAAGATCCGGAGAAGCCCGAGGACCCGTATCCGCGCATCCGCGAGCTGCGCAAGGTCATGAACGAGGTCGGCCTGGTCAAGACGCCGATCGTCATGGCCGGCGGCGTCTGGTACCTGCGCGAGTGGGAGCACTTCCTCGACAATCCGGAAGTCGGCCCGGTCGCGTTCCAGTTCGGCACGCGTCCGCTGCTGACCCGGGAGAGCCCGATCTCGGAGGCCTGGAAGAAGAAGCTGATGACGCTGAAGGAAGGCGACATCTGGCTCAACCGCTTCAGCCCGACCGGGTTCTATTCGTCGGCGGTCAAGAACCCCTTCCTGATGGATCTCAAGGCGCGTTCCGAGCGTCAGGTCGCCTACCAGACCCATATGGTCGCGGACCACGACACCGCCTTCAAGGTCGGCGCCCGCGGCCGCGAGGTGTTCCTGACCGCGCATGATGCCGAGCGTGCCCGCGAGTGGGTCGCGGCCGGCTTCACCGAGGCGCTCCGCACCCCCGACTCGACGCTGATCTTCGTCGACCCGCCGACTGCGGCGACGATCCACAAGGATCAGGTCGACTGCATGGGGTGCCTCTCGGCCTGCGGCTTCTCCAACTGGGCGCAGAACGAGGAAGGAACCACCGGCAAGAAGGCCGATCCGCGCTCCTACTGCATCCAGAAGACCCTGCAGGCGATCAGCCATTCCGAGGACTGCGAGCATCAGCTGATGTTCGCCGGCCACAACGCCTATCGCTTCGCCGACGACCCGTTCTACGCCGGCGGCTTCGTGCCGACGGTCGGCCAGCTGGTCGGCCGCTTGACGACCGGCGACTGAGGGCGCAAGGCTTTAGCCATGACGACCGCCTTGACCGACGCCCGTCCCTTCGCCGAGCCGCTTGAGCGGCTGAAGCGGGCCGGCCTGCGTCCGACCCGCCAGCGTCTGGCGCTGGCGCGTCTCCTGTTCAGCCGGGGCGATCGCCATGTGTCGGCCGAGCAGCTCCACGCCGAGGCCAAGTCCGCCCGGGTCGTGGTATCGCTGGCGACCGTCTACAACGCGCTGAACCAGTTCACCCGTGTCGGGCTCCTGCGCGAGGTCGTGGTCGAAGCCGGGCGCTCCTACTTCGACACCAACACCTCCGACCACCATCACGTGCTCGCGGTCGCGACCGGCAGCCTGATGGACATCCCCGCCGGCACGCTCGCCGTCTCGGGCCTGCCCGAAGTCCCCGATGGGCTCGAGGTCGAGCGCGTCGACGTCGTCGTGAGGCTTCGCCCGAAGGCCTAAGGCCCGGCGTTCCGGCTCCTTGCGAATTGTTTTAGATCAATTCTAAAAACATTGACGACCTGAATACCGCTTCCTAGAATTTGCGGCGGTGGGGGGCCTTTCGCCTCCCTGAAGGAGGAACACATGGCAGCACTGAAGGGCTCGAAGACCGAGGCCAATCTGAAGGCCGCCTTCGCCGGCGAGAGCCAGGCGAATCGGCGCTATCTCTATTTCGCCCAGAAGGCGGACGTCGAGGGCTACAACGACGTGTCGGCGGTGTTCCGCTCGACCGCCGAAGGCGAGACCGGCCACGCGCACGGCCACCTCGAGTTCCTCGAGGCGACCGGCGATCCCGCGACCGGCCTCCCGATCGGCTCGACCGCCCAGAACCTGAAGGCGTCGATCGCCGGCGAGACCCACGAGTACACCGACATGTACCCGGGCATGGCGCGCACCGCGCGCGAAGAGGGCCACGCCGAGATCGCCGACTGGTTCGAGACGCTGGCGAAGGCCGAGAAGAGCCACGCCGGCCGCTTCCAGAAGGCCCTCGACGGCCTGTCGTAAGTTCTTCGAGACGCGCGGGGGCCGGGGGGCTCCCGCGCGTCCTCGTCCCCGGAGGAACCGAGTTCATGCGCGAAGGCAGCCTGGAGCCGCCGGTTCGTCATCCGCTCGATTGGAACAGCCCGGAATTCTACGACGAAGCCCAGCTCGACAAGGAGCTGCGTCGGGTATTCGACATCTGTCACGGATGTCGCCGCTGCTTCAATCTCTGCGATTCCTTCCCGCGTCTGTTCGATCTGATCGATGCCGCCGGCGATGCCGAGATGGAAGGCGTCGCGAGCAGCGACTTCAAGCAGGTGGTCGACGCCTGCACGCTGTGCGACATGTGCTTCATGACCAAGTGCCCCTACGTGCCGCCGCACGAATTTGACCTCGATTTCCCGCACCTGATGCTGCGCTATCGCGCGGTGGAGCATCGCAAGGGGGCAACCAGCCTGCCCGACCGGGAACTGGCGAAGACCGATCGCAATGGCAAGCTTGCGACGATGGTTGCGCCCTTCGTCAACG
>CAZDGR010000481.1:0-2810 GCA_964504845.1 uncultured Rhizobium sp. | reverse complement strand
CGCGGCGGCGAGATCGGCGATCAGGTCGGCTTCGTCCTTCGCGGCGATCGCATCGAGGAGGCTTTCGGTCAGCGCCAGCATCGGCGCTTCCATGTCGGCGACGGCGCGCGCGCTCAAGGCGCCGGCGATGATCTTGCGCACGCGCGTGTGCAGCGGCGGATCGTTGAAGATCAGGCTCGTCGTGTGATGCTGGTAGAGGAGGCTGTCGCCGAACTTGGGCCCGAACTCGGCCTTCTTGTCGGAGGAGAACAGCTTCGCGTCCTTGTAGACGGCGATGCAGTCGGCGTAGCGCGACAGGAAGTAGCTGCCGTCGGGCATCCGCGCGACCGGATTGTGGTCGCGGAGCGCGTTGTAGGTCGGAAAGGGGTTGGCGATGAAGCCCGGGCCGATCGCCTTCAGGTCGAAGGCACGCGCGCTCTCGGCGGCCAAATCGCTGGCGGCGAAGCATGGCGGTGCGGGGCTCGGCTGCAGCATCGTTCTCGTCGGTCTCCCTGGGCGGTCATGCTAGTCGCGGGCCACACCCGAGGCCAAGCGGGTCCCACGAAGAAGAACCTGGAGGTCCTCTACGGCTTCTCCCGCTTCGATCGGTTCATGATCGTCATCCCGCTGCTCGTCCCCTGCCTGGGGGCGAAAGCGCGTGCTGCTGACAGGGTCGGTGCTGGCGATCGGCTTCGCGATGCAGCCGCTGTGGTGAGGCTACGATGGCTTCCTCGTCTATCACCTGACGATGGGTGTCGCGCTCAGCATGATCCCGGGCGGCGGAAAGTCTCGGTCCACGCCGCCGTCTTCGCGTTGGCGACCCTGCCGCCGACCCTCAGGGAGCCGGCGTCGACGCCGGCCTAGACGTCCAGGTTCGCGACCTTGAGCGCGTTCTGCTGGATGAAGTCGCGCCTGGGCTCGACCAGGTCGCCCATCAGCTTGGCGAAGAGATCGCCCGCCTCGTCGGCGTGGTTGATCTTCACCTGCAGGAGCGAGCGCACGTTCGGGTCGAGCGTCGTCTCCCAGAGCTGCTCGGGGTTCATCTCGCCGAGACCCTTGTAGCGCTGGATGGTCACGCCCTTGCGGCCGGTCTCGAGCACCGTGTCGATCAGGGCCACCGGCCCATGGATCGTGTGCTCCTTGTCCTTGGTCTTGAGCTTGCCGGGCTTGGCATAGACGCTCTGGAACTCGGCCGCCTTCTCGTCCAGTCGCCTTGCCTCGGGGCTGCGGACAAGCGCCGCCTCGAGCCGGAAGCGCGAGGTGACGCCACGGAGCGTGCGCTCGAAGCGGAGCCCTCCGGCGCCGTCGGACTCGCCGCGCCAGCCGCGCTCGTGCTGGGCCGAGAGCTGGTCCATGCGCTTGGCGATATAGGCGGCGGCCTGGCCCGCCTGCGCCGCATCGTTCAGCAGGTCGGGCGAGAGCGCGCCGGCGATCGCGATCTGCTCGGCGAGCGCCATCGATCCGAGCCTGCGTCCGATAGGCTGCAGCCAGGCGCGTGCCTGGCGGGCGCCGTCGACGAGCGTGCGGAGCTCGGCGCCGCCGAGCTGCGAGCCGGATGCCAGGATCAGCACCGCCTCATGCAGGCCTGCCTCGGTCAGGTGGTTGTCGAGCGCGCGGTCGTCCTTGAGATAGACCTCGGACTGGCCGCGCTTGGCGCGGTAGAGCGGCGGCTGGGCGATGTAGAGATAGCCCTTGCTCTCGTCCTCGCCGCCTTCCTTCTCGATCTTGTGCTCGATGATCTGGCGCATCTGCCGATAGAAGAAGGTCAGCAGCAGCGTGCGGATGTGGCTTCCGTCCACATCGGCGTCCGTCATGATGATGATCTTGTGATAGCGGAGCTTCGAGATGTCGAACTCCTCGCCGATTCCAGTTCCAAGCGCCGCGATCAATGTTCCGATCTCGGCCGAGCCCAGCATCTTGTCGAAGCGCGCGCGCTCGACGTTCAGGATCTTGCCGCGCAAGGGCAGGATCGCCTGCTTGCCGCGGTCGCGGCCTTGCTTGGCCGAGCCGCCGGCCGAGTCGCCCTCGACGATGAAGAGCTCGGAGAGCGCCGGATCGCGTTCCTGGCAGTCGGCGAGCTTGCCGGGCAGGCTGGCGACGTCGAGCGCACCCTTGCGGCGCGTCAGCTCGCGCGCCTTCCTGGCGGCCTCGCGGGCGGCGGCGGCCTCGACGACCTTCTGCACGATGCGCTTGGCGTCGGCCGGATGCTCTTCCAGCCACTGCTGGAGCTTCTCGCCGACGACGCTCTCGACCACCGGGCGGACCTCGGAGGAGACCAGCTTGTCCTTGGTCTGGGACGAGAACTTGGGATCCGGCACCTTGACCGACAGCACGCAGGTGAGGCCCTCGCGCGCGTCGTCGCCGGAGAGCGTGACCTTCTCCTTCTTCGCGATGCCGGACTCGTTGGCATACTGGTTGATGTAGCGGGTCAGCGCGCCGCGGAAGCCGGCGAGATGCGTGCCGCCGTCACGCTGCGGGATGTTGTTGGTGAAGCACAGCATCGTCTCGTGATAGCTGTCGGTCCACTGCATCGCGACTTCGACGGTGATGCCGTCCTTGGTCTCGGCGAAGGAGACCGGCGGCGTATGCAGCGGCGTATGCGAGCGGTCGAGATATGCCACGAACGCCTCGAGGCCGCCCTCGTAGTGCATCTCGACGACGCGCGGCTCGGCCTCGCGCGCATCGGTCAGCACGAGGCGCACGCCCGAATTGAGGAACGCGAGCTCGCGGAGCCGATGCTCCAGCGTCTCGAACTCGAAGCGGGTCTTGGTGAAGGTCTGCGCCGAGGGCATGAAGGTGATCTCGGTGCCGCGCTTGTCGCCCTGTGCACC
>CAZDGR010000480.1:0-2811 GCA_964504845.1 uncultured Rhizobium sp. | reverse complement strand
CCTCGGCCAAGTGGATCGATGCCGTCGGCAAGGCCGGGCTCGAGCCGGTCAAGACCCACAAGCTGCCGGCGTTGCGCACGATCTGCTCGACCGGCTCGCCGCTGGCGCCCGAGGGCTTCGACTTCGTCTACGAGAAGATCAAGAGCGACGTCTGCCTCTCGTCGATCTCGGGCGGCACCGACATCGTCTCCTGCTTCGTGCTCGGCAGCCCGATCAGCCCGGTCTACAAGGGCGAGATCCAGAAGCGCGGTCTCGGCATGCCGGTCGAGGTGTGGAACGACGACGGCAAGCCGGTCGTCGGGGAGAAGGGCGAGCTGGTCTGCGTCAAGCCGTTCCCCTGCATGCCCATCGGCTTCTACAACGACCCGGGCGACGCCAAGTATCGCGCCGCCTATTTCGACAACTACCCGAACATCTGGTGTCACGGCGACTACGTCGAGCTGACCAGCCACGGCGGCATGATCATCTACGGCCGCTCGGACGCGACGCTGAACCCGGGAGGCGTGCGCATCGGCACCGCCGAGATCTATCGCCAGGTCGAGAAGATCGACGAGGTGATCGAGAGCCTGGTGATCGGCCAGGACTGGCAGAACGACGTCCGCGTCGTGCTGTTCGTTCGCCTTCGCGACGGCATCACGCTCGGCAAGGACATCGTCGACCGGATCAGGAAGCAGGTGCGCGAGGGCGCGACGCCGCGCCACGTGCCGGCGCTGATCCTGCAGGTCCAGGACATCCCGCGCACCAAGTCCGGCAAGATCGTCGAGCTCGCGGTCCGCAACGTGGTGATGGGCAGGCCGGTCAAGAACGTCGAAGCGCTCGCCAATCCGGAAGCGCTCGAGCACTTCCGCAATCGCGCCGAGCTGGCTGTCTGACCTGTCCGTGAGCGAGGTCCTCCACTCCCTTTCGCGGCGGTCGATCGAGCAGATCCTGGCCGTGCTCGAGGAGGCCGAGGCAGAGGTCGGCGAGTGGCTTCGCCGCTGGCACCGCACCGTGCTCGCCAAGCCCGGGAACCCGCCGAAGGACCTGACCAGCGAGAACGCGCATTTCCTGACCCGCTTCGGTTCCTGGTACGACCTGCACAAGGAGGACGGGCTGGTCGATCAGGCGGCGTTCCATGCGCTGGCCGAGGCGCACAAGCGCATGCACGACCACGCCCGCTGGCTCGCCGCCCGCGGGGTCAAGGACACGCGGATCCCGCCCGAGGAATACGACGCCTTCATGGACAAGGTGGACCTGTTCTCCACCTATGCGAAGCGTCTCGGCAGGGCGTTCCGGGCGGCGCTGGCCGAGCTCGATCCGCTGACCGGCGTGCAGAATCGGCAGAGCATGCTGGCCGAGCTCGAGCGCGAGCGCAGCCGGTCGCGCCGCTCGAAGCAGCCCTGCTGCCTGGCGCTCGGCGATCTCGACCATTTCAAGAAGGTTAACGACACCTACGGCCACATGGTCGGCGACCAGGTTCTGGCCGCGGCGGCGGAGATATTCCTGTCGGGGCTGCGGCCCTACGACGCGCTGTTCCGCTACGGCGGCGAGGAGTTCCTGTTCTGCCTGCCGGAGACCACGCCCGACCAGGCCGTGGTCGCGCTCGACCGGCTTCGCGACCGGCTCGAGGACCGGCCGGTGCCGCTCCCGGGCGGCAAGTCGCTGCCGGTCACCTGCTCCTTCGGCGTGGCGTTGATGACTGCCGACGCCAAGGTGGACGAGGTGATCGCCCGGGCCGACGCGGCGCTCTACAAGGCGAAGAACCTCGGACGAAATCGCGTCGAGATATGGGCGGAGGGGGACGCTGGCGCCGAGGTGGCCCTTGCCGGTAAGGTGGCGCGGCCAGCGAAAAACCAGAAGGAGTCCCGACGGTGATCGAGGACCTGCATCGCGCCAACGATCTGGACAACATGCTGAAGCGGATGGGGGGTGTCTCCTCGGTCTTCCGCGTGCGTTCGGAAACCATCGGCGCCAAGGGCTTCCAGGCGTTTTCCGAGATGATGGATGCCTATATAGAGCTCTGCCGTCGCAACCTCGCGGCCAGGACCGACTACGACAAGGAAGCCTTGACGATCGACGACCAGGCCCGAACCGAGATCGGCATGGCCTTCGTCAAGATCTTCGGCCAGGAACCGCAGCAGTTCTTCAAGGCCGCGCCGAAGCCTGAATAGAGAGCTTCTTATGACTGCCTCGCCCATTGCCCGCCCGGGCGCCCGCGCGCTCGTCCGCGGCCTTGCGGACTCGAAGATCCGCGAGGTCGCCAATCCGTTCATGGCCGATCCGGAGATCATCCGCCTCTGGTTCGGCGAACCCGACCTGCCGACGCCTCAGTTCATCTGCGACGCGGCGGCGAAGGCGATGAGTGCAGGCAAGACCTACTACGTGCCGAGCCTCGGCGTGCCCGAGCTCAGGCAAGCGATCGCCGAGTACCAGAGCACGATCAAGGGCCGCCCGATCGGGCCTGAGCGCATCGTCGTCACCGCGTCCGGCATGAGTGCCATCCAGCTCGTCGTCCAGCTCCTGGTCGATCCGGGCGACACGGTGGTGGCGACCAGCCCGCTCTGGCCCAACGTCTCCGAGGCCTCCAGGCTCGCCGGGGCGCATGTCGATCTGATCGAGATGTCGGTCAAGGACGGCCGCTGGGCGCTCGACATGCAGAAGGTCGCGGACGCGATCGCCAAGCGGCCGAAGATGCTGTTCATCAACTCGCCCTGCAATCCGACCGGCTGGATGATGACCGCGGCCGAGCAGCAGGCGGTCCTGGGCCTCTGCCGCCATCACGGCGTCTGGCTGGTGGTCGACGAGGTCTACGAGCGGATCGTTTTCGAGGCC
>CAZDGR010000479.1:0-2833 GCA_964504845.1 uncultured Rhizobium sp. | reverse complement strand
CTCTGCAGGTTCAGCAGCAGCTGTCGGTGACGACGCTGAACATCGCCAACGGCAACTCGCGCAACCTGATCAACCTCTTTCAGTAATACGTCGCCGGTTCCGGCGACGAGCGGAACGGCGGCAGCCTAGAAAGGGCTGCCGTTTCTCTTTCTACCTTCGGCTTGTCGAGGCAGCGTCCGGGTCCCTATTGTGACGGCCCGCGCTTGAAGCCAGGACAGCCATGCTCACCCGCCTCTATACCCACGCGGCCTGTCTCGACCACGATCCGGGCCGGCTGCATCCCGAGCGCCCGGCGCGTCTCGAGGCGGTCCTGGCCGCGTTCGAGGACCCGGCGTTCGCCGAGCTCGAGCGGGTCGAGGCGCCGAGGGCCGAGCGGCTCCAGCTCGAACGCGTCCACGATGCGGGATATGTCGAGATGGTTCTGGCGGCGGTGCCCGCCGTCGGCCGCGCCAACCTCGACGCCGACACCACGCTCTCCTCCGGATCGGGCGAGGCGGCATTGAGAGCTGCCGGTGCGGTCTGCGCCGCGGTCGCCGCGGCGGTGAAGGGCGAGGCCAGGCACGCGTTCTGCGCCGTCCGCCCGCCGGGTCATCACGCCGAATCCGACCAGGCGATGGGCTTCTGCCTGTTCAACAACATCGCGGTCGGCGCCGCCGAGGCCAAGGCACAGGGCCTCGATCGGGTCGCCGTGATCGACTTCGACGTGCACCACGGCAACGGCACCCAGCACATGTTCGAGCGCGATTCCCAGGTGCTCTTCGCCTCGACCCATCAATGGCCGCTCTATCCCGGCACCGGCGCGGCCGGCGAGACCGGCATCGGCAATGTCGTCAACGCGCCGCTGCCGCCGCTCGCCGGCTCGGCCGAGTTCCGCCAGGCGATGACCGACAAGATATTGCCGGCGATCGACCGGTTCCGGCCTGACCTGATCATGATCTCGGCCGGATTCGACGCCCATTGGCTGGACCCGCTGGGCTCGCTCAATTTCACCGAGGAGGACTACGCCTGGATCACCGAGGAGCTGTGCCGGCTCGCCGACCGCCACGCGGAGGGCCGGGTGGTCTCGAGCCTGGAGGGCGGCTACGATCTCGACGCGCTGGCATCCTCGGCGGCGGCCCATGTGAAGGCCCTCATGGACTGGGGCAAGGGATCTAGGTAGAGAGACGCACCATGGCAGCTGCGCCCCCGATCCCCGCCGACATCGCCAAGCTCAGCTTCGAGGACGCCCTCGCCGAGCTCGAGCAGATCGTCGGCCGCCTCGAGGCCGGACGTTCCAAGCTGGACGACGCGATCGCCGCCTACGAGCGCGGCGCTCTCCTGAAGCGCCATTGCGAGGCCAAGCTCCGCGAAGCGCAGATGAAGGTCGATCAGATCCAGCTGCAGCCGGACGGCTCGCTCACCACCAAGCCGCTCGACACCAAGTAGCGTGGCAGCAAGCCAGGAACAGTTCCTCGCCGCGCTCGGCGAGACCGCCGAGGCGGTCGCCGGCGTCATGGACTATCTGCTGCCGGCGCCGACCGGGCCCGAGGCCAAGCTCGCCGAGGCGATGCGCTACGCGGTGCTCGGCGGCGGCAAGCGGCTTCGCTCGTTCCTCGCGGTCGAGAGCTCCAGGCTGTTCGGCGTGTCGCGCGGCTGCGGGCTCCGCGTCGCCGCCTCGATCGAGTTCCTGCACGGGTATTCGCTGATCCACGACGACCTGCCGGCGATGGACGACAGCGACCTCCGCCGCGGCCGGCCGAGCCTGCACAAGGCCTTCGACGAGGCGACCGCGATCCTGGCCGGCGATGCGCTGCTGACGCTGGCCTTCGAGGTCCTGTCGGAGATCGACACGCATCCCGATCCGGTCGTGCGCGTCGAGCTTGTCCGCCGGCTCGCCCAGGCATCGGGCGCCCGCGGCATGGTCGGCGGCCAGGTGCTCGACCTTCTGGCGGAGAAGGAGCCGCTCGACATTCCGGCGATCACCCGGCTGCAGCGGCTCAAGACCGGCGAGATCTTCGCCTTCTCCTGCGAGTCCGGCGGCATCCTCGGCAAGGCGGCGCCGTCGGTGCGCCATTCGCTGGCCGCCTATGCGCATTCGCTGGGCCTGGCCTTCCAGATCGCCGACGACCTTCTCGACGTCAGCGGCGATACCAAGACGACCGGCAAGCCGACCGGCCAGGACGCAGTCGCCGGCAAGGCGACCTTCGTCTCGGTGCTCGGCCTCGATCGCGCCCGTGCGCAGGCGTGGCGCCTCGCCGACCAGGCGATCGAGCACCTTGATTTGTTCCAGGATAAGGCCGACCTTTTGCGGGCTGCGGCCCGCTTCGCCGTCGACCGCCGCGCCTAAACAATCTCTAAAGCGGCACCATGACGTCGAACCGGACCCCGCTCCTCGATCGCGTGCGTGAGCCCAAGGATCTGCGCGGCCTCGACCTCGCCGATCTCAAGCAGCTCGCCGACGAGCTTCGCTACGAGACCATCGATGCCGTGAGCCGGGTCGGCGGCCATCTCGGCGCCGGCCTCGGCGTGGTCGAGCTGACCGTGGCGCTTCATCACGTATTCCAGACGCCGGACGACCGCCTCGTCTGGGACGTCGGGCACCAGGCCTATCCGCACAAGATCCTGACCGGGCGGCGCGAGCGCATCCGCACGCTGCGCCAGGGCGGCGGACTCTCCGGCTTCACCAGGCGGGCCGAAAGCGTCTACGACCCCTTCGGCGCGGCGCACTCGTCGACCTCGATCTCGGCCGGGCTCGGCATGGCGGTCGCGCGCGACCTGAAGGGCGAGCGGCGCAACGTGATCGCGGTGATCGGCGACGGCGCGATGTCGGCCGGCATGGCCTACGAGGCGATGA
>CAZDGR010000478.1:0-2846 GCA_964504845.1 uncultured Rhizobium sp. | reverse complement strand
GGCCCGGTAGACGGTCTCGATGCTGGTGATGTCGGCGACCTTGCCGAGCGCGGCCGCACCGAGCCCGCCGAGGCCGAAGGAGACGCCGAAGAAGATGCCGGCGACCATGCCGACGCGGCCCGGCAGCAGGTCCTGGGCATAGACGATGATCGCGGAGAAGGCGGACGCCATGATGAAGCCGATCACGATGGAAAGGATCAGCGTCGTCACCAGGCCCACATACGGCAGCGCCAGGGTGAACGGCAGGACGCCGAGGATCGAGAACCACATCACCGGGATGCGGCCGATCTTGTCGCCGACCCAGCCGCCGGAAAGCGTGCCGACGACGATCGAGCCCAGGAAAACGAACAGCGCGATCTGCGCCTCCTGCACCGTCACCTCGAACTTATGCATCAGGTAGAAGGTGTAGTAGGAGCCGAGGCTGTTGCTGTAGACGGTCTTCGAGAACATCAGCAGCACCAGGATCGCGATCGCGAAGGCGACCCGGCCGCGCGAGAGCTGGATGTGACCGGGAGTGCCGGCGGCCGCACGCGGCTTCGGCTTGCCGAGGTGGCGATTGCGGGCGTACCAGTTGCCGACGCCGACCAGCACGACCATCGCCAGCAGCGCCGCCGCGGAGAACCAGGCGATGCTGTCCTGGCCGCGCGGCAGGATGATGAAGGCGGCCAGCAGGGGACCTACCGCCGAGCCGGTGTTGCCGCCGACCTGGAACAGCGACTGGGCGAGGCCGTGGCGGCCGCCCGACGCCATGCGGGCGACGCGCGAGGCCTCCGGATGGAAGACGGCGGAGCCGATGCCGATCATCGCGGCGGCGAGCAGAATCATCGGATAGCTGTGCGCCATCGACATCAGGATCAGGCCCAGGAAAGTCGAGCTCATGCCGATCGCCAGCGAATACGGCATCGGCCTCTTGTCGGTGTAGATGCCGACCACAGGCTGCAGCAGCGAGGCGGTGCACTGGAAGGCCAGCGTGATCAGGCCGATCTGGGCGAAGTCGAGCGCGTAGTTCTCCTTCAGGATCGGATAGAGGGCCGGTACCATCGACTGCATCATGTCGTTCAGCAGGTGGCAGAAGCTGAGCGAGAGGATGATCGCGAAGGTGGTGCTGTCGGCGCTCGCAGGCGGTGCCGCCGCCGTGGAAGCTGTCGTGGCTTCGGCCGGCAGGCTACGGGCGCTTGCGGTATCGTCGGTCATGATGTGAAGGTATCCTGAGGTCCGGACGGCAAAGCTATGCGCCCAGGGGGCATGGCCTGTCCATCATACATTGCGGACCCGGCCGGCCCAGAAGCGGTCGCGGATCGTGCGCTTCAGCACCTTGCCGACCGGGCTCCTCGGCAGCGAGTCCCATATCTCGAAGGATTTCGGCGTCTTCATGCCGCCGACCCGCTCGCGGCAGAAGGCCGAGAGCTCCTCGACGGTCGCCGCACCTTCGGTCTTCAGCTGGACGATCGCCTTGACCGCCTCGCCCCATTTGTCGTCGGGAACGCCGACCACGGCGCAGTCCTGCACGGCTGGATGCGCCCAGATCACCTGCTCGATCTCGGACGGATAGATGTTGAAGCCGCCGGAGATGATCATGTCGCGCTTGCGGTCGACGATATAGATGTAGCCGTCCTCGTCCTTGAAGCCGACGTCGCCCGTGTGGTGCCAGCCGAAGCGCGAGGCTTCCTCGGTCGCCTTCGGATTCTTGTAGTAGCCCTTCATCACCAGGTTGCCGCGGACGACGATCTCGCCCTTCTCGTTCGGCGGCAGGATGTTGCCGTCGTCGTCCATGACCTCGACCTGGGCGAAGACGGTAGATCGCCCGCAGCTCATCAAGCGCTTCTCGAGCTTGGGGTCGCCGACGACGTTGTGCTCCTCGGGCGAGAGGAACGTGCAGAGCATCGGCGCCTCGGCCTGGCCGAATGTCTGGGCCATCACCGGCCCGAAGATCTCCATCGCCTCCTTGAGCTTCTCCGCCGACATCGGCGCTGCTGCATAGACGAAGTGGGTCAGGGACGTATAGTCGAACTCGCGCACGCGCGGGTGTCCCAGCATCATGTAGATGACGGTCGGCGGCAGGAACAGCGTCGTCACCTTGTGGCGCTGGATGCTTTCCATGACCAGCAGCGCATCGGCGCTCGGGATCAGCACGGTGGTGGCGCCCTGCGCCAGCAGCGGAAACGAGATGCAGCCGGCGGCATGCGTCATCGGTGCGGCGATCAGGTGCACCGGCGGCTTCCGGATCGGCATCGAGGTGATGAAGTTCGCGATCATCGTCGCGAAGTTCAGGTTGGTCAGCATCACGCCCTTGGATCGCCCGGTGGTGCCGCCGGAGGGCCAGATCGAGGCGAGGTCGTGAGGGCCCGACGGCACGTAGCACGGATCGTCGTTCGCTTCTGCGAGCCAGCCTGCGAGGTCGGGATCGGCGCCGGCGCGGTCGACGCAGACGAGGCCGATCAGCGTCGGCACCTTCTTCCGCATCTCCTCTGCCGCCGCGGCAAAGCTCGAATGGTAGAAGAGGAAGCGGCAGTCGTTGTCGGCGAGGATCGCGGCATTGTCATCGACGGCGTTCCGCGCATTCAGCGGCATCCAGGCGCCGCCGGCGCGGAGGATGCCGAGGATGCAGGAGAAGGCGTCCGCGTCGTTCGGGCTTAGGACTGCCGCCCCCATTTGCGGTCCGAGGCCGGCGGAGATCAGCCGGTTGGCGATCCGGTGCGTTCGCCGCTGCACCTCGGCGAAGGTGAGCGACACATCACCCCCGACCAGGCAGGCCCGGTCCGGGTAGAGGGCTGCCCCCCGGTCGAAGAAGTCTATCAGCCGCATCGGTTCGTTGCCTCCCGGCCTCGAGGATAATACGCTTCCGG
>CAZDGR010000477.1:0-2847 GCA_964504845.1 uncultured Rhizobium sp. | reverse complement strand
CGCACGTTGTTGGCGATGCCGCCATGGGTCAGCGCTTCCGCCAGCGACTTGTAGCTGTCGCGGAGGTTCATGTACTTGCCGACGATCGCGATCGACACCTCGCCTTCCGGCTGGCGCACGCGCTGCACGATGCCCTTCCAGCGCTGGAGGTCGGGCTCCTTCTCCTCCAGGCCGAAGTGGCGGACGACCTGCGTGTCGAGGCCCTGGCCGTGATAGGCCACCGGCACCTGGTAGATCGTGTCGACGTCGAGCGCCTGGACCACGTTCTCGGGCCTAACGTTGCAGAACAGCGCGATCTTCTTCCGCGACTCCGCCGGGATCTCCATCTCGGTACGGCAGACGACGATGTCGGGCTGGATGCCCAGGCTCTGCAGCTCCTTCACCGAATGCTGCGTCGGCTTGGTCTTGAGCTCGCCGGCAGATCGGATGTAGGGCACCAGCGTCAGGTGGATGAACAGCGTGCGCTCGCGGCCGAGCTCGTTGCCGACCTGGCGGATGGCTTCGAGGAACGGCAGGCTCTCGATGTCGCCGACGGTGCCGCCGATCTCGCAGAGGACGAAGTCCTCGCCCTCGGTCTCGGCCAGCACGAATTCCTTGATCGCGTCGGTGACGTGCGGGATCACCTGGACGGTGGCGCCGAGATAGTCGCCCCGCCGTTCCTTCGCCAGCACGTTCGAATAGATGCGGCCGGTGGTGACGCTGTCCGATTTGCGCGCGGGCACGCCGGTGAAGCGCTCGTAGTGGCCGAGGTCGAGGTCGGTCTCGGCACCGTCGTCGGTGACGTAGACCTCGCCGTGCTGGTAGGGGCTCATGGTCCCCGGATCGACGTTGAGGTAGGGGTCGAGCTTCCGCAAGCGGACCTTGTAGCCGCGTGCCTGGAGAAGGGCGCCTAGGGCCGCCGACGCCAGACCTTTGCCAAGGGAAGACACGACGCCGCCGGTGATGAAGATGAAGCGCGTCATGGACCCCGAACCTACACCACCCGCCGGGCCCGGGGCCAGCTTCGGCGGGACCAAACCATCAACGGCTCAATGGAACCGCGGGTTGGGCGGGCTGAGCCGGGGCCGCCGGCGGGTTCACCTCGTCGGCGATCGAGCGCGGGCGATTCGACGGACCGGAGAGCAGGACCAGCGTCAGGCTGGTCACGCAGAAGGCGGCGAACAGGATCGCGGTGGTCCGGGACAGCAGGTTCGCCTGGCCGCGGGTCGACATGAAGTTGCCGCCCGAGCCGCCGCCGCCGCCGAGCCCGCCGAGGCCGGACTGGTCGGTGCGCTGCAGCAGCACGACGCCGATCATGGCGACGGCGATCATGATGTGGATGGTGATCAGGACAACGATCATCGGGTTCCGGACCTTTCAGGACGGCGGGTTTTAGCGCCGAACCGCTGCCGACGCCAGCGGCGGATTGTCGTCATATGGGGTGGAGGGGCCGGATCGCGACGCCCCTCGCCCGGCTAACGCGCCGAGCAGATGGTCCAGAACTCTTCCGACTTCAGGCTGGCGCCGCCGACCAGCGCCCCGTCGACGCCGTCGATCGAGAGGATCTCGCGCGCATTGTCCGCCTTGACCGAGCCGCCATAGAGGATCTGGACACCGTCGAGCTTCCCGAAGCGGCGCTGCAGCTGGACGATGATGTGGCGGTGCATGGCGCCGATCACCTCGGCCTTGGCGGTGCGGCCGGAACCGATCGCCCAGACCGGCTCGTAGGCCACGACCCAGCGGGCCGGCCGCTTGTCGGGAAGCGAGCCCTGGAGCTGCCTCGCCACCACGTCCTTGGCCCGGCCGCCGTCATGCTCCTCCAGCGTCTCGCCGACGCAGACGATCGTGGTGAGGCCCGCCGCCTCCGCCGCCTCGACCTTGGCGCGGACCAGCGCGTCGCTCTCGCCATGCCCGGCCCGGCGCTCGGAATGACCCAGGATCACCCAGGTGGCGCCGACTTCCTTGATCATCCCGGGCGAGATGTCGCCGGTGAAGGCACCGGATTCCTTAGGGGCGCAGTCCTGCGCGCCGAGACCCACGCCCGAGCCGATCAGCTTCGACTGGACCCGCTCGATGATCGTGAACGGCGGACAGACCACGACCTCCCGCCCCTTGCCCAGGTTGCCTTTTGCCTTGGCGGCGACCCCGGCCGCCAGCAGCGTGCCGTCGGCCTTGAGGCCGTTCATCTTCCAGTTACCGACGATCAGAGGCACCGGGCGCTCCTCAGCAATGCGTTATTTTTCTGGGCTCCGTAGCACGCGCCCTCAATACGGTCGAGCCTGCCAGCCAGATTCATAGTATTTTATTTAAAATCAATGAAATAGGATGTTCATAGACACGAGGCGGCCATGGGCGGCCGATTTCTCGTTTCCCCTCCCCATTCCAGCCGCCTAGAATGCGTCCCCATGGGGCCGGGGCTCAGTCGAGCGCCCGGCGCTTTCGTTTTTCCGTCACGGTCAAAGGCTCCATGCTTCAGGCGCTCCGCTCCCGGCTCGGCTCGTATTTCATCAAGATCCTGTTCGCGATCCTGGTCGGATCCTTCGCGATCTGGGGCATCGGCGACGTGGTCCGCGCCATCTCCAATCCCGATCGTCCGGCGGTTGTCGCCGGCAACCAGGAGATCAACGCCGCCGAGATCGGCCGCGCCTTCCAGAACCAGGTCAGCCAGCTCCGCCAGCGTTTCGGGTCGCGCTTCACCTCCGAGCAGGCGGCGCAGTTCGGCGTCCTCGACCAGACGGTCGAGCGCTTGGTCGACAACAGCCTGTTCGACCAGGAGGCGCCGCGCCTCGGCATCGAGATCGGGCCGGAAGTGATCCGCCAGCAGATCCGCCGCGAGCCCGCCTTCAAGGACTCGACCGGCACCTTCAC
>CAZDGR010000476.1:0-2856 GCA_964504845.1 uncultured Rhizobium sp. | reverse complement strand
CGGCTCGGCCTTGCCGCGGAGCGCGACGGGGCCCAGGTCGCGGCGATCCAGGCCGGCGGGAAGGGTCGCGCCCTCGACTGCGCCGGCCGAAGCGAGCACCAGGGCGTCGCGGTTGCGGGCCTCGCCGGCGATGCGGGCGGCGGTGTTGAGCGTGTCGCCGAGGAAGGTGATCTCGCGTTTCAGATCGCCGACCTCGCCGGCGATCACCGGTCCGCCGTGGAGTGCGACCCGCATCCTCGGCACCTGGCCGAAGTCGCGGCGCCAGCCTTCCGCATCGGCGGCGACGGCCTCGGTCGCCGCCACGGCGAAGGCGAGCGCGCGGTCGGCGGCGTCGCCGGTCCATTCCCAGGTCAGGATCACCTCGTCGCCGACATAGCGGTAGATCCGCCCGTCTGCCGCCAGCAGCGGCTCGGTCAGCACGTGGATCCAGCGGTTGAGGAAGGCGAGGAAGCGCTCCGGGCCGAGCGCTTCCGCCAGCGCGGTCGATCCCACGACATCCATCATCAGGAAGAGCCGGCGCTCGACGCGCGGGTAGCGATATCGGCCGACCAGCACCGCGCCGAACACGCCGGGCCCGATCAGCCGGCGAAGCTCGACCGCGACCGAGACCGCGACCACCAGCGAGATCGAGAAGAGCATCGAGGCCGGAAGGTCCGGGTCGTCGAGGAACGGCGCGCCGCTGTAGGGCCAGATCAGGTGATATGCGGCGACGTGGCCGGCCATCAGGATCGTCGACATGACGACGGCATTGAGCGCGAGGTAGGCCAGCAGCGGCAGCCGCTTCATCCGGCGGCCGAGCTCGGTCTCCAGCCCGATCAGGAGCCAGAGCACGATCGGAGTCCCGATCAGGACGCCGCTGGCGACGCCGATCGTGACCGACAGCCACCACGCGCGCTCCGGATAGAGCGTCAGGGTGAACATCGAGGCGGCGGCACAGACCACGAGCATCGTCACGGCGATGATCGTGGCGCGGTTGCGGCTGCGGCGGCCCTTCAGCATGACGCCATAGTGCCACGGCGCGCGGGACGGTTGCGCGCGAACGCGGCTTGCTTCGCCGGATCGTGCCGGATAGAGGAGGCGCATGTACATGCCTCGCCACTTCGCCGCCGAGGAATCGGCCGGCCTCGACCTGATCGAGCGGAACGGCTTCGGCGCGCTGATCGTGCAGGGCGCCGACGGCAGGCCGGAGATCTCGCATTTCCCGTTCGTGCTGGATCGCGCCGGCAACCGTCTTCTGGCCCATGCCGCCCGCGCCAACCCGATCTGGAAGCTGATGGACGGGACGCGGGAGGCGACCGCGGTGTTCCAGGGCCCGAACGCCTATGTCTCGCCCGACTGGTACGAGAAGCCGGCGGCCTCGGTTCCGACCTGGAACTACGCCGTGGTCCACATCCACGGCCGGCCGGCGGCGCTCGACGACGACGGGCTGATCGACGTCCTGGTCCGGCTGACATCCGTCAACGAGGCGCGGCTCGCGCCGAAGACGCCGTGGAAGATCGACAAGCTCGACCCCGCGTTCTTCGCGGGATTGCGCAAGGGCATCGTCGGCTTCGCGCTGCCGATCGAGCGCATCGAGGCCAAGCTCAAGCTGAGCCAGAACAAGACCGCCAGCCCCGACTTCGCCCGCACCCGCGACGCGCTGGCGGCGCTCGACGATCATGACGCGAAGGCGGTCGCGGCGATGATGGACGCGATTCAGCCGCGATAGACGATCCACCCATCCTCGACGGATACGGTGATCGCCTGCAGCGATTCCCCCTCGCACGGCCCTGCGACGCAGAGCCCGTTCTCCGGCAGGAACAGCGCGCCGTGGGTGGCGCAGATCAGGTGGCGGTCGTCGGGGTGGAAGAACTTGTCGGGCACCCAGTCGAGCGCGGTGCCGACATGCGGGCATACATTCAGGTAGCCCTTGAGCGCACCTTCCCAGCGGACGACGAAGACCCGCGTCTGCCGGGGCGTCTCGCCGAACCTGAAGCCGCGCGCGTCGCCTTCCCCGACTTCCGCGTCGCGGCAGAGCCGGATCAAGGCTTGACGCCACCCATCTTGCAGATCGCCGCCCAGTGCGCGTCGGAGACCGGGCTCACCGAGAGGCGCGAGTGGGTGACCAGCCTCATGTCGGCGAACTTCTTGTCCGCCTTGATCTCGGCCAGCGTCACCGGCTTCTTGAACGGCTTCACCGGCACCACGTCGACGACGACGAACTTGGCCGTCTCGTCGGTCGGGTCGGGATAGTGCTCCTTCTCGACCCGCATGATGCCGACGATCTCCTTGCCGATGTTGGAGTGATAGAAGAAGACGAGGTCGCCCTTCTTCATCTCCTTCATGTGCCCGGCGGCCATGTGGTTGCGCACGCCGTCCCACATGCTCCGCTTCTTCTCGACCAGGTGATCCCAGGAGAAGGTGTCGGGCTCGGACTTCATCAGCCAGTGCTTCATCGTCGGCTCCTGCGGGTCAGCCGGGAGGCCCGCCGACCTCCGGGTGCGAGAACACCTTCCGCCACGGCATGATCGTCATCGTCTCGAACAGGCCGACCTTGTCGTAGGGATCGCCGGCGAGGATCTCCTTCACCTCGGCCTCGTCCTTGGCCTCGACCAGCAGGAGGCTTCCGATCGGCACCTTGCCGTCCGGCGACAGCACCGGGCCGGCGGCGAACAGCTTGGCCGCCTGCGACTTGAGATATTCGAGATGCGTCGGCCGCGTCTTCAGGCGCAGGTCGACGTGGTTCTTCTTGTCCAGGCGGTGCACGTAAAAAAGCATGGTCGCTCCGGGAGGATGGTCGGCCGTCAGCATCGCCCAGGAACCGGGGTCCCTTCAAAGGCAAAACGACGAGGGCGAAGCGCTCAGTGCCAGCCCTCG
>CAZDGR010000475.1:0-2857 GCA_964504845.1 uncultured Rhizobium sp. | reverse complement strand
GCCACCTGGAACGTCAACTCGGTCAAGGCGCGCGCCGCCCATCTCGCGCGATGGCTGGCCGCGTTCAAGCCCGACATCGTCATGCTGCAGGCGATCAAGTGCCTGACCGAGGACTTCCCGGTCCTCGACATCAAGGCGCTCGGCTACAACGCGGTCGCGGTCGGCCAGAAGGCCTACAACGGCGTGGCGCTGCTCTCGACGCATGAGATCAAGGTCGTCCTCACGCGCCTTCCAGGCGACGAAGGCGACGTGCAGGCGCGCTACCTCGAAGCCGATATCGGCGACCTTCGCGTCGCCTCGATCTACCTGCCGAACGGCAATCCGACCAGCAGCGAGAAGTTTCCCTACAAGCTCGGCTGGATGGACCGGCTCCAGGCCCGCGCCGCGGAGCTGCTGGCGACCGAGAAGCCGGTGGTGCTGGCCGGCGACTACAACATCTGCCCGACCGAGATCGACGTCTACGATCCCGCCGCCTTCGCCGACGATGCGCTCTGCCGGCCCGAGTCCCGCGGCCGCTTCCGCGCCATCGTCAACAGCGGCTACACCGATGCGCTCCGCGCGCTGAACCCGACCGAGCACCTCTACACCTACTGGGACTATCAGGCCGGCGCCTGGCAGCGCGACCTGGGGCTCCGCATCGACCACCTTCTGCTCTCGCCCCAGGCAGCCGACCGGCTGGTCGCGGCCGGCGTCGACCGGAAGCCGCGGGGCGAGGAGAAGGCCTCCGACCACACGCCGGCCTGGTGCGAGCTGTGCTGAGCCGCATCGCGTGACGACGTCTCGAGCACGGCCGGCGAGCCTGGTCTTCATCGTCGTCACCCTCATTCTCGACATGCTCGGGATCGGGCTGATCCTGCCGATCCTGCCGCGGCTGCTGGAGAGCCTCTCCGGCGGCGACATCGTCACGGCAGCGCACGTGCTGGGTCTGCTGACCGCGCTCTATTCCGGGATGCAGTTCCTGTTCGGGCCGCTGACCGGCGCGCTGTCCGACCGTTTCGGCCGCAGGCCCGTGCTGCTGATCTCGCTGTTCGGCCTCGGCATCACCTATCTGCTCTCGGCGATCGCGCCGACACTGGTGCTCTTCGTCACGGTGCGCGCGCTCTCCGGCCTGATGGCATCCACCTTCCCCGTCGCCAGCGCCTATATCGCCGACGTCTCGCCGCCGGAGAAGCGCGCGCAGAACTTCGGCCTGGTCGGCTTCGCCTTCGGCATCGGCTTCATCGCCGGGCCCTTCCTCGGCGGCGTGCTTGGCGAGATCGACCTCCGCCTTCCCTTCTACGTCGCCGGCGTCCTCTCCCTCGCCAACGTGGTGCTCGGGTTCTTCGTCCTGCCGGAATCGCTTAAGGCCGAGCATCGCCGGAAGGTCGATCTGAGGCGCGCCAACCCGATCGGCGCCTTCCGCGTCTTCGCCTTCGCTCATGGCGGGGCGTTGCTTGTCGGAGGGTACATCCTGGCAGCGGTCGCGCAGCGCGGGCTCGAGAACATCTGGGTGCTCTATTCGGGATATCGCTACGGCTGGTCGACGATCGAGGTAGGCCTCTCGCTGACCGCTGTCGGCCTGATGTTCGCGCTCTGCCAGGCCTTCCTGATCAAGCGCGTGGTGCCGCGCGTCGGCGAACGCAAGGCGCTGCTCGTCGGACTCATCGTCAGCGCCTTCGGCCTTTTCCTCTACGCGATCGCGCCCCAGGGCTGGATGGCCTATGCGATCATGCTGGTCCACATCCCGGGCTGGGCGCTGGTGATGCCGTCGCTGCAGAGCATCCTCAGCCGCGCGACGCCGCCCGATCAGCAGGGCCTGCTGCAGGGCGGGCTCGCCAGCGTCAATACCGGCACCGCGATCGTCGGCCCGCCGCTGGCGACGACGGTGTTCGCCTACTTCATCGGGCTGGAGGCGCCGGTGCACCTGCCCGGCGCGTCGTTCTACCTGGGGGCGGCGCTGATCCTCGCCTCGATCGCGATCATCGCCGCGACCGGCGGGTTCAGGCTTCGGGAAGGCCCCGCCGGATAGGCTCGGATGTCTCGACCCGAGGCCGTCAGCCCGCCTGCGGCTGCCAGCCCGGCTGATAGACCGGGCCGTTCGGCGAGACCTTGAGGCCGGGACGCAGCTTCTTCCACGGCAGCGCCCTTGTATCGGCGACGAAGGGACCGGGCGCGATCCCGACGATCACCTCCTCGGCGATCGGCTGGAAGTCGGCGCGGAAATGCACCGAGCTCTTGAGCACCAGGATCTTCTGCTGGGTCGGCTCGATGCCGACGGCGCGGAAGAGGGCCTGGTCGGCCGCCTGCACCTTGCGCGAGGAGACCGCGACGCGGACGCCGCCGATCTTGAGGCAGGCCATGGGCCCAAGCTTCATGCGCGCCCCGCCATACATCGGGCCGGTGCCGACGACGTTGCCGTCATGCAGCTTCTCGACCGTGAAGGTGCCGCGGAACGGCTTGTCGCCGGCGACCTTCGAGATGTTGCCGAGGTTGATGGTGATCTCGGCGCCGACGCCCGCCTTGTGCGCGGCCTCGGCCGCCTTCGGATCGCAGACGAGCGCCAGCGCCGCGTCCTGGGCATTCTGCGCCACCAGCGCGTGCAGGAAGCCGGTGGTGTCGCCGTCGCCGCCGGTGCCTGGATTGTCCTGGGTGTCGGCGATCACCATCGGCTTGGTCGCCTGGTTGCCCTTGCGCATCGCATAGGCGACGGCGCCGTTGGGATCGTAGAACTTGTCGGACCAGTCGCCTTCGCGGCCGATCACCTCGCCGATGATCCTGTCGGCGGCGCGGTCGGCGGCCTCCTGGGTCCGGCCATAGGCCATCACCGCCGGACCGCAGTCCCAGATGTCGGCGGCGGGGAAGCCCGGCGTGGAGCTGA
>CAZDGR010000474.1:0-2861 GCA_964504845.1 uncultured Rhizobium sp. | reverse complement strand
ATGACGGCTCCGGTCAAGTCTCGCCGGTCAGGCCCGGGGGAAGAGGAGCGTCAGGTCGGGCAGCTTCTCCTCGTTGCCCTGCCCGTCGGAGGTGGCCATCCTTAAGGCGCCATGCGTCTCGTAGAAGGCGATCGCCCGCTCGTTGTGGGCGAAGACGTGGAGGCGAAGATCGCTCGCGGCCGCGGCCCGCGCCCAGCCCAGCAGCTTCCGCCCGACGCCTCCGCGGTGGTGCCCAGGGTCGACCCAGAGATGCTCGAGCCAGCCGTCGTGGACGACGGCAAAGCCGACCGGCACGCCCGCCGTCTCCGCGACCATCGTCGGCTTGGTCGCGAAGAGGCGCGAGAAGAAGGCGAGATCCTCCGCGTCCGTATGCAGGTTCGGAATGTCGGCCGAGGTCCGGGCTTCGAGGCAAATACGGATCAGCCGGGCGATGTCGCCCGCCCGCGCCGGCCTCATCTGGGCCTCGCTCACCGCCTACTCGCGCAACGTGGTGTGGGCCGCAGCTTTCCGCTTCCGGGTGAAGCGGCGGAGCGCCACGTAGAACACCGGCGTGAAGAAGAGGCCGAGCAGCGTCACGCCGGCCATGCCGAAGAACACCGCGGTGCCGAGCGCCTGACGCATTTCGGCGCCGGCACCGGTCGCGGTCACCAGCGGCACGACGCCGAGGATGAAGGCGAGCGCCGTCATCAGGATCGGGCGGAGGCGAAGGCGTGCCGCCTCGATCACCGCCTCGACTGCCGACTTGCCTTCGTGCTCGGCCTGTCTTGCGAACTCGACGATCAGGATCGCGTTCTTCGCCGCCAGGCCCACCAGCACGACCAGGCCGATCTGCACCAGAACGTTGTTGTCCATGCCGCGGAGCATGATGCCGCCGAGGCCTGCCAGCGCGCTCAGCGGCACGATCAGCATGATCGCCAGCGGCAGCACCCAGCTCTCGTACTGGGCGGCCAGCGCCAGGAACACGAAGACGATGGCGAGCGCGAAGACGATGATCGTCGCCGAGCCGACCTGCTTCTCCTGCAGGGCCAGCTCGGTCCATTCGTAGCTCATGCCCGGCGGCAGCGTGCGCTCGGCGATGCCTTCCATCAGGCCAAGCGCGACCGACGAGGAGAGGCCGGGTACGCCGCTGCCCTGGATCGGCACCGAAGGGAAGCTGTTGTAGCGCTGGACGAGGTCCGGACCGCTCGACGGCAGCACCTTGACCAGCGTGCCCAAGGGCACCAGCGCGCCGGTGGCGCTCCTGACCTTCAGGCCGACGATGTCGTCGGGCTCCATGCGGAAGCCCTGGTCCGCCTGGGCGCGCACCTGGTAGACGCGGCCGAAAACGTTGAAGTCGTTGACGTAGGCCGAACCCAGGTTCACCTGCAGCGTCTCGAAGATCGCCGGGATCGGCACGTTCAGCATCTGCGCCTTGGTGCGGTCGATCTCGAGGAAGAACTGGGGCGAGTTGGCGCTGAAGGTGGTGAAGACCCCGAACAGGCCCGGCGTCTGTGCCGCCACTCCCATGATCTGGTAGGCGGCACCCAGCAGCGCCCGAGTCCCATGGCCGCCTCGGTCCTGGATCTGCATCTTGAAGCCGCCGCCGGTGCCGACGCCGGGCACGGCCGGCGGCGGGATCGCGATCACGAAGGCTTCCTGGATGACCTGCAGGCGGCCGAACAGCTGACCGACGATCGCGGTGTCCGGCAGCTTCGCCTTGATGCGCTCGGGGAACGGCGAGAGACGCGCGAAGATCACTGCCGCGTTCGACGCGTTGGTGAAGGTGGCACCCGAGAATCCGGCGAAAGACACGGTGTCGTCGACGCCGGGCGTGCTCTTCACGATCTCGGCGACCTTGTGCAGCACCGCGTCGGTGCGCGAGAGCGATGCGCCGTCGGGAAGCTGGACGACGATGATCGCATATCCGCGGTCGAGCGCCGGGATGAAGCCGGTCGGCACCTTCTGGACGGTCAGCACCGTCAGGCCGGCGAGGCCGGCATAGAGGCCGAGCATCAGCACCTTGCGCCCGACCGTGCGGCGGACGGTGTGGCTGTAGCCGGTGCCCATGCGGTCGAAGGCGCGATTGAAGCCGCGGGCGAAGGCGGCGCCGGCGCGGCCGAAGATGGTCTTCGGCGGATGGTTCGGGTCGTGCGCCTTCAGCAGCATGGCGCCGAGCGCCGGCGACAGCGTCAGCGAGTTGATCGCAGACAGCACGGTCGCGACCGCGATCGTCACGGCGAACTGCCGGTAGAAGGTGCCGGAGATGCCCGGCAGGAACGCGGTCGGGATGAACACCGCCGACAGAACGATGGCGATCGCGATCACCGCGGTGCCGACCTCGTCCATCGTCTCGTGCGCGGCATCCCTCGGCGTCATGCCGTTCCGGATATTGCGTTCGATGTTCTCGACCACGACGATGGCGTCGTCGACGACGATGCCGATCGCCAGTACCAGGCCGAACAATGTGAGCACGTTGAGGCTGACGCCGAGCATCGCCATCACCGCGAAGGTGCCGATCAGCGAAACCGGGATCGACAGGATCGGGATCAGCGAGGCGCGCCAGGACTGGAGGAAGATCACCACCACCAGCGCCACCAGCAGGATCGCCTCGATCAGCGTCTCGTAGACCGCATCGATCGATTCGGCGATGAAGTCGGTCGGGTTGTAGACGATTGTGTAGTCGAGCCCCTTGGGGAAGTCGCGCTTGAGCTCGGCCAGGCGCTTCTGGATCGCAGCCGAGGTGTCGAGCGCGTTGCTGCCGGGGCGCTGGAAGATGCCGATGGCGACCGCGGGCTTGCCGTTGAGATAGCTGTTGGTGACGTAGTCGCGGGCGCCCAGCTCGACCCTGGCCACGTCCTCGAGCTTGATGATGCGGCCGTCGG
>CAZDGR010000473.1:0-2863 GCA_964504845.1 uncultured Rhizobium sp. | reverse complement strand
AAGGTTAGGAGTTCGAGTCTCTTCGGGCGCGCCATTTCGGCCAGAGGCTTCGAACCGCAACGACCGGCGACTGTCCGCCGCGGCGTCGGCTATCCCTGCCGACGCGGCGCCCTTTGCCTAACCTATTGAAAATTCAATGATGACCTAATCCTGCGCCGGCAGTGCGGGGTCAAGGTGGTCCCATGGCTGCCTGCTGCGTGCCCAGACGATGCTTTGCGGTCGGTACCGGCCGGAATCGTCCAGGGTCGCCGCATGGAAGAACAGGAGGTCGGCGAAGCCCGAAGAGGTCTTGTACACCGGGCTGCCGCAGTTCGGGCAGAAGGCGCTTTGGACGGTGTTGCCGCTGTCGGCCTTGGCGCGGAAGGCGGCCGGTGTTCCTTGGATCGCGACGTCCCCATGCTTGCTCCGCCGACGCTTTGCGAGACCCGGAGCGGATCGTCCGCGCTTGCCGCTGTCGCGCACAAGCTCAGGACCTCAGTGCATCGAACTGCGCCTGCCAGTAGCGGCTATAGCCGTTGAGCCAGACTGCGGCGGCATAGAGCGGTCCCGTCTCAAGACTGCAAGAGCTATGCGGCCGCTGCGCTCCTGGCGCACCAGCCTAGCGCGCGCCAGGTCGTCGCCCCTCGGTGCCCGCGGCCAGGAGGCCGTGCCTGCATCCACGCTGGGGCGCCGCTCGTTGCACGGCGGCACCGGGTGTCTTCCAAAGGACGACTCTGCCGGAGAGGGGCCTGGATAAAGGCGACTAAGCTTTCGGTGGCCGGACGACGTTGTCGAGCGGCTCGCCGCGGGCGAGATGGTCGAGGTTCGCGGCGATCTGGCCGGCGCGGCGGCGGCGCATCCCCGTCGTCCATCCCGAGGAATGGGGCGTCAGGATCACGTTCGGCAGCTTGTGGAACGGATGCCTGGACGGCGGCGCCTCGGGGTTGGCAGCGCTCGGATAGCTCCACCAGACGTCAATGATGCCGCCGCCGATCCGTTTCTCGGCCAGCGCCGCGTAGAGCGCGTCCTCGTCGATGACGGCACCGCGAGCGACGTTGACGATGACGCCGGTCGGCTTCATCCGGCCGAGCAATGCTGCGCCGACCAGGCCCTTGGTCCCGGCCGAGAGTGCCGTCGTCACCACGACGAAGTCGCATTCGGCGAACATCCGCCCCTTGTCTTCCCATGGCACCATCGCGTCGACGCCCTTCGGTGCCGTCCCGAGAGCCGAACGGTTGCAGCCGACGACCCTGGCGCCGAGCGCATGGGCCTTCTCGGCGACCGCCTTGCCGATCCGCCCGAGGCTGAGCACGCCGACGGTCTTGCCGTCGATCTCGCCGTGATGGGCGAGGTTGGCGCGGTCCTCGTGGCGCATGTAGCCCTTGTCGAGCTCGCGCGAGAGCTTCGGGAACTCGTGGCACCATGCCATCATCGCCATCACCACGTACTCGCCGATCGCGCCTTCGTGGCCGAAGGCGTTGCAGACGGTGACCTGGGGCGGCACGGATGCCATGTCGACTGCGTCGGTGCCGGCGCCGGCGACCTGCACCAGCTTCAGCTTCGGCGCCGGCGGCATCGAGGCGTTCCAGCCGATCGGCGAGACCATGTCGGCATCCGCGAGCGCCGCCTTCAGCTCGTCCTGGCTGAAGCCGTCGGGCAGCGTGGCGATGGTCCACGGCGTCTTCACCTGATCGGCGATGTCCTTGGCGTAGCCGGTGACCAGGGTTCCGAGGAGAACGGCCTTCATGAGGGAAGCTCCGGAGGATGCTCGCCGGGTGGTGCGGTCGGCGGTTAAGCTCGGGGCACGGCCGCGGCCGGGGAGGAACGATGGAAACGATCAACGAGTTCGAAGCCTGGGACAAGCGCTTCTTGCCCTATGTGCTGGGCAACGTGCGGCTGGAAAAGCTCTGCGGCGGAATGCGCTGGGCCGAGGGACCGGTGTGGTTTGCCGACGGCGAGCACGTGATCTGGAGCGACATTCCCAACAACCGGATGATGCGCTGGATCGAGGGCGCAGGCGTTCATGTCTGGCGTGCGCCCGCCAACAACTCGAACGGCAATACCCGCGACCGCGAGGGGCGGCTCGTCACCTGCGAGCACGGCAGCAGGCGCGTCACGCGCACCGAGGCCGACGGCAGCATCACCGTGCTCGCCGATCGCTGGAAGGGGAAGCGGCTCAATTCGCCGAACGACGTCGTCGTGAAGTCTGACGGCTCGATCTGGTTCACCGACCCGCCCTACGGGATCCTGACCGACTACGAAGGCAACAAAGGGGAGAGCGAGATCGGACGCTGCAACGTCTACCGGATCGATCCCAAGTCGGGCGCGGTCGACGTCGTCGTCGACGACATGGTCCGGCCCAACGGCATCGCCTTCGATCCGGACGAATCCAGGCTCTACGTCGCCGACACCGGCAGTTCGGATGGACCGGACGGCGCGCCCAACATCCGCGTCTACGACGTCGACGGCGGCAATCGGGTCAGGAACGGGCGGCTGTTCGCGAAACTTTCGCCCGGCCTCGCCGACGGCTTCCGCTTCGATACCGACGGCAACCTCTGGACCTCGGCCGGCGACGGAATCCACTGCTACACCCCGTCGGGCGAGCTGATCGGCAAGGTGAGGGTTCCGGAGACGGTGGCGAACCTCTGCTTCGGCGGGCCGAAGCGCAACCGCCTCTACATCACCGCGACGACCTCGCTCTACGCGATCTACGTCGGCGCCAACGGAGCGCTCCGTCCCTAGGCGACGATGCCCTTGTCGTGGAGGCCGCCGATCTCGGCGGAAGTGAGGCCCAGCACCTCGGCGCGCACCTGGTCGGTGTGCTCGCCGAGTTCCGGCGCGCGCCCCGGCGGGCTGCGCAGCGTGGCGCCGAAGTCCACCAGCG
>CAZDGR010000472.1:0-2883 GCA_964504845.1 uncultured Rhizobium sp. | reverse complement strand
CCCGGCTCGATGCCGTCGAGCACCGGATGGCTGCGGCGGAGATCGAGCTGGTTCCAGCCCATATGCGGCATCTTGAGCTTGGGATCGTTCAGCTCGATGCGCCGGACCTTGCCGGCGATCCAGCCGAAGCCGGGCGTCGATCCCAGCTCCAGGCCCACATCGGCCATCAGCTGCATGCCGACGCAGATGCCGAAGATCGGCCGCGCGCGCTGCTCGACGGATTCGACGATCGCCTCGGTCAGCCCCGGGATCGCATCCAGCCCTGCCTTGCAATCGGCGAAGGCGCCCTGTCCCGGCAGCACGATGCGGTCGGCGTCGCGCACCGCCTTCGGATCGGAGGTGATGACCACCCGCTCCTTGGCATCCGCCGCGCGCTCGACCGCCTTCGCGGCCGAGTGCAGGTTGCCGGACCCGTAATCGACGACGGCGACCGTCATCGGGACCTCCGCGGAGAGGCCCTCATGCAAGCTGCGTAACGCATGAGAGCCTCTAAAGACTGCCTTTGGTCGACGGGATTCGGCCGGCCTGGCGGGGATCGATCTCGATCGCTTGCCGGAGCGCGCGGGCGAGACCCTTGTAGCAGCTCTCGACGATATGGTGGTTGTTCTCGCCGTAGAGGTTCTCGACATGGAGCGTGAGGCCGGCCGCCTGGGCGAAGGCCTGGAACCACTCCTTGAACAGCTCGGTGTCCATCTCGCCGAGCTTCGGCTTCGAGAAGGTCACCTTCCAGATCAGGTACGGGCGGTTGGACGCATCCAGCGACACCCGCGTCATCGTCTCGTCCATCGGGATCATCGCCGAGCCGTAGCGCACGATGCCGCCGCGGTCGCCGAGCGCCTGGCTGACCGCCTGGCCGATGGCGATGCCGGTGTCCTCGGTCGTGTGATGGAAGTCGATGTGCAGGTCGCCCTTGGCCTCGACCTCGAGGTCGATCAGGCTGTGGCGGGACAGCTGTTCCAGCATGTGGTCGAGGAAGCCGATTCCGGTCGCGACCTTGTAGACCCCCGTCCCGTCGAGCCCGACGGTGGCACGGATCTGGGTCTCCTTGGTCTTGCGTTCGACGGTAGCCTGGCGCATCTCAACCTCCGGCGGGGCGGGGTATATCACCGGGCTCCGGCCGGGCCAACCCCGCCCTTGATCCGCAGGCGCAACCCGCCAATCTATGTGCCTTCCTGAAAGCCCTTGAGCATTCCATGACCGATTCAGCCCATCCGACCTGGCACGGCACCACCATTCTTTCCGTCCGGAAGGGCGGCAAGGTCGTCATCGCCGGCGACGGTCAGGTGTCGATGGGCGCAACCGTGGTCAAGGCCAACGCCCGGAAGGTCCGCCGGCTCGCCGACGGAAAGGTCATCGCCGGGTTCGCCGGCGCCACCGCCGACGCCTTCACGCTGTTCGAGCGGCTCGAGGCCAAGCTCGAGCGGCACCCGAACCAGCTTCTCCGTGCCTGCGTCGAGCTTGCCAAGGACTGGCGTACCGACCGCTACCTCCGCCGGCTCGAGGCAATGATGGCGGTCGCCGATCCCGAAGTGTCGCTGATCCTGTCCGGCAACGGCGACGTGCTGGAGCCCGAGGACGGGCTGATCGGCATCGGCTCGGGCGGCGCGTATGCACTCTCGGCCGCGCGTGCGCTGATCGACCTCGACGGACTCGACGCCGAGACCATCGCGCGCAAGGCGCTCAACATCGCCGCCGACATCTGCGTCTACACCAACCGCAACGTGACCCTGGAATCCCTGTGAACGCCGCCTTCAGTCCCCGCGAGATCGTCTCCGAGCTCGACCGCTTCATCGTCGGCCAGCACGACGCCAAGCGCGCGGTCGCCATCGCGCTCCGCAATCGCTGGCGCCGCCAGCAGCTGGCGCCCGAGCTTCGCGAGGAAGTGCTGCCGAAGAACATCCTGATGATCGGCCCGACCGGCGTCGGCAAGACCGAGATCGCGCGACGCCTCGCCAAGCTCGCCCAGGCGCCCTTCCTCAAGGTCGAGGCGACCAAGTTCACCGAGGTCGGATATGTCGGCCGCGACGTCGACCAGATCGCCCGCGACCTGGTCGAGATCGCGATCGGCATGACCAAGGAACGGATGCGGAAGGAAGTCACCGCCAAGGCCGAGCTCGCCGCCGAGGAGCGGGTGATCGAGGCGCTGGTCGGCGTGGGCGCCTCCGACGGCACCCGCCAGCAGTTCCGCAAGATGCTGCGCGAGGGCAAGCTCGACGACAAGGAGATCGAGATCGAGACCGCCGACGCCGGCGGCGGCATGCCGATGATGGACATCCCGGGCGGCGGCCAGGTCGGCATGATCAATCTCAACGACATGCTGTCGAAGGCCTTCGGCGGGCGCACCAAGCGCCGGCGGATGACGGTCGCCGAGAGCTATGCGGTGCTGATCGCCGAGGAATCCGACAAGCTGCTCGACCAGGAGAAGGTCACCAAGGCCGCGATCCGGTCGGTCGAGCAGGACGGCATCGTCTTCCTCGACGAGATCGACAAGATCTGCGCGCGCTCCGAGCGCCATGGCGCCGACGTCAGCCGCGAGGGCGTGCAGCGCGACCTGCTGCCGCTGATCGAGGGAACGACCGTCTCGACCAAGCACGGGCCGGTCAAGACCGACCATATCCTGTTCATCGCCTCCGGCGCATTCCACCTGGCGAAGCCATCGGACCTGCTGCCCGAGCTGCAGGGCCGGCTTCCGATCCGCGTCGAGCTGAAGGCGCTGACCAGGGACGACTTCCGCCGCATCCTGACCGAGCCCGAGGCGAGCCTGATCAAGCAGTACAAGGCGCTGCTCGCGACCGAGAACGTGACGCTGGAGTTCGGCCAGGACGGCATCGACGCGCTCGCCGACCTCGCGGTCGAGGTCAACACCTCGGTCGAGAACATCGG
>CAZDGR010000471.1:0-2915 GCA_964504845.1 uncultured Rhizobium sp. | reverse complement strand
GCGTCGAGGAACTTGGCGATGGGCCCCTTGGCCTCGCCCTTCTCGAAGACGATGTATCCCAGGCCCGGATAGCCCTGCTCGCGCGCCCAGTCGTTCATCTTGTCGAAGAAGCTGCGCGGCTTGTCGGCGGTCTTCGGCGCCGGGATGCCGCGCACCACGCCGCCCGTCGAGATCGCCTTGGCGAAGATGCCGAAGCCCGAGCCCTCGAACACCTTGCTGACGTCGGCGATGACGATCGGGTTGCGCAGGTCCGGCTTGTCGTTGCCGTATTTCAGCATCGACTCGGCGAAGGGGATGCGCGGGAACGGCGGCTTGGTGACCGAGCGGCCGCCGGCGAACTCGTCGAACACGCCGGCGATGACCGGCTCGATCGCAGCGAACACGTCTTCCTGGGTGACGAAGCTCATCTCGAAGTCGAGCTGATAGAATTCTCCGGGAGAACGATCGGCGCGGGAGTCCTCGTCGCGGAAGCAGGGCGCGATCTGGAAGTAGCGGTCGAAGCCCGCCACCATCAGCAGCTGCTTGAACTGCTGCGGGGCCTGCGGCAGGGCGTAGAACTTGCCGGCATGCAGACGGCTCGGCACCAGGAAGTCGCGGGCCCCTTCCGGCGACGACGCGGTCAGGATCGGCGTCTGGAACTCGGTGAAGCCCTGGTCGATCATCCGGCGGCGGATGGACGCGATCACCTTCGAGCGCAGGATGATGTTCTTGTGGATGCGCTCGCGACGCAGGTCGAGGAAGCGATAGCGAAGCCGCGTCTCCTCGCCGGCGTCCTCCTGAGCATTGACCTGGAGGGGCACCAGCTCGGCCTGCGACTGCACCACGAACTCGTCGATCACGACCTCGATCTCGCCGGTCGGGATCTGCGTGTTGACGGTCTCGGGCGTGCGCTTGACGACGCGGCCGGTGATCGTGACGACGCTCTCGACGCGTGTATCCTCGACCGCCTTGAACATCGGCTTCGACGCATCGGTCACGCACTGCGTGATGCCGTAATGGTCGCGCAGGTCGATGAACAGCAGCTGGCCGTGGTCGCGCTTGCGGTGGACCCAGCCGGAGATCCGGACGGTCTGGCCGACCTCGGACGTACGGAGTGCGGCGCAGGTGTGCGTGCGGTAGGAATGCATCGTCATCTCACGGATGGTCGGCGAGGACGCCGAGGAGGTAGGTGCCGTAGCCGGACTTGAGCAGCTTCTCGGCGAGCGCCTTCATCTGCCTGGCATCGATCCAGCCTTGAACGTAGGCGATCTCTTCCGGGCAGGCGATCTTCAGGCCCTGGCGCTCCTCGACCGCGCGGACGAACTCGCCCGCCTGCAGCAGGGAATCGAAGGTGCCGGTGTCGAGCCAGGCGAAGCCGCGGCCGAGCTTCTCCACCTTGAGCTGGCCCATCTCGAGATAGGCGCGGTTCACGTCGGTGATCTCGTATTCGCCCCGAGCCGACGGCTTGATCTTCGCAGCGATGTCGCAGATGCGGGCGTCGTAGAAATAGAGCCCGGTCACCGCCCAGTGGCTCTTGGGCTGCTTCGGCTTCTCCTCGATCGAGGTCGGCTTGCCGGCCTCGTCGAAGGCGACGACGCCGTAGCGCTCCGGATCCTTGACCCAATAGCCGAACACGGTGGCGCCGGTGTCTTCCGCCGCCGCGCGCTTGAGCGAGTCGACCAGCCCCTGGCCGAAGAAGATGTTGTCGCCGAGCACGAGCGCCGCCTTCTGGCCGGCGCAGAACTCCTTGCCGATCACGAAGGCCTGGGCGAGGCCGTTCGGCACCGGCTGCACGGCATAGCTGATTGAGATTCCCCACTGGCTGCCGTCGCCGAGCAGGCGCTGGAAGGCGGCCTGGTCCTCGGGCGTGGTGATGATCAGGATGTCCTTGATGCCCGCCAGCATCAGGGTCGCCAGCGGGTAGTAGATCATCGGCTTGTCGTTGACCGGCAGCAGCTGCTTGGACGTGGCCAAGGTCAGCGGGTGGAGCCTGGTGCCGCTGCCGCCGGCGAGGATGATGCCCTTCATGGCTTTTCTTCTAGGAGGATGGCGAGCGTCTCGTCCAGCGCCCGTTCCCACGGACGCCTGACGACGCCGAAAGTGGCGACGATCTTCGAGCAGTCGAGACGCGAGTTCTGCGGGCGTTTGGCAGGCGTCGGATAGCCCGAGGTCGGGATCGGGTCGATCCTCGGCCGGCGGCCGAGCTTCGGCCCTGCCTTGGCCCAGATCGCCTGAGCGAAGCCGTGCCAGGTGACCGCGCCCTCGGACGTGTAGTGATAGGTGCCGGCGTTGCCCGCCGTCAGAGCCTTCGCCATCAGCACGGCAGCCGCGGCGATGTCGTCGGCCAAGGTCGGCGCGCCGGTCTGGTCGGCGACGACCTTGAGGTCGCGCTCCTTGCCCACCCGCAGCATCGTCTTGACGAAGTTGTTGCCGTGGACGGCGTAGACCCAGCTCGTCCGCATGATCGCGTGGCGCGGGTTGGCTTCGCGCACCGCACGCTCGCCGGTCTCCTTGGTGCGGCCATAGACCGACATCGGGTTCACCGGATCGGTCTCGAGGTAGGGCTCGGTCTTGTCGCCGTCGAAGACGTAGTCTGTCGAGATCTGCACGATCGGCAGGTCGCGCTTTGCCGCCTGCGATGCCAGCACGCCGGGCGCGATCCCGTTGATCGTCTCGGCCAGCGCCGGCTCCGACTCCGCCTTGTCGACGGCGGTATAGGCGCCGGCGTTGATCACGCCGTCGATGTCCACAGGCAGCACGATCGATCCGGGCTGCGAGAGGTCGAGCGTGTTGCGGCCGGGCGCGATCACCGTGACGCCGAGCTTCGGCGCGAGACGCTGCAGCGCCTCGCCGACCTGGCCCGTGCCGCCGGTGACGAGAAGCCTCATGACTTGAGGCCGAGGCGGTCGCCCTGGTAGCGGCCGTCGAGGATCGGG
>CAZDGR010000470.1:0-2928 GCA_964504845.1 uncultured Rhizobium sp. | reverse complement strand
CGACGAAGACCGGCGTGTTGTCGAGCTGGCCGTCGTCGGACACCTCGATGATCCGGTGCTGGCGGCCGTTCGGCAGCGTCTCGACGTACTGCGCATAGCGCTGCGTGGCGCGGCCCGAGCCTTCGAGGAAGTCCTCGACGCGCTCGCGCTTCACCGGCAGGCCGTTGATGTGCAGGACGCCGCCGGTCACCTGGATGCGGTCGCCGGGAAGGCCGACGATCCGCTTGATGTAGTCGGTCGAGTTGTCCCGCGGCAGCTTGAAGACGGCGACGTCGCCACGCTCGGGCTCGCGGAAGAAGATGCGGCCGGGGAACAGCGGCGGCCCGAAAGGCAGCGAGTAGCGGCTGTAGCCGTAAGAGAACTTGCTGACGAACAGGTAGTCGCCGACGAGCAGCGTCGGGATCATCGAGCCCGAGGGAATGTTGAACGGCTCGACCGCCGCAGTGCGGATCACGAGCGCGATGCCGACGGCGTAGAGCACCGTCTTGATCGTGTCCCAGACGGTGCTGGTCTTTTTCGACGATGTAGTCAGGCTCATGCTCGCCGCTCGGGAGGGTCGACCGCGAGGTATGCCAGACCCTACCTTCCCCGGCAAGCTAGGCCTGGAGTCGTTCCAATCTCGGTACCGGCGAAATCACAAGCGGAACAAGGCACAACGCCAAGCCCAGTCCCGAAAGGGCAACGCCTGCATAAAGGCCCCAAACCTCGCCGACCAGCCCCCCGAGAAGGGCGCCGACCGGCCGGAAGCCCCAGGTGAGCCATCTGAGGCTGGCGTTGACCCGGCCGAGCAGATGGCTCGGCGTGACGCTCTGCCGCAGGCTGGTCTGGGTGACGCTGAAGACGACCGGACCGAAGCCGAACAGGAACCGTCCGGCGACCAGCAGAGGGATCGCGGTCGCCGGCGTGGCCGCCAGGATCAGCGCTATCCCCACCACCCCGATCGCGGGTCCGAGGACGATCGAGCGGCCGAGGCCGATCCGCCGCTCGATCGCGGGTGCGGCGATCGCCCCCGCCACCATGCCGACGCCGTCGACCGCGAAGACGAGGCCGATCTCCGTCGCGGAGAGTCCGAGTCCACGGGCGAGGTAGAGCACCAGGAGCGCGCTCATCGCGAACAAGGCGATGTTCCAGGTGAGCGAACAGAAGGCGAGTGCGCGCAGGCTCGGCTCGCCCAGCAGGAAACGCATCCCCTCCGCCAGGTCGCCGGCGAAGCTGCGGCGGACGGGCGGCGTCTCAGGCACGGCGGGCTTCGATATGCGCCAGGAGACGGCCGCCGCGATCAGGTCGGCGAGTCCGCACGCCAGCACCGCAAGCGCCGGACCGATCGTACCGGCCAGGACGCCGGCGAGCCCGGGACCGCCGGTGACCGCGCCGGCGCGCCCGATCTCGAAACGGCTGTTGGCCCCCATCAGCCGCTCGCGCTCAACCAGGGCGGGGATCGCCGACTGGGCGGCGACGTCGAAGAAGACCATGCCGATGCCCGCCAGAACCGCGCTCGCCATCAGGAGCGGGAGGCTCACCAGTCCGAGCAAGGCCGCAACCGGAATCGCCAGCAGCGCCGACGCTCTAAGGAGGCTGCCGGCAATCATCACCGATCGGCGCGGCAACCGGTCGATCCAGACGCCGGCAGGCAGGCCGAAGATGAAGAAAGGGATCGTCGCCGCCACGGTGAGCCAGCCCATCTCGACCGGGCCGACGCCGAGGACGAGGGCCGCGATCAGCGGCAGCGCCAGCAGCGCCACCTGGTCGGCGAACTGGGTTCCTGCGAATGCGGCCAGGAGCTTGGTGAAATCCGTCATGCCGCAGTCATGGACCCTGGCGCCGCCCGGCTCTATCCGACGCTTGCGCCCTAACCTTCAATCGCGCCCCTGCATCTTCTCGCGCTGAACCCGGGGCACCACCGTGATGATCACGGTCGCCTGGGCGATCGGAGGCTCGTCGGTAAGCGAAACATCGATGCGGACGTCCATGCCCGGCGGCGTGATCTCGGCGAGCCGCTCGGCGGCACCGCCGGTCAGCTTCATCGTCGGCCGGCCCGAGGGATCGTTGACCACGCCCATATCGCGCCAGAAGACGCCGCGGCGGAAGCCGGTGCCCAGCGCCTTCGAGCAGGCCTCCTTGGCCGCATAGCGACGCGCATAGCTTGCCGCACGGTTCGCCCGCCGGTCTGACTTCGAGCGCTCGACCGCCGTGAAGCACCGGTCGAGGAAACGCTCGCCGAAGCGGGCAAGCGTCTTCTCGATCCGGTCGATGTCGATCAGGTCGGTGCCGAGGCCGATGATCATGCGGTTTCCGCGCCCGTGGCCTCCGCCCGCGCCTTGTCCATGGCTGAGCGCATGCGCCGGATCGCCGAGTCGAGGCCGGAGAAGATCGCCTCGCCGATCAGGAAATGGCCGATGTTGAGCTCGACGACGGTCGGGATCGCCGCGACCGGCGCCACCGTGTCGAAGGTGAGTCCATGGCCGGCATGGCATTCGAGGCCGATCGCCTCGGCGTGCTTCGCAGCCGACTTGATGCGGGCCAGCTGCTTCTCGCGCTCCGCGCCCTCGTGCTCGCAATAGGCGCCGGTATGAAGCTCGACGACCGGTGCGCCGAGCTTCTTCGCCGTATCGAGCTGCTTCGGGTCGGCCTCGATGAACAATGAGACACGGCTGCCATTGGCGCCGAGCTTCTGCACATAGGGATGGAGATAGTCGAAAAGGCGGGCCGCATCCAGGCCGCCCTCGGTCGTGACCTCGGTGCGCTTCTCGGGAACCAGGCAGACGGCGTGCGGCTTGTGGCGAAGTGCTATCGCCAGCATCTCCTCGGTCGCCGCCATCTCCAGGTTCAGCGGGCGGTCGATGTCGCGGACGAGACGCGCGATGTCGTCGTCGGAGATGTGGCGGCGGTCTTCGCGGAGGTGCGCGGTGATGCCGTCGGCGCCGGCCT
>CAZDGR010000469.1:0-2956 GCA_964504845.1 uncultured Rhizobium sp. | reverse complement strand
CGACCGGCGTGGTCGCGGCCAAGCTGGTGGCCGAGAAGGACCGCCCGCAGGCCGACGCGATCTGGGGCCTCGCGGTCACCAACATGCTGCAGCTGAAGGAGCTGGGGATCCTCGATCCCTATGCGCCGAAGTCGCTGGACCGCATCAAGGCGAACTTCCGCGATCCGGCCAATCCGCCTTCCTGGGTCGGCATGGAAGCCTGGGCGGCGGCGATCTGCTTCAACACGGTGGAAGCCGCGAAGAAGGGCCTGAAGCGCCCGTCGAAATGGGCGGATCTCGCCGATCCCGCCTACAAGGGCCAGGTGCTGATGCCGGATCCGGCGTCGTCGGGCACCGGCTACTTCCACGTCTCGGCCTGGATGCAGCTCTGGGGCGAGGAGAAGGCGTGGAGCTACATGGACAGGCTCCACGACAACATCGCGATGTACATCAAGTCGGGCACCAAGCCGTGCCGGATGGCGGCGTCGGGCGAGTTCCCGGTCGGCATCTCCTATGAGCTCGCCGGGGTCGCCGCGCGCCAGGGCAACGCGCCGGTCGAGATCCTGGTGATGGAGGAGGGCGGCGGCTGGGACATGGACACCGCGGCGATCGTCAAGGGCACGAAGAACCTGGAGGCGGCGCGCCGGCTGATGGACTGGGCGGCGTCCGAGAAGGCGAACAGGCTCTATGCCCGCTTCGCCACGATGGTGGCGATGAAGGGCGTCGAGACCGACATGCCGTTCTATCCGAAGGGTCTCGAGGAATCGCTGATCCGCAACGACTTCCTGTGGGCGGCGTCGAACCGCGACCGCATCCTCAAGGAATGGCAGAGGCGCTACGACGCGAAGATCGAGAAATAGCTAGGGGCGTCGTGCCCGCGCGGCCTCGCGTGCAAGCTTGGCCTCGCGGTGCGCGATGTAGAGCGAGGAGGCGGCGATGATCGCCGATCCGAGCCAGACCAGCGCGTCGGGAACCTCGCCGAAGGCAGCGAAGCCCACCAGCGCCACCACCGGCATGCGCAGATAGTCGATCGGCAGCACCGCCGAGGCGTCGGCGAGCGTGAAGGCACGGGCCGAGCAATAGTTGCCGAAGGTGCCGACCAGGCCCATCCCGGCGGTGAGCATGACCACGTACCAGCTCGGCGTCTGCCAGACGAACAGCGCCGGGATCAGCGTCAGCGGCGTCAGGAACATGAAGGTGAACATCACGATCGACTGTGCCGACTCGGTCCTGGTCAGCCGCTTGATGATCAGGACCGAGAAGGCCGAGGTCAGCGCCGAGACGATCATGATGATCGCCGCCGGGTTGAAGGTATGCGCGCCCGGGCGGACGATGACCAGGACGCCGATGAATCCGAGGATGGTCGCGGTCCAGCGGCGGATGCGCACGGTCTCACCGAGCACCAGGGCGGCGCCGACGGTCGCGAACAGCGGCGTCGTGAAGTTGAGGGCGGTCGACTCCGCCATCGGCAGGTACGAGGCGGCGTAGAACCAGGTGAGCATCGAGGCGAAGGCGAGGATGACCCGCCACTTGTAGCGGCCGATGTCGACCTTCCTGACCTCGCTCAGCCCCATCTGCCAGAGCCAGGGAAGGGTGAAGAGCGCGCCGAAGATGCAGCGCAGGAACGAGATCTGGAACGGGTGGAGCTCGGTCGCCGCCCAGCGGATCAGCAGCATCATCGCGGCCGAGGTCAGCGAGGTCGTCGCGGCCCAGAGGCAGGCGCGGACGATGGGGAGGGAAAGGGCGGAGGGTAGAGGCACTTTGCTCGATTCCGGCGGGCGGCTTGCCTCGGGGCGAGGCGGCGCGCTATCACCGACCGACCAGGAAACTCTGCAAGTCTAGCCTCCAAGCCCGGCACGACCAACGAGGAAACGAGGACCATGGCCGACCGTCCCCTGTGGCAGCCCTCGCCCGCCCGTATCCGCGACGCCAACCTGACGCGATTCGCTGCATATGTGGCGAAACAGTGGGGGCCCGAGCTCGATGGCTACGACGCGCTCTACGACTGGTCGGTCAAGGAGCCGGAGAAGTTCTGGCAGTCGCTCTGGGATTTCTCGGGCGTGAAGGCGGAGACCCGGGGGGCCCGGGTGCTGGTCGACGGCGACAAGATGCCCGGCGCCAGGTTCTTCCCCGACGCGCGCCTCAACTTCGCCGAGAACCTGCTCCGCCGGACCGGCCCCGGCGATGCGATCGTGTTCTGGGGCGAGGACAAGGTGAAGCGGCGGATGAGCTGGGACCAGCTCACCGACGAGGTCTCGCGCTTCGCTCAGGGGCTCAGGAAGCTCGGCGTCGGCACCGGCGACAAGGTCGCCGCCTACATGCCGAACATGCCGGAGACGATCATAGCCGCGCTGGCGACGATGAGCCTGGGGGCGGTCTGGTCCTCGTGCTCGCCCGACTTCGGCGTGACCGGCGTGCTCGACCGCTTCGGCCAGATCCAGCCGAAGGTGCTGGTCGCCGCCGAAGGCTACTACTACGGCGGCAAGACCTTCGACCAGCTGCCCAAGGTCAAGGACATCCTGGCCAAGCTGCCTTCTGTCGAGAAGACGGTGATCGTCGGATACACGCGGGAGAAGGCCGACCTCGCCGGCCTCGCGAACGCGGTTCACTACGCCGACTTCGTCTCGCCCAGGGCGTCGGGCCTGAGCTTCGCGCAGGTGCCGTTCAATCACCCGCTCTACATCCTCTACTCGTCGGGCACGACCGGCGTTCCGAAGTGCATCGTGCACGGCGTCGGCGGCACGCTGCTCCAGCACCTCAAGGAGCATCAGCTGCAGTCCGACGTTAAGCCGGACGACCGCGTCTTCTACTTCACCACCTGCGGCTGGATGATGTGGAATTGGCTGATCTCGGGGCTTGCATCGGAAGCGACGCTGCTGCTCTTCGACGGATCGCCGTTCCATCCGAACGGAAACATCCTCTTCGGCTATGGCGAGGCCGAGCGCTGCACGCTGTTCGGCACCTCGGCCAAGTGGAT
>CAZDGR010000468.1:0-2962 GCA_964504845.1 uncultured Rhizobium sp. | reverse complement strand
GCTCGACCGGATGCGGGATCGCCTTCAGCCGCCGCTTCCACATCGTGAGCCAGCGCGATCCGACGATCGCCGGATCGGGCGCGCGGCCCTGCTGCATGAAGAAGGCGCAGCCCCATCCCATGTTCTCGCCGAGCAGCGCGCCTCCCATGTAGTGCGCGTCGTCGGTGTAGCGATCGTCGGTCGAATCCACGGTGACGATCGCCTTCAGCGCGGGCGGACGGCGCGCTGCGACCTGCAACGAACTGAAGCCGCCCCAGGAGATGCCCATCATGCCGACCTTGCCGGTCGACCACGGCTGCGCAGCGATCCAGGCGATCACCTCAAGCGCGTCGTCCTGCTCCTGCCTCAGGTACTCGTCGATCAGCACGCCTTCGGATTCGCCCGACCCGCGCAGGTCGACACGGATCGAGGCGTAACCGTGGCCGGCGAAATAAGCATGGATGCCGTTGTCGCGGCTGTAGGTGCCGTCGCGATGGCGATAGGGCAGGTATTCGAGGACCGCCGGCACCGGATCCTTCCCGGCATCGACCGGCAGCCAGATCCGCGCCGACAGCCTGACGCCGTCGGACATCGGAATCCACTGATGCTCGATCTCGCGGATGCGGCGCGGGAAACGGCGGATATAGCGCACCGTCACTCCGCGGCGCGCGGCGAGGCCTGCTTCTCTTTCGTCCAGCGCGTGAGGATATCGCGCGACTTTGCGTTGCCCGGCGCCATCTCCGCGTCGTGGCCTTCGCGCTTCGCCGTCAGCTCGACGACATAGCCGTTCGGATCACGGAAGTAGATCGAGTCGATGAAACGGTGATCGGCGACGCCGCGCGTCTCGATGCCGGCCGCCTTGCCCTTCTCCAGCATCGGCTTCAGCACATCGGGCGACACTTCGAGCGCGATGTGGAGGTCGAAGTCGTGCTGCTGCTTGAAGTCGAAGTCCATGTCCGGCGCCTCGAAGAAGGCCAGGAACGAGCCGTCGTCGAGCCGGTAGAAGGTATGCAGCACCTTGGTCGCGCGACCGCTCTTGGTCTCCTTGATCTCGAGCGCGCCGCTCAAGGGCAAGCCCAGGAAGCCTTCGTAGAAGGCGCGCGTCTCCTCGGAGTCGCGGCAGCGATAGGCGCTGTGGTGAAGGCCCTTGATCATCGGGCACCTCCTGTCACGGTTACTTCTTCTGCGACCTTGCGTACTGGATGTAACCCCGGACGTCGGCGACCGGCTCCGCATAGGCCGAGCCCAGCGCCTTCTCCATGTTGGCGATATAGGCCTTGGCCCAGTCCGGCATCGGGTAATCGATCGAGCCCAGGAATTCGAGCGTCGAGGCGATCCGCATGTCGGCGATCGACGGGCTCGCCCCGCCGATGAACGGATCGTTGCCGAGATAAAAGACGCGGAAGACCTCGAGCGGCTCGGCGATCGCCGCCTCGGCCTGCTTCTGCGCCTTTGCCTTGTCGGCGGGCGAGGCGTCGCTGGCGCCGACCTCGCCCGGATATGCGGGGAATCCGAGGGCCGGATAGGTCGCGCGGGCGATCAGCGGGTAGAGCGTGCCGGTGTGATAGAACATCGCGCTGTCGATCATCGCGCGCTTGCCGGGATCGGTTGGATAGAATTTCGAGAGCCCGTGCTTGTTGCAGAGATACTGCATGATCGCGCAGCTTTCCCAAATCGCCGACTTCGGCAGGTCGCTCGATTCCAGCATCGGCGTCATGTGCGCCGGGCAGATCTTCAGGAACTCGGGCGAGCGCGTGTGGCCCCAGACGTCGGCCTCCTCGTGCTTGAGGCCGGAGGCGCGCAGGAACATGCGCACCGTCATGCTGTTGACGCTGGGCTTCAGCATGCTGAGCTTGAGCATCGGTCTCTCTCCCCCTCTTTCTTCTTGGACGACCGCGGCATCGTAGCGATCGCGGTTTTGCAGGGCAACGCGGTGCTAGCTTCCGAGCTCGCCCGCGCGTCGGGTCGCGGCGGCGATGGCACGATCGAAGACCGGCTGGATGCCATCCTCCGCCATCAGCACCTTCAGGGCTTCCAGCGTCGTGCCGCCGGGACTCGTCACGTTCTTCCTGAGCTGTGCCGCGGGCTCGGACGAGAGCCTGGCCAGCTCGCCGGAGCCGGAGACGGTCACCCGCGCGAGCCGCATCGCGAGGTCGGCCGGAAGCCCCGCCTTCTCGCCGGCCGCCGCCAGCGCCTCGATCAGGAGGAATACATAGGCCGGGCCGCCCCCGGAGACCGCCGTCACCGGATCGATCAGCCCCTCGTCCTCGACCCAGGCGACCTCGCCGACCGCGGCCAGCAGGTCGTCGCAGCGCTTGCGCGCGGCCGGCGTGACGCCCGGGCCTGCGACGGCAACCGTCATGCCGCGGCCGACCGCCGACGGCGTGTTCGGCATCGAGCGGACGACCGGAGCCCCGCCCAGCGCCGAGGAGAGCCCGGCGATCCGCTTGCCCGCCATGATCGAGAGGAAGGTCGCGGACTTGAACCGCCCGAGCATGGGCAGGACTTCCGGCGTCGTTTGCGGCTTGACCGCGAGCACGACGATCTCGGGCGTCAGGTCGGCGGGGAGCGCGTCGAGGGTCGCGTGCGACGTGACGCCGGGCCTGTCGCGGAAGGCGGCAATCGCATCGGCGTTCGGCTCGACGAGGTGGACGCCGTCGGAGAGGAGGGATCGGGCGAGCCAGCCTTCCAGCATGGCGCCGCCCATCTTGCCGCAGCCGACAAGGAGCACAGGACCTGACATGGCCCCGACGATAGAGCGGCGCCTACGCCTCGCCCAGCGTTTCGAACATCGAGGCGTCGAGCGCCTCGGAGGCACCCTTGCCGCCCCAGATCACGAACTGGAAGGCCGGGAAGAACCGCTCGCACTCGGAGAGCGCGATGTTCACCAGGTCCTCGAGCGATTCGGACGAGGCGCCGGCACCGCCTTTGTAGAGGGTGGTGTGGCGGAACATCGGGATCGCGTCGTCGCTCGACACCTCGA
>CAZDGR010000467.1:0-2966 GCA_964504845.1 uncultured Rhizobium sp. | reverse complement strand
GAGCGCTTCCGCCGGCGCCGAGGCGCCGAAGCCGGTCATGCCGATGAAGGCGCCCCTATCGCCGATGTACTTTTCCCAGCCGAGCTTCACGCCGGCCTCGATCGCGACGCGGACACCGGAGCCCAGCACTTGGTTGCGGTAGCTCTCGGGCTGCGCGTCGAACAGCGACCAGCACGGCATCGAGACGACGGCGGTCGGAACGCCCGCGGCTTCCAGCATCTCGCGCGCCTTGGTCGCGATGGAGACCTCGGAGCCGGTCGCGATCAGCGTCGCCTTGCGGGCAGCGCTCGCCTCGACCAGCACATAGGCGCCGCGGGCAGAGCGGTTCTCCTCCGTATGCATCGTCCGGACCGTCGGCAGCGCCTGGCGAGTCAGCGAGAGGATCGACGGCGTCTTCGCCGAGGCCAGCGCCAGCGCCCAGCATTCGGCGGTCTCGACCGTGTCGGCCGGACGGAACACGTGCAGGTTCGGGATGCAGCGGAGGGCTGCGAGGTGCTCGACCGGCTGGTGGGTTGGGCCGTCCTCGCCGAGCCCGATGGAGTCGTGCGTCATCACATAGACGACGCGGATCCCCATCAGCGCCGAGAGGCGGATCGACGGCCGGCAATAGTCGGTGAAGGTGAGGAAGGTGCCGCCGTAGGGAACGATGCCCCCATGCAGCGCCATGCCGTTCATCGCCGCGGCCATGCCGTGCTCGCGCACGCCGTAATGGACGTAGGCGCCGCCATAGGCGCCCTTCCTGATGACCGCCTGCGACTTGGCCTTGGTGTTGTTCGAGCCGGTGAGATCGGCGGAGCCGCCGATCAGCTCCGCCATGATCGGCGCCAGCACCTCGAGCGTATTGCCCGACGACTGGCGGCTGGCGAGCGCTTGCGCCTTCTCGGACGCGTCCTTCTTGAAGGCCTGGATCGCGCCGGCGACCTTTTCCGGCAGCTCGCCCGCGGTCACGCGGTCGAACTCGCCGGCGGTATTGGCGGCGCCGTGGCGCTTGGCCCAGGCATCGAAGTCCTTGGCGCCGCGGCCGCCGAGCTTCCGCCACTCGGCGAGGATGGGCTCCGGGATCGAGAACGGCGGCGCGTTCCAGCCAAGCTGCGCACGCGCCCCTTCGATTTCCTTGGCGCCGAGCGGCGAGCCGTGGGTGGACGCGGTGCCGGCCTTGGTCGGCGCGCCCTTGCCGATGACGGTCTTGCAGGCGATCAGCGACGGCTCCGCCGTCTTCTTCGCCGACTCGATCGCCTTGGCGATCGCTTCGGGGTCATGGCCGTCGATCGCCTGCACGTGCCACTTCGACGCCTTGAAGCGGGCGAGCTGGTCGTCGTCGACCGAAAGATTGGTGCCGCCGTCGATGGAGATCGAGTTGTCGTCGAACAGCACGATCAGGCGCCCGAGGCCGAGGTGGCCGGCGAGGCTGATCGCCTCGTGGCTGATGCCTTCCATCAGGCAGCCGTCGCCGGCGATCACATAGGTGTAGTGGTCGACGAGGTCGGAGCCGAAGCGTGCCTGAAGGATGCGTTCGGCGAGCGCCATGCCGACCGAGTTGCCGAGGCCCTGACCGAGCGGGCCGGTCGTGGTCTCGATGCCGGCGGCGTGGCCGTACTCGGGATGGCCGGCGGTCTTGCTGCCGAGCTGCCGGAAGTTCCGGAGCTCATCCATCGTCATGTCGGCATAGCCGGTCAGATGGAGCAGCGAATAGAGCAGCATCGAGCCGTGGCCGGCCGACAGGACGAAGCGGTCGCGGTCGGGCCAGTCCGGATGCGCCGGGTCGTATTTGAGGAAGCGGGTGAACAGGACGGTCGCCACGTCCGCCATGCCCATCGGCATGCCGGGATGGCCGGATTTCGCCTGCTCGACGGCATCCATGGAGAGCGCCCGGATGGCGTTGGCGAGGTCGTCGTGGCGCACGGTCACGGGGAGGGTCCGTCGGCTCGGGATTGGGCCCGGAAAATGCCGGGTAGAGCCCGCCCCGTCAACCTCGGGGAAACCCGGGAAACGGGGCGTGAACGCGCCTCAGGCCGGCGCCCATTCCATATCCGGATCGAGCGGGAAAATCGGCCGGGGGCAGCGCTTGAAGCCGAATCGGCTGAGCACCGGCATGTTGAGGCCGGGGACGTCGATATTGTGGATCCGGTCGTTCGGGAACCACTGGTCGAAGGCGGCGCGGAAGTGCCCGCGCGACTTCACCACCACCGTCCGGGCGGCGGGGATGTCGATCCCGAACATCTCGAAATAGACGGTGTCGAGCATCTGGAGGCGGATCGAGTTCACCACCTGACGGAGACCGCCGATCTCCAGCAGCGCCGAGGGACCGAGATTCATGGTCCGGCCGGCGAAGATGCCGCGCCGGCCGACGCAGGCGCCGTCGTGGAGCTTGAGGATCTTCGCCTCGGCCTCGTAGGGCTCCGAGAGCTCGTTGGTCTCATCGCGGTTGAAGCGGGCATGGAAGGTCGCGCCCTCCCCTAACCGATGCGCCTCGGCCGCGAGCGGCGGATCGAAGAAGGTGCCCAGGATCACGCCCTCGGCCTTCGCCGCGTGAAGACCTTTCAGTATCCAGGTCGTGTTGCCGCGCCCGCCGCCGCCGGGATTGTCGGCGACGTCGGCGAGGAGCTGCGGCGGCAGCGAGCGATCGCGGCCGGTCTTCACCGCGAGCGCCACCGCGTCGTCGAGGCTCATCATCTCGGGCACGTAGCGCCGGCGATCGGCCCAGCAGGCCGTCGCGATGTCGCGCGCGACCTCCCTCGCCTTCGCCTTTCCGGATCGCGACGAGACGACCACCGACATGCCGTTCTTTGGCGTGTCGCCATTGGTGAAGCCGGAGAGGATCGTCACGTTGACGATGTCGCGGTCCTTCTTCGACTTGCCGTAACGAAGGATATCCGCGTAAGGCCCCGCATCGGTGTTCTGGGTGATCGACGGCGGGATCAGCGGCAGCTTGATGAAGTGCGCCGCGGGCTTCATGCCGGCCCACA
>CAZDGR010000466.1:0-3022 GCA_964504845.1 uncultured Rhizobium sp. | reverse complement strand
GATCCCCTCCCCCCGCGGAGCGTGGGGGAGGGTTGGGGTGGGGGGCGAGACTCGCTCCTGATTAGAAACTCGTCGGTCTTCCTTCGATCGGATAGGCCGGGTCGTTGTAGCCGGGGGTGGAGGGATGGCCGCTCGCGACCATGCCGTCGATCAGCGCCTCGTCCTCCTTCGAGAACTTGAAGGAGAGCGCGCCGACATAGTCCTCCCACTGGTCCATGGTGCGGGGGCCGGCGATCGGCGAGGTCACCAGCGGATTGGCCAGCACCCACGCGGTGGCGAACTGGCCGGGCGTGACGCCGCGCTTCTTCGCGTGCGCCACCACGTCCTGGGCGAGCTCCAGGCTCTCCTTCCGCCACTCGGTCTGCATCATGCGGCGATCCTGGCGGGAGGCGCGCGAGCCTTCGAGCGGATCGGCGTCGGGCTTGTACTTGCCGGTGAGGACACCGCGCGCCAAGGGACTGTAGGGCACGACGCCGAGCCCGTAGAACTTGCAGGCCGGCAGATGCTCGACCTCGGGCATGCGGTTGAAGGCGTTGTAGTAGGGCTGGCTCGCGGCAGGCCGCTGGATGCCGAGCTCGTCGCAGAGGTTCGCGACCTCGGCGACCCGCCATGAGCGGAAGTTCGAGAGCGCGAAGTAGCGGATCTTGCCCTGGCGCATCAGCTCGCCCATCGCCATCACGCTCTCGGCCAAGGGTACCGTCAGGTCTTCCTTGTGCATGTAGTAGACGTCGATGTAGTCGGTGCCGAGCCGCTTCAGGCTCGCCTCGCAGGCCTGCATCACGTAGCGGCGCGAAAGCCCCTTGTCGTTCGGGCTCTGTCCCATCGGGTTGCAGAGCTTGGTCGCCAGGATCCAGTAGCTGCGGTCCTTGGATATGGCGCGGCCCACCACCTCCTCCGACTTGCCGTCGTTGTAGACGTCGGCGGTGTCGAGGAAGTTGAAGCCCTGATCGCGGGCGCGGCCGATGATCGCGCGCGAATCGGCCTCGCTCGTCGGTCCGCCGAACATCATCGTGCCGAGACAGAGCGGCGCGACCTTGAGGCCGCTCCGGCCGAGCGAACGGTATTCCATTTGAGAGACTCCGGGGAGAAAGCGTGTCCTGGGAAACCATTGTCGCCGAAGCCGGCGGCGGAGGCAAAGCCCCCTAGGCAGAAAGCGCGCTTCACGCCGATAGCGGGGCCGACCTCATCGCTCCTCGGGCGGCTTCACGTGGCGGAGCTGGAAAAGCAGGGCCAGGTCGTAGGCGGTCTTGATCGCGCCCGAGAGCACCAGCGGCAGCGCCTGGTGACCGGCGGCGAAGAGGGCGCCGCCGATCGAGGGACTGATCGCCGCGGCGATCGAGCGCGGCACCGTGGTGAAGCTCGCCGCCGCCGGCCGCTCCGCCTCGGTCACCACCGCCATCACGTAGGAGGTGCGGGTCGGCACATCCATCTGCGACAGCGCCGCGCGGATCAGCAGCAGCGCCATCACGAGCGGCAGCGACGGCGCGAAGGCGGCGAGGATCAGGCAGAGATTCGCCGGGATATGCGTGAACACCATCGTGTTGATCAGGCCGATGTGGCGCGCGAGCCAGGCGGCGACCGGGAACGAGAAGGCGGCGAGCACGCCCGACCAGAAGAAGAACAGGCCGGCGGCCGACAGCGACAGGTCGAAGGTCTCGAACAGCCACAGCGCCAGCAGCGACTGCACGACGAAGCCCGAGCCGAAGGAATCGACGCTGAACAGCAGCGCCATGCGGACGACGATGCCCTTGGAGGGGCCGAGCGCCGCGGGCGGCCGGGCCTCCGCCGGCGGCCGCTTCGGGACCAGCCGGTAGAGCAGCGCGCCGGCGATGCCGAGCAGCGCATAGAGGACGAACATCAGCCGGATCGCCTGGAGCTGGTCCAGGCCCCACGGTGCCAGGATGTCAGGCACGGCCGCGGCCAGCGCGCCGACGGCGCCGGCGAGCGCGCCGACGAGGCTGTATCGGGCGAACATCGCCGTCCGCTCGCGGTCGGCCGAGGCCGCGGTCAGCACCGTCTGCTCGAGCGGCGCAAAGACGCTGACGCTGCCCGAGGACGGGTTGATCGTGCCGACGAAGGCGATCACCAGGAGCAAGGCGAAGTCGTGGACGAAGGCGAAGGCGACGCCGCTCGCCACCATCAGCCCGGCCGCGGCGATCAGCAGCCGGCGATGATCGTGCCGGCTGCCGAGGACGCCGACGCCCAGGGTCAGGAGCGAGGAGCCCAGCAGCGCCGCCGTCGCCATCACGCCGACCTCGACGGCCGAGAATCCCAGCAGGGTCAGATGCACCGGCAGCAGCACGGCGACGAAGCCGTCGCCGAAGTCGCGGACGGCGCGCGCGGCGAGAAGAGCGGTGACGGGAGAGGATCGGTCCACGGCTGGCGCACCTCGCGAGGCGGGTTGCGCAGTGCTTGGACGGGAGCGTCTGACGGGGAGCCTGCATCCCCGGCGACTCAGATACGCCGGTTCGCCCCCGATCGCAAGCTGCCGGCGGCCCAGCGGTGGGCAGACGCATCCGATCGCCCTAGAATGATCGCATGCCTCAGCATCTCGCAGCGTTGGCGCTTCTCGTTCGCGACTACGACGAGGCGATCGCCTACTACACAGGCACGCTCGGCTTCACGCTCGTCGAGGACACCGACATGGGCAGGGGCAAGCGCTTCGTCAGGGTAACGCCGCCCGGATCGGGCGGCTGTACGCTGCTTCTGGCGAAGGCGGCGAACCCGGACCAGGAATCGCGCATCGGCAACCAGACCGGCGGCCGGGTCTTCCTGTTCCTGCACACAGACGACTTCGCCCGCGACTACGCCGCGTACAAGGCGAAGGGCGTGAAGTTCGTCGAGGAGCCGCGCCATGAGGCCTATGGCGACGTCGTCGTCTTCGAGGACCTCTACGGCAACCGCTGGGACCTGGTGCAGCCGAAGTCGGCCAGAGCGATCAGCGCGCGGCCGACCGAGGCCACGTCGCGGCAGCCGGCGAAGCCCAGCGTCTTGTCGAGCTCGGCGCGCAGAATCGAAAGCG
>CAZDGR010000465.1:0-3028 GCA_964504845.1 uncultured Rhizobium sp. | reverse complement strand
GATAGCATCAATGGCGGACGCGCACCAGCGAGAGCAGCCTTTCGGCCTCCCGCATATCGGCATGGACCGCCACCCGTCGGTCCGCCGCCTCGTAATCCTCGCCCCAGCGCTCGATCTGGTAGTCCTCGTCGAGGCGGGAGAGCCGATGGGCTTCGTCGGCCGAGAGCCGCCCCTCGACGACGGCGAAAGCGAGCACGATCGAGCCCGAGGCCCCCGCCAGCGTCTGCAGCGCAACCAGCGTGAGGTCGTCGAGCCGCTCGACCCGCGTCCGAATCGCCACCAGGGTCTCGACCGGCTGATCGACCGGCATGACGCCGGAAGCGAGCACGAAGCGGGCGGCGAGCGCCTCGGCGGCCCAGTCGAGCAGCGGCTGCCATTGCTCGGCCTGGCGCTTCGACAGGCGCTCGGCGTCCTCGGCGCGATGGCAGAGAAGATCGGTCTCGGCGAAGGCGGCGAGGTCGCGGACGATCCGTTCGCGCTCGACCGAGACGCGATCCAGCGACGTCGCCACGAACTGCGTCATCGGCATCGTGCGCGGATCGACCTTGTCGCCCTGCGCCTGCCACTCGGCGGCGACCGCCTCGGCCAGCGTTCGGGTCGGCACCACGAACGCGTGGCCGGCCGGCGTCCGCATCGGCTTGCCGTCGAGCGCGACCGAGAACCCGCCGGCAGCCTCGGTCACCTCGGCCGTCTTGAACCGTCGCTTCACCGCACCTCGTCCAGCAACAGCTCGGCCAGGTGCGCGTAGGTGTCGGCGACGGCATGTGCGCCGGACGCCATCAGCTCCTCGCGCGGATGATAGCCCCAGACGACGCCGAGCCCGCGCACGCCGGCATTGGCCGCCATCCGCATGTCGAAGCTGGTGTCGCCGATCATCACGGTGTCCGCGGCCTGCACGCCGGCGAAGGCCATCGCGTTCCGGAGCATCGTCGGGTCGGGCTTGCCCGGTCCGTCGTCGGCGGTGTGGAGCGAGAGGAACCGCTCCAGCAGGTCGTGCCGGGTCAGCGTCGCGATCAGGCCGCGCCTGCCCTTGCCGGTCGCGACCGCCAGCATCCACCCGGCCTTGGCCAGGCGGTCCAGCGTCTCGCGCGTGCCCTCGAACAGCGGCTCGTGATGATCGTGCTTCAGCTGCACCGTGCGGGCGATGTCGCGATAACCCTCGGTCAGCCGCCGGACGCGGGCCGAATCGGCGCCGGGCGCCAGCATCGCCATCGCATCCGCCAGCGGCAATCCGATGGTGCGGCGGATCGCGAGATCGGCCGGAACCGCATGGCCCTCGGCGGCAAATGCCTGGTTCATGATCATGACGATCGCCGCCTGGCTGTCGACCAGCGTCCCGTCGCAATCGAAGACCGCGAGCTTCATCTTCCTCATCAGCGCTCCGCGAAAGGATCGCTGTCCGGACGCGCGCTGAAGCCGAAGGCAGCCCAGGTTGCCTTCATGTGCGCCGGCAGCGGCGCCTCGACCTTCAGCGTCCTGCCGTTGGGACGGCGGAGCGCGATCGAGCGGGCGTGGAGCTGCAGCTGCTTCGGTGCGTCCGCGATGTCGGGATGCGCGTTCTTGCCGCCATACTTGCCGTCGCCGAGGATCGGATGGCCGATCGCTTCCAGATGCGCGCGGAGCTGGTGGGTACGGCCGGTGATCGGCTTCAGCGCCAGCCAGGCGGCGACGCCCTTGATGTCCTCGACCACGGCGTAGTCGGTGATCGCCTTCTTGCCTTCGCGCTCGTCGACGACCACGCGCTCGCCGCCCTTGCCCGGGAGCTTGGCGAGCTTGAGGTCGATCGTCCCCTGGCGGAGCTTCGGCACGCCGGCGACCACGGCCCAGTAGACCTTGTCGGTGTCTCGCCCCTTGAACGCGTCGCCCAGCCAGCGCGCCGCCTCGGCGGTCCTGGCCAGGACCAGCACGCCCGAGGTGTCGCGGTCGAGGCGATGGACCAGGCGCGGCCGCTCCTTGGCGTCGAACTTCAGCGCATCGAGCAGCCCGTCGAGATGCCGGTCGGTGCCGGTACCGCCCTGCACCGCGAGGCCCGCAGGCTTGTCGATCACCAGAACGTCGGCGTCCTTGTGCAGCACGCGGGCGCGGAGGTCCTTTGCTTCGCGTTCGTCGACCTTGCGCTCGGCCGGCTTCGGCGCCGGCGTCAGGTCCATCGGCGGGATGCGGATCGTCTGGCCAGCCTCGAGCCGGTCGCTTGCCTTCACCCGCTTGCCGTCGAGGCGGACCTGGCCGGTGCGCAGCAGCTTCTCCAGGCGCCCGTGGCCGAGCGTCGGGAAGTGCTTCTTGAACCAGCGGTCGAGGCGCTGATCGGCATCGGCGGCGGAAATCGTCCGCTGCTCAACCGGCATGACCCGTATCCTTCATGGCCTCGGCACTCCGAAGATCCATCCTTCCCGCCTCAACGCATCCTCGTCGTGCCGCGGGGCATCCCATACCCCGTCCTCCGCCGCAAGGGCCCTCAAGCCGGCGGCGGCGACCAGGGCGTCGGTGTCGTGATCGGAAGGCGGGCTATCCCCGGACTTCGGTGCGCGCGACCCGAGCGCCTTCAGCACGGTCCCGAGGTCGCCCCAGTCGCGGACCTTCTTGTTTCCCGCCCCCACCCGGCGAAGGAATAGGCGCGGGTACATCTCGACCAGCACCGAGCGGCCGGCGAGGTCGTCGAATGGCCAGGTCGCCGCATGCGCCTTGAGCCGATGGAGCACGCGCATGCCGGCCAGCGCTCCCAGCCCCACCTGCCTGGCGCCGATCAGCTTGTAGGGGCTCTCAGGCGCGCCGAGACCCGCCGCGCGGCAGGCGAACTCGGTCGGACGATGGGGTTCCACGTATCCCTTCGGCCGCGGACCGGACCGCCAGAAGTCGGAGGCGAAACGCGGATCGAGCGCGAAGTCGCCGCCCCAGAGGTCGGCCGCCTCGCCGCCGATCCCGTCGATCAGGGCCCAGAGATCGTGCACCGACGGGTCCGCATGGCCGAAATAGCGGCTGGCCCGGCAAAAGGGCAGCGAGAACGCGAAGTCGAAGCCGACGAGCGCGC
>CAZDGR010000464.1:0-3032 GCA_964504845.1 uncultured Rhizobium sp. | reverse complement strand
GCGCTAGGATCGGCCTCCCGTTCTGCCGGAGGTTCCATGGAGATCGTGCCGATTCCGAACGCCGCGCTCGGCGTCGAGGTGCGCGGGATCGACGCCGCGAAGGGCGTCGCCGATGCCGACTTCGCCGCCATGCGGAAGGCCTGGGCCGAGAATGGCCTGCTGCTGATCCGCGGCCAGAAGATGGACGAGCCGAGCGTCGTGAAGTTCAGCCAGGGCTTCGGCGTGCTCGAGCTGCCGCCGGCCTCGGCCGAGCGCAGCTACGGCGACGGCGGTGCGCGCCGGCCGGAGATCTGGATCATCTCGAACGTCGTCGTCGACGGGAAGGCGATCGGCGGTCTCGGATACGGCGAGGCCGAGTGGCACACCGACATGTCCTATATCCCCGCTCCGCCGATGGCGAGCGTGCTCTACGCCGTCGAGGTGCCGCCGTCGGGCGGCGACACGTCGTTCGCCAGCATGATCAAGGCCTATGCGACGCTGCCCGATGACCTCAAGCGCGCGATCGCCGGCAGGACCGCGAAGCACGACTCCTCCTACACCAGCGTCGGCGAGCTTCGCTGCGGATCGAAGGAGATCGTCGATCCCAGAGAGGCGCCCGGCGCCTCGCATCCGATCGTCCGCCTGCATCCCGACACCGGCGTGCCGGCGCTCTACCTCGGCCGGCGGCGCAACGGCTACATCGACGGCCTCCCGCTTGACGAGAGCGAGACGCTGCTCGACCGGCTCTGGGCGCATTGCACCGACCCGAAGCTCGCCTATGCGCACAAATGGAAGCAGGGCGACATCCTGGTCTGGGACAACCGTTCGGTGATCCACCGCCGCGACGCCTTCGATCCGACGACGCGGCGGATCATGCTGAGGACGCAGATCCAGGGCGAGGCGCCCCTGGCGGTGAGGGCGGCATGAGCGATCCGAAGCCGATGGACCGCGCCGAGCTCGAGGCGAGATTCGCCCGGGCCGGCCTCACGCTTTCGAAGGCGCAGCTCGACGAGCTGCACGGCGTCTCGGGCTATCTGCAGCAATGGGTCGACATCGTGAACGCGCCGCGCGAGATGGCGGCGGAGCCGGCGACGATCTTCACGCGCGAGCCGACATGAGCAGCGAGATCCCGTCGATCGCGGAGGCCTCGCGGCTGATCCAGTCGAAGGCGCTTTCGCCGGTGACGCTCGCCGAGCAGTGCCTGGAGCGCATCAGGACCTATGACGGGAAGCTCAACGCCTTCCTGCTGGTGACCGAGAAGGAAGCCCTGGCCCAGGCGCGCCAGGCCGAGAAGGACATCGCCGCCGGCCGCTCGAAGGGTCCGCTTCACGGCATCCCGATCGCGCACAAGGACATCTACTCGACCAAGGGCATCCGCACGACCGCGCATTCGAAGATCCTCGCCGACCATGTGCCTCAAGAGGACGCGACGACGGTGCGGAAGCTGGCCGAGGCCGGCACAGTGATGCTCGGCAAGCTCGCGACCCACGAGTTCGCGATGGGCGGTCCCTCCTTCGACCTGCCCTGGCCGCCGGCGCGCAATCCATGGAACTACGACCACGTCACCGGCGGCTCGTCGAGCGGCACGGGGGCCGCGATCGCCGCCGGCATGACGCTGGGCGGCACCGGCTCGGATACCGGCGGCTCGATCCGCAATCCGTCGGCCTGGTGCGGCGTCAGCGGCATCAAGCCGACCTATGGTCTCTGCAGCCGCGCCGGCGTGTTTCCGCTCTCCTACTCGCTCGACCACACCGGCCCGATGGCGTGGACGGTGGAGGATTGCGCCCTCCTGCTGCAGGCGATAGCCGGCCACGACCCGCGCGATCCGGCGAGCGCTCATGTGCCGATCCCCGACTACCATTCCCTGCTGCGCACCGACCTCAAGGGCATGCGCGTCGGCCTCATCCGGCACTTCCACGAGCAGGACACGAAGATCGATCCGGAGATGCAGAAGTCGCTGGATGCGGCGCTCGTGGTCCTGCGCGACCTCGGGGCCACGATCACCGACGTGCGCCTGCCGCCGCTCTCGCAGTTCGCGGCCTGCTGCTACATCATCCTGCTGACCGAGGCCTTCGTCGTCCACTCGACCGAGTTCAGGACGCGCTTCAACGACTACTGCGAGAACTTCCGCGACCGCGCCGCGCTCGCCGCATTGCTCTCGGGCCCCGACTACCTGCAGGCGCAGCGCCTTCGCCGCCAGCTCACCGAGGAGGTCCGCGCCGCCACCGCCAACGTCGACGTGCTGGTGACCGCCGCCCTCCCCGGCCCCGCCCCGACCTTCGCCGCCAGCAACAAGTGGGCGATGTTCAAGCAGCCGCCGCTGCCGATGCCGTGCAACGTCACCGGCCAGCCGGTGACCACCGTCTGCACGGGTTTCCATTCATCCGGACTGCCGCTGGCGATGCAGGTGATCGGCCACCCGTTCGAGGATGCGACCACCCTCGCCGTCGCGCACGCCTACCAGAAGGCGACGCCGTGGCGCGCGAAGCGTCCGGTGCTGAAGGCCACCTAGGGCTTCGTCGCCGTCTGCGTCGCCGGCGTCACGCGCCAGATGACGTTGCCGACATCGTCGGCGACCAGCAGCGCGCCCTTCGCATCGATCGCGACGCCGACCGGGCGGCCGAGCGCCTTGTCGTCGCCGACGAAGCCGGTCAGCACGTCGATCGGCTGGCCGTTCGGCTTGCCGCCCGAGAACGGCACGAAGACGACCTTGTAGCCGCTGCGAGGCTTCCGGTTCCACGAGCCGTGCTCGCCTATGAAGGCGCCGGTGCGGAACCGCTCGGGGAGAGTGCGGCCTTCGGCGAAGGCGAGGCCCAGGGGTGCCACGTGATTGCCGAGCGCGTAGTCGGGTGCGACAGATTTTGCCACCATGTCGGGGCGCGGCGGCTTCACGCGCTCGTCGACGTGCTGGCCCCAATAGGCCCAGGGCCAGCCGTAGAAGACGCCCTCCCTGACCGAGGTCAGGTAGTCCGGCACCAGGTCGCTGCCGAGCTCGTCGCGCTCGTTGACCACCGCCCACAGCATTTTCGATTCCCGCTCGAAGGCAAGACCGA
>CAZDGR010000463.1:2358-3048 GCA_964504845.1 uncultured Rhizobium sp. | reverse complement strand
CCCAGGCGAAGAGCTGGTCGTAGATGTTGGTCGCATGCATCGTCGTGATCGTCGCCGCCGCCTGCAGCGGGTCGAGCACGCGAAGATCGGCATGCGGGATGATGGTCAGCGTCTTCTGCGCCGACGCTGGTTGCGCATGGAGCCCGAGGCCCAAGGCCAAGGACATCGCCGTCAGGGCGCCTAAGCGCCCGGTGTAGGATTTCATCTCATCGCCTCCCGTTTTGATCCGCCCCGAAGTCTCTCGGATCGGAAACCGACCCGGATGATGCAACTGTCCGACCGGCGTCTTCCCCTGTCAATTGCGGGCAAGGACGGCCGAAACCGGACCTACCTGAAACGAAAAGGCCGGCGGTGCACGGATGCGCACCGCCGGCCCATTGTTCACGTCAGGCGCCTACTCCTTGCTGATGTTCCAGAGCACCAGCTTGGAGGTGGGCAGCACGCCCTTGATGTTGTTGCGCCAGGCATACTGCTGGTCGAACTGGCCGGTGACGATGTAGGGCATGACCTCGTACATGCGGCGCTGCAGCTTCTCGAGCAGCTCCATGCGGGTCTTCTGGTCGGTCGCCTCGATGAAGGCGACGCGGAGCTTCTCGCCCTCGTCATGGGTCTGCCAGCCGGCCCAGCTGCCCTCGGCGTTCAGCACCGCGCCGATGTCGTTCCGGACCAGCCCGCCGCCGAGGGTGATCG
>CAZDGR010000463.1:0-2348 GCA_964504845.1 uncultured Rhizobium sp. | reverse complement strand
CCAATATTGGTCAGCGGGTTGTGCCAGGTCGACCACGAGTTGGTCGTCGTGAAGATGTTCCAATGGCCCGGCTGCCCGACCGGCGCCTTGTTGGTGAGGAACCGGGTCAGCGTCGTGCCCCAGTCGGCCCATTCGACCTCGGCCTTGACGCCGATCGCGTTGAGCGCGGCAGCCAGAACCTCGGCCTGCGCACCGATCGCGGCGATCTCGCGGGTCGAGGTGATGACGATGCGCTCGCCCTTGTATCCCGCTTCCTCGAACAGCTTCTTCGCGCGTGCCGGATCGGGCTTGCGGAAGCCCTCGGAGCCGGCCTCGGAGCCGTAGACCGACTTGCAGACGAAGAACGAGAAGCACTCGTTCCAGTTCTTGGTGCCGACTGCGGTGACCATGTAGTCGGACTGCGGGGCGACGAGGGCCAGCGCCTGGCGAGCCTTCGCATTGTTGAACGGCGGGTGGAGAGCGTTGGCCCGGATGGCGCCGAAGCCGCCGACCGGGGCCAGCTTCGACACGGTCACCTGGTTCGACTTCTCGAGCTGCGGCAGCACGTCGGCGGCCGGGCTGTCGATGAAGTCGACCTCTCCCTTCAGCAGCGCCGAGGCGGCGGTCTGCGGATCGGGAATGATCTTGAAGATCAGCCTGTCGACCTTCGCCTGGCGGCCGCCGGCCATGCCGTCCGGAGCCTCCGCGCGCGGCACGTAGTCGGCATTCTTGACGTAGACCACCTCGTCACCCGGCTTCCACTGGTCCCTGGCGAACTTGTAGGGGCCCGAGCCGATCTGCGCGTCGGCGCCGACCGCGGTCATCGGGTCGATCAGCGCTTCCTTCTCGCGCATGATCGCCGGGTAGTTGCCGGCGTGGTTTCCGAGCGAGTACTCGACCCACGAGTAGGGCTGCTTCAGCTTGAAGACGAAGGTCTTGTCGTCGACGATGTCGATCGAGGCGAGCACGCCCGCCAGGCGCCGGCCGACGCCGTCGCGGACCATCCAGCGCTTCACCGAGGCGACCGCATCCTTCGAGGTCACCGCCGAGCCGTCATGGAACTTGAGGCCCGGACGCAGCGTCATCGTATAGGTGAGCTTGTCGTCCGAGACCTTGTAGTCGCTGATCATCTGCGGCTTGGACTGCAGATTCACGTCCCAGGCGAACAGCTGATCGTAGATGTTCGACGCATGCATCGTCGTGATCGTCGCCGCCGCCTGCAGCGGATCGAGGATGCGGAGATCGGCATGCGGAACCACATAGACCGTCTTCTGCGCCTCGGCCGGCGCCGCCGTCAGGGCGAGGGCCGCCAAGGGCAGGGCCAGGAACGCCAGCCTTTTGCGATAAAGGATCATCACCACCTCCAATTGAAAAACCTTGCTCCCGCTCGGCGGGGCGAAACGACTGGCTATGACTGTCGAGCGGGCGCTTGGGGCTGTCAATCGCGCCGCCGGGTCGGCGAAATCACGATTGCCTGTAGCGCCCGACGACCTCGTCGTTCAGCGAGACGCCGAAGCCCGGCTGGTCGGAAAGCGCGATCTCGCCGTTCACCACCGTCGGCTCGCCGTGGAAAAGCTCGGAGAAGAAGGTGTCGCCGTCGCGCTCGGGATGCGGGAAGAATTCGGCAAGCGGCATGTTGGCGCTCGCCATCACCAGATGAAGGTTGTGGTAGTTGTGCGCGTGCGGCACGACCGGAAGGTTGAAGGCCTGCGCCAGCGCCACGATCTTCCGAGCCTCCGTCAGCCCGCCGACCCGGTTGACGTCGAGCTGCACGTAGTCGACGGCCCGGCGCTCGATCAGCTCGCGGAAGCCCCAGCGGGTGAACTCGTGCTCGCCGCCGGCGACCGCGACGCCCCCTTCCCGCTTGATCCGCGCATAGCCCTCGATGTCGTCGGGGATAACCGGCTCCTCCACCCAGGTGAGATGATAGGGCTCGAGCATGCGCAGCATCTCGATCGCGTACTGCGCGGTCCAGCCCATATAGGCGTCGGCCATCAGGTCAATGTCGTCGCCGATCGCCTCGCGCACGACCTTCACCAGCTCGAGGTTCTTCTTCATGCCGGGCCTTCCGTCGCCGGGGCCATAGCCGAAGCGCATCTTCATCGCGGTGTAGCCGTCCTTGGCATATCCGGCGGCGATCTCCGCCAGCCGCTCCGGCTTCTTCATCGCGTAGAGCGAGCTCGCGTATGCCCGGAGCTTGCCCCGTGTCTTGCCGCCGAGCAGGTTGTAGACCGGCTGCCCAGTCGCCTTCCCCATGATGTCCCAGAGCGCAATGTCGATGCCGCTGATCGCCTCCAGCACCAGGCCCTTGCGACCGATGTTGATGGTCGAGCGGTACATCTTCTCCCACAGGAGCTCGACGTCGAACG
>CAZDGR010000462.1:0-3048 GCA_964504845.1 uncultured Rhizobium sp. | reverse complement strand
CTTGGCGGTCGGGTCCTTCTGCGCCCGGTCGAGCTCTTCCTGGGTCAGCTGGCCGTTGGCCACGGGATCGAGCCCGTGCATGCCGACCGCGACCTCCTCGTCGGCGATCGCCTGGACCTCGAGCTGGTGCAGCCCGCAGAACTCGGCGATCTGCTCGAACGAGAGCGAGGTATTGGCGACCAGCCAGACGGCGGTCGCGCGCGGCATCAGAAGCTGGCTCATGGAAGGGTCTCCTCTAGCTGGACTTCGGGCATTCACGCCTTTCGGCGTGTCCCTCGTCCTCGGATGCGGGTTGCAGGATTGGCGGCTCTTATAGGGCCCGCCGGGACCGAAGGGAAGGGGCGAGAGCCGGGCTTGCCCCCTCCCTCGGGGGTCCTTGCGCCTAGCGTCCCGGCGGGCGGTAGGACTTCGCCGCCTTGCCGGCCTTGCGCATCGCCTTCACCGCCTCGCCCATGGTGAGGAGGGCCGTGGTCTCGACACGGCTGAAGGCACCGGAGGATCCGGTCAGCATGCCGGCGGCGGCGGCCGTGAGGTTGTCGGGCATCTCGGCGATGACGACGGCATCATGCGGACCCAGCGCGAAGAAATACTCCTTCAGCCGGCCGCCGATGGCGCGAAGCGCCTTGTCGGCCGCGCGGCGCCGATCCTCGGGCTTGGCGACCAGCTTGCGAGTGGTCTCGGTGGCGAAGCTGAAGCACAGAAGGTAGTAGGCCATGTGCGCTCTCCCCTGCTGTTCTGGTTGGCCGCCGGGATGACGCAACCGGTCGGCCGGATCGGCCGGGTCGCGGCACGTGCAGGCGGTTCGCGAGCGTCCGGGATCAATTGGCGATTGTCTACAAATATGTATTAAAGTTTAGAAATTGCTTTGGGGGTGAGCGTGGGAGGCGATCGCGCCAGACGGCGGCTCGCGGCGATCGTCGCGGCCGACATCGCGGGATACAGCCGGCTCGTCGGCCAGGACGAGGAGGACACGCTGGCGCGCCTCAAGGCGCTGCGCCTGAACCAGATCGAGCCGCTGCTGGTCGCCCATTCAGGGCGCATCTTCAAGACGACCGGCGACGGATTCCTGATGGAGTTCGGGAGCGCGGTCGATGCCGTCCGCTGCACCCTGGCGCTGCAGCGCGCGCTGGGGGACAGCGAGGCGCCACGGCCGGACGCGATGCGGCTCCGCCTTCGCATCGGCGTCCATGTCGGCGACGTCGTCGTCGACGGCGAGGACCTCCTCGGCGACGGCGTCAACGTCGCCGCCCGCCTGGAGCAGCTGGCCGAGCCCGGCGGCATCTGCCTCTCCGCCCGCGCCATCGAGGACGTGCGCGGGCGCACCGAGATCGAGGTCCAGGACATCGGCGATCAGACGCTGAAGAACATCGACCGCCCGGTGCGCGTCTTCCGCGTCGCCGCCAAGGTCAAGGGCGCCGCTGCGGCCTCGCTGCTGGCGCTGCCCGACAGGCCCTCCATCGCCGTCCTGCCGTTCCAGAACATGTCGGGCGATCCCGAGCAGGAGTATTTCGCCGATGGCCTGGTCGAGGACGTGATCACGGCGCTGTCGCGCTTCCACGGGCTCTTCGTCATCGCCCGCAACAGCTCATTCGCCTATAAGGGCCAGGCTGTCGACGTGAAGCGCGTCAGCCGCGAGCTCGGCGTGCGCTATGTGCTCGAAGGCTCGGTGAGGAAGTCAGGCCAGAAGGTCCGCATCACCGGCCAGCTGATCGACGGCACGTCGGGCGCACATATCTGGGCTGACCGCTTCGACGGCACCTTGGAAGACATCTTCGACCTCCAGGACCAGGTGACGATGAGCGTCGTCGGCGCCATCGAGCCGAAGCTGCGGCAGGCGGAGATCGAGCGAAGCCAGACAAAGCGCACCGAAAATCTCGACGCCTATGATCATCTGCTCCGCGCCTATGCGTCCTTCCACTCGCTCACGCGCGAAGGCAATGTCGAGGCGCTTTCCCATCTCAGCCGCGCGCTCGCGCTCGATCCGCGCTTCGCCCTTGCCGCGGGGCTCGCCGCCTGGTGCTACGTGTTTCGTCGTGCACAGGGCTGGGCCGAGTCGGTCCAGGAGGAAACCAACGAGGCGCTCCGGCTCGTCGGGATCGTCGCCAACGGGGAGCGCCGCGATCCGCTGGCCCTCGCCTATGCGGCACAAACGACAGTCTTCTTCGGTCGCGACTACGACACCGCCGTCGCCCTCGTCGACCACGCCCTCAAGCTCAACACCAACTCGTTCTCGATCTGGAACATCGACGGTTGGATCCGGAACTACACCCACGACCCCTCTCGGGCGCTTGCCTCGTTCACCCGGGCCCATCGGTTGAATCCTCTGGATCCTCTCACCGGCACGATGATGAGCGGTATCGCCTATGCGCATTGGTTCCTCGGCAACTTCGAGGAGAGCCTCCGTTGGGCGCGCCAGTCCGTGCTTACCAATCCCAAGTTCACGACCGGTCACAGAACCCTCATCTTCGCGCTGGTCTCGACCGGCAGGCTGGAGGAGGCGCGGAGCGCCGCGCGGGAGCTGCTGCGGCTCGATCCGACGGCGTCGCTGGCGCGCTTCCGTGCCAGCTCGCCGTTCCAGAAGCTCGAGCTGCTCGAAGAGGGCTTCGCTGGCTTGCGCGCCGCGGGGATTCCCGAATGACCGGCGCGCCCCGCAGGCTGGCGGCGATCGTCGCGGCGGAAGTCGCGTGACACTCGCGCCTGATGGGCGCCGACGAGGAGGGCACGCTGGCGCGGCTGAAGGCGTACCGGCGCGAGCTGATCGACCCCAAGCTCGCCGAGCACCGCGGCCGCATCGTCAAGACCACCGGCGACGGCATCAGCCGGCCTCGACCTAAAGGCCAGCGCTGTCGTCTCGCGACCGTGCCGCACGCCGGCGACCGGCCGTCACCAGACGCGCTCGATGCCGTAGCGGTCGAACAGGCGCTCGTTCGACACCAGCGCGCAGCCCTCGATTTCCGCCTGGGCGACCAGCAGGCGGTCGAAGGGGTCCTTGTGGATCTCGGGCAGGCGCCCCGCGCGCTGGCCATGACGCAGGGTCATGGCCACCGC
>CAZDGR010000461.1:0-3102 GCA_964504845.1 uncultured Rhizobium sp. | reverse complement strand
AGCGTGGGTCGCGCCGCGGGGGCGACCTACTCGACGGTCGACGATCTGCTGACGTGGGAGCAGGCTCTCGGTAGCGGCAAGCTGCTTAACCCGGATTCCACGCAGGCCATGTTCACTAACTACGGGAATGGCTACGGCTTCGGGTGGAGCATGAGCGAGCGCTTGGGATACCGCGTCCAGATGCACTCCGGTGGCATCTTCGGATTCCATACGATCTTGTGCCGATATCCCGACGACAAGGTGACGATCATCGTTCTGGCTAACCTCACCGGCGCGTGGGTCTCCTGGATCGCCAACGAGCTGGCCTCGCTGTATTTCGGCTCGATTCCCGTGCTGCCGCGCCTCTGCCTTTACGAATCCTGAACAGGTGCAGCTTCGAGATGGCGGGCATTTCGGCTCCTGGAACGGTTGTCTCGGACCCTAAGCCCCCTTATCATTCCGTTTCCGCCTGATCCCAAACCTCCCCCGTTCCGAAAGGCCCCTGGCCATGCGCGTGCGTGATTTCCACACCGGCCGTTCCGCCGTCTTCGCCGATGGCGGCGTCGCCGGCACCGCTCATCCGCTGGCGACGCTCACCGCGATCGACGTGCTGCGCTCCGGCGGCAACGCCGTCGATGCCTCGATCGCCGCGATCGCGATGCTCTGCGTGATCGAGCCGCATGCGACCGGGATCGGCGGGGACTGCTTCGCGCTCTACTCGCCGAAGGCGGGCATGCCGATCGGCCTCAACGCCTCGGGCCGCGCACCGGCGGCGGCGACGCTCGACTGGTACAAGTCTCAAGGGATCGATGCGATCCGCATGCAGTCGCCGCACGCGGTGACCGTGCCGGGTGCGATCGACGGCTGGTGCAAGCTGCACGCCGACTACGGCTCGAAGGATCTGGCGGAGCTGTTCGCGCCGGCGATCAAGGCGGCCGAGGAAGGCTACCGCATCTCGCCGCGCACCGGCTCCGACTGGGGCAAGCTGACGGCGAAGATGTCGAAGGATCCGGACGCGGCGAAGCGGTTCCTTCCCAACGGCAAGCCGCCGGCGATCGGCGACCTGCACAAGCAGCCGGAGCTGGCGGAGACGCTGCGCAAGATCGCCAAGAAGGGCCGCGACGGCTTCTATAAGGGCGACGTCGCCAAGGACATGGTCGACAAGCTGCGGGCCGTCGGCGGCCTGCACACGATGGAGGACTTCGAGGAGTCGCGCGCCGACTACGTGACGCCGATCTCGACCAAGTACCGCGACCACGACGTGCACGAGATCCCGCCGAACGGCCAGGGCATCACCGCGCTGATCATGTTGAACGTGCTGCAGGGCTACGACTACGGCAGCGACAAGTACAGCCAGGCCGATCGCATCCACCTGATGGCCGAGGCGGCCAAGTTCGCCTATCGCCTGCGCAACCAGCATGTCGGCGACATGAGCCAGGTCGACGTGCCGGTCGACCGTCTGCTCTCGACCCAGGAGGCGGAGTCGCTCCGCGCCCAAATCAGCCTCAACAGCGTCTCGCCCTGGACCGAGCTCGACTTCCTCGAGCACAAGGACACGACGTACCTCTGCGTCGTCGACAAGGACCGGAACGCCTGCTCGTTCATCAACTCGCTGTTCGCGGCATTCGGCTCCGGCATCCTGGCGCCGAAGTCCGGCGTCATGCTGCAGAACCGCGGCCAGGGCTTCCGCCTGAAGGAAGGCCATCCGAGCTGCATCGCGCCGAGAAAGCGCCCGATGCATACGATCATTCCTGGCATGCTGACCAAGAAGGGCCGCGCGGTGATGCCTTTTGGCGTCATGGGCGGCCACTTCCAGCCGACCGGCCACTCGACCCTGGTCTCGAACGTGCTCGACTTCGATATGGACCCGCAGGACGCGCTGGCCGCGCCCCGCATGTGGGCCTACGAGGGCGAGCTCAAGCTCGAGCCGGCGATCCCGGAGTCGGTGGCGGAGGATCTCCGCCGCCGCGGCCACAAGGTCGTGCGCACCGAGACGCCCCCGGGCGGCGGCCAGGCGATCTGGATCGACCACGACCGCGGCGTGCTGGTCGGCGGTTCCGAGCCTCGCAAGGACGGCTGCGCTCTCGGCTACTAACAGTCGCGTCATCAGGGATAAGTGGAAATGGACGACTCCATCCAGTGGGGCTCGACGAAGTTCGGCGTCGGACAGCCGGTACCCCGCAACGAGGACCCGAAGCTGCTGCGCGGCGAAGGGCGATACACCGACGATGTCAGCCTGAAGAACCAGGCTTGGTGCGTCATCGTCCGTAGCCGCCATGCCCACGGCACGATCAAGAAGATCGACCTCACCGAAGCAAGGAAGTTGCCGGGAGTGCTCGGCGCCTGGACGGGAGAGGACCTGAATGCCGCGGGCTACGGGACGCTGAAGTGCGGCATCGCCTACAACAACCGCGACGGCAGCCCGATGAAGAAGCCGGAGCGCCGTTCGCTGGCGACCGGCAAGGTGCGCTACGTCGGCGATCCGGTCGCCTTCGTCGTCGCCGAGACCAAGGCCCAGGCGCGCGATGCGGCCGAGGCGGTCGAGGTCGATATCGACGAGCTGCCGGCAGTGACCGACGCGCGCGAGGCGGCGAAGCCGGGCGCGCCGCAGCTCTTCGACGACGCGCCGGGCAACCTCGTGCTCGACTGGCACTACGGCGAGGCGGACAAGGTCAAGGAGGCCTTCGCCAAGGCTGCGCACGTGACCAGGATCCCGCTGATCAGCAATCGTATCGTCGTCAACGCGATGGAGCCGCGCTCGGCGGTTGGATTCTACGACAAGGCGTCCGGGCGCTGGACCTTCCATGTCGGAAGCCAGGGCGTGTTCGGCTTCAAGAATTCGCTCGCCGACATCCTGAACGAGAAGCCCGAGAACGTCCGCATCCTGACCGACAATGTCGGCGGCTCCTTCGGCATGAAGGCGGGAATCTACCCGGAATACGCCTGCATCCTGCATGCCGCGCGGCTGCTCGACCGTCCGGTCAAGTGGACCGACGACCGCTCGGAGAGCTTCCTTTCCGACTGCCACGGCCGCGACCACGACTTCGAGGGCGAGCTGGCGCTCGACAAGGACGGCCGCTTCCTCGCGGTTCGCTTCACCGGATACGCCAACATGGGCGCGGT
>CAZDGR010000460.1:0-3121 GCA_964504845.1 uncultured Rhizobium sp. | reverse complement strand
TGAAAGTGGCCTTCTTGGCGGCAGTCATCGGCAGGTCCTTCTGGCGGGAGACAACAGGAAGCAGGCCGAGGTGGCCTGCGCGGGACGCATAAGGACATCCTTATATGGTAATGTCAAGCGCTGCCGCGCCGGCTCGGCGCGGCCCCTCAGGCACGGTGGTAAGGGTGCCCGGCCCAGATCCGTTCGGCCCGGTAAAGCTGCTCGGCCAAGAGGCCGCGAACCAGCATGTGCGGCCAGGTCATGGCGCTTAAGGACAGCAGCAAGCGCGCGCGCTTGCGGAGAGTATCGGCGCGGCCGTCGGCGCCGCCGATGACGAAAGCGACATCGGCCGTTCCCTCGTCGCGCCATTGGGCGAGGGTCTTGGCGAAGATTTCGGAGGTGAGGGACTTGCCGCGCTCGTCGAGCGCGACCAGGACGGAGCCGTCGGGAACGGATTTGAGGAGGAGCTCGGCTTCCCGGTCCTTGAGGCCGGGACCGGCCCTCTTCGACTCCACCTCGACGAGGCGGATCTGCGTCGTCAGCCGGCCGGAGAACTCCTGCCACAGCGCGAGTTCGGGCCCGGCGCGGGCGCGCCCGACGGCGACGACGTGAAATCGCACGTCTAGATCATGCTGTCGCGGCTAGGCCCGCAGCCGGCGGCACGTCCATCCCCCACATCTTCTCGAGGGCGTACTGCTTCCTGATCTCCGGGCGGAACAGATGGACGATGACGTCGCCGCCATCGATCAGCACCCAGTCGCCGAGCGACTTGCCCTCGACCCTTACCTTGGGCGAGCCGGCGGCCTTCATCTGCTCTTCGAGGTGCTGCGTCATCGCGCCCAGGTGCCGGGCGTTCCGGCCGGAAGCGATGACCATGTAGTCGGCGTAGGATGCCTTGCCGTTGAGGTCGATGACGATCGGCTCCATCGCCTGGTCGTCGTCGAGAACCGTCTCGACCGCCTTGAGCATCTGCTCGGTGGCGGTCAGGGTCTTCTTGCGTCGTGCTATGTCAGAGCCCTCCGTCGCATGACCGAGGCCGATCTGACTGCCTTTGCTAGGTTCGTCGTGACCCCCGGTCGTTGAACGCCTGCCCCTGCTTCTTCCCCTTCGCGCGTATCGCCGTGGCGGACGCGGCATGAAGGGGCGTCGGAAGGAACGCCCAGGCCGGTGGGGCTTTCGAGGCCATGCGTCTCGCCCTGCCCGGGGTTACCCGGAAGCGGCGGAACCGCTTGGCGGCCTTACCGGCCAACGCGCTCATAACATAAGAACCCCGTGCGAACACCGCAATGGCAGTCAGGTGAAAGATCCGTGACCACTGCCGCCAGCGGACGACCTGAGCCAGGTTGTCGGCGCCCATCAGCCAGACGAAGCGGGTTGCCGGGAAATGCCGGCGGAGCGCGGCCAGCGTGTCGACGGTGTAGCGGGTGCCGAGCCGGGCCTCGATCGCGCTGACCCTGACCCGGGGATGGCTGCTCGCGACCGCATGGGCGGCACGCAGCCGCTCGAAGAGCGGCGCCATGCCCTCGACCGGCTTCAGCGGGTTCTGCGGCGAGACCAGCCACCAGACGTAATCGAGGCCGAGGCGCTCGAGCGCCAGCTTGCTGATGTGAAGATGCCCCGCATGCGCCGGGTTGAACGAGCCGCCGAGGAGCCCGATCCGGAGCCGGCGCATCAGGGCCTGGTCTGGCCCGACCCGCGGACGACGTACTTCCAGCTGGTCAGGTGCTCGGCGCCGACGGGGCCTCGGGCGTGGAGCTTGCCGGTCGAGATGCCGATCTCGGCGCCGAAGCCGAACTCGCCGCCGTCGGCGAACTGGGTGGAGGCATTCCACAGCACGATCGCCGAGTCGACCTGGGAAAGGAAGCGCTCGGCCGCTGCCTGGTCGGCCGTCACGATCGCGTCCGTGTGCTGGGAGCCGTAGCGGCGTATGTGCTCGATCGCCTCATCGACGCCGCCGACGACGCGGACCGAGATGATCGCGTCCAGATACTCGGTCGACCAGTCGGCCTCGCTCGCAGGCTTGGCGCGCGGATCGAGCGCGCGAGTCTCGGCGCATCCCCTTGCCTCGCAGCCGGCGGCGGTCAGGTCGTCGAGGATCGGCTTCAGGTGCGTCGCCGCACAGCGGCGATCGATAAGCAATGTCTCGGTCGCACCGCAGACGCCTGTCCGCCGCATCTTGGCGTTCAGCGTCACCTGCCGCGCCATGGCCAGGTCCGCCGATCCGTCGACATAGGTGTGACAAAGGCCGTCCAGATGCGCGATGACCGGCACGCGGCTCTCCTTCTGCACGCGGGCGATCAGCGACTTGCCGCCTCTGGGCACGATCACGTCGATGACGCCGGAGGCCGCCAGCATGTGGCCGACGGCGGCACGATCCCTGGTCGGCACCAGCTGGATCGCGGCGTCCGGCAAGCCCGCGGCGCGCAGCCCTTCGGTGATGCAGGCGGCGATCGCGGTCGAGGAGTGGAAGCTCTCGGAGCCGGCGCGGAGGATCGCAGCATTGCCCGACTTGAGGCAGAGCGCGCCGGCGTCCGCCGTCACGTTCGGACGCGACTCGAAGATGATGCCGATCACGCCCAGCGGCACGCGCACGCGCGCGAAACGGAGCCCGTTCGGCTGCGTCCACTCCTTGTCTGTACGTCCGACGGGATCTGGCAGCGTCGCTACGTCCTCGACGCTTCTGGCGATCGCCTCCACGCGCTTCGCGTCGAGCGCCAGCCGGTCGAGAAAGGCCGAGGTGGCGCCGCCGGCCTTCGCCTCGGCGACATCCTTGGCGTTGGCATCGAGGATCTTCGTCGAGGCGGCGCGGATCGCGGCGGCGGCGGCGACCAGCGCCTTGTTCTTGGTCTCCGACGAGGTGAGGGCGAGGATCGCGGCGGCGGCACGCGCGTCGCGGCCGAGGCGCTGCATGGTTTCGGCGACGTCGTCGCGCTCGCTGCGTCTGGCGGTCACGCCTGCTCCAGCACCATGTCGTCGCGATGGATCATCTCGTCGCGTCCACGGTATCCGAGGATGGTCTCGATGTCGCCGCTCTTGTGCCCCTTGATCCGCTTCGCATCGGCGGCCGAGTAGGCGGAGAGGCCGCGCGCCAGCACCGCGCCGTCGGGGTCGCGCACCTCGATCGGGTCACCGCGCTCGAAGC
>CAZDGR010000459.1:0-3121 GCA_964504845.1 uncultured Rhizobium sp. | reverse complement strand
GGCGTCGATCGACTGGCTGATCGGCAACATCGACGAGCCCTTCGGCCTCTCCTCAATCGTTCCGCCGGGCGCCAAGCTGGCACCCGAGGGACGCTCGCTCGCCTCGATGCTGATCGCCGGCGAGATCGACGCGATCACCAGCCCGCCGCGGCCGAAGGACTACCACCCGACCAAGGGACCGATCGTCCGCCTGCTGGACTTCGCCAAGGACGAGGCCGACTACTGGCGCGCGACCGGCTGCTTCACGCCCCAGCACCTGATCACGATACGCCGCGAGGTGTGGGAGAAGAACCGCTGGATCGCCAAGACGCTCACCGATGCCTTCATCGCCTGCGAGACGATGTACACGACCATGCAGCGCAGCTTCCCCTATGCGACGCCGTGGCAGGAAGCCGAGGTCGAACGCACCATCGCCATCATGGGCGAGGACTATCACCCCTACGGCCTTCCCCGCTGCGCCAAGGAGGTCGAGGCTTTCTGCGAGGAAGCGCACAAGTCCGGCCTGACCTCGCGACGCGTCGGCGTCGAGGAGTTCTTCGCCGAGTACCTGGAAGGCTAGACGCCCGCCGAGGACCGGTTGGCGATGAAGCGGACCGGCAGCGAGCGGCTGCGATAGGGGAACTCGCCGGTCTCGAGACGGGCGAGGATCGCCTTGCCGGCCTCCTGCCCGAGCTCGTAGGCGGGCGAGAACACGGTGGTGAGCTCCGGCGTTGCGTAGCGCCAGGCGTTGAAGCCGTTGAAGCCGGTGACCCGCACTTCTTCGGGCACGCGGTGGCCGCGCTGGATCAGAAGCTTCATCGCCGCGATCGCCATCTGGTCGTTGCCGCCGATCACCACGTCGGGGACGCCGTTCTCGTTCAGGTGCCGGCCGAAGGCACGCTGGGTCGCATCGAAGCCCTCGTCGCCGCAACGGAGAACGTGAAGCTCGGGCGGATTCGGCCGCTTCGCCAGCACCGAGCGGATGCCGGCCTCGCGCCGCGTCATCGCCGACCACTCCTGCCTCGGCACCAGCATCACCGCGCGCTTCACCTGCCCGGCGAAGAGATGGCGCGCGAGCTCGACGCCGCCGGCGGCGTCGTCCTGGATCAGCGAGCAGCCGTCGGCGATGTCCTCGGGCATGCCGTCCTGAACCAGAACCAGCGGCTGGCCGAGCGAGGCCACGCGCTCGATCGTCGCGCGACGTTCGGCCTCGACGCCGGAGAGCAGCGCGCAGATCGCATCGGTCTCGATCCGCTGCAGCAGCGGCACCGATCCCACCCCGTCGGGCGAAGCCCCGTGGATCACCAGGCTGTAGTTCTTGGGCCCGACATGGTCGTTGAGGCCGGCCAGCAGCGCCGCGGTGAAAGGATCGGCGAGATAGTTCGGCGACGGATCGACGATCACCACGCCGATCGCCATGCGCCGGTTGGTGCGAAGGCGCCTGGCCGCCGCATGCGGGCGATAGCCCAGCTGGGCGCAGACCTCCATGACGCGCTCGTAGGTCTCGCGGCCGACCTCGCGCATGCGCCCGTTGACGACGTTGGAGACGGTCATCGGCGTGGTGCCGGCAACCGCCGCCACGTCGCGAAGCGTGACGGCCCGTTGCTTCCTCGCGGCGGCAGTCACACCTTGAGGCCGCCATGCCACCAGTGCTCGAACGGATTCGAGTAGAGGATCGAGTCGATCGTCTCCTGGCTGACGCGCGGCATCGGCGTACCTTCGACGAAACGGTTGGCGTTTCTCAGGTCGGCGATCGAGGCCTCGACCGTGGTGAACGGGAAATCGGTGCCCCAGAAGATCTTGTTGCGGTTATGGACCGTGTATTCCTGGGCGCAGATCAGGATGTTGTAGAACTGCCAGGGACGGTAGTGCAGCGCCGAGACCTCGGCATAGACGTTCGGCTGCTTCCTGATGACGACGATGCACTCCTCGTACCAGGGGTGCCCCATATGGGCCATGATCATCTTCAGGTCCGGATAGCGCATCGCCACCGTGTCGACGTTGAGCGGCCGGCCTTCGTCGATCGGCGCGTTGCGCCCGAAGGTCGTGCCCATGTGCATGGTCAGCGGGATGTTGTTCTTCTGAAGATACGCGTAGATCGGGTCCATGCGCGGGTCGAGCAGCGACACGCCGTTGTAGATCGGCCCGAACTTCACGCCCTTGAGCTTGAGATCCTCGATCGCATGGACCAGCAGGTCCATGCAGTCGGGCATGCGCGGATCGATGCAGGCGAAGCCGACGAACTTGTCAGGGTACTTGGCGACGGCGCGGGCCGTCACCTCGTCGTTGCCGTCGATGCCGGCCGAGTCCTTGTAGCGGAGCGAGAAGACGATCGCCTTGTCGACGTTCTTCATTCCTTCGTAGACGCGGTCCGCATTCGCCTGCAGCTTGAAGCCGCCCGGCACCGCGTTCGACGATCCCTGGTGGAACAGCGGAAGGATCATGTCGTCGTCGTAGACGTTGACGTGACAGTCGACGATCGTCCTCTTCGACGCGCTCATTACAGGATCCCGTACTTCGCGAAGACCGAGCCCAGGCTCTCGCCGGCCTGAAGGTCGCGGAGCGTGTTCTTCTCGCCCGAGATCTTCTTGAAGGCGAGCTTCAGCACCTCGTCCTCCTTGGCCTTCGGGATCACGACGATGCCGTCGGCGTCGCCGAATACCAGGTCGCCGGGGCTGACCGCGACTCCGGCGCATTCGATCGGCACGTCGACCGCCTTGACCGTGGCCCGGCCCTTGGAGTCCAGCGGTGCGATGCCGCCATGGAAGACCGGAAACTTCATCGCCTTGATCGCCTTGATGTCGCGGACGGCACCGTCCATCACCGCGCCGGCGGCGCCGCGATACTTGGAGGCGGTCGACAGCAGCTCGCCCCAGGGCGCGACCCGGCCGGTGGCGCCGCAGGCAAAGACCGGGATCTCTCCCGGCTTCAGGCTGTCGATCAGCGCGATCTCCATCTCGTAGGGGTTCTCGCCGGGGGTCTCCGCGTAGACGTCCATATAAAGAGCCGTGCGGGCGCGGCCGACCATCACCAGGCTCTCGTCGAGCGGCCGGATCCGGGGCGGGAACGCCTGCTTCCAGCCGCCTGCCTGGCCGAGGCCGTCGGAAATGACGGCACAGACCAGCTTGTCGGCCAGTTCGGC
>CAZDGR010000458.1:0-3137 GCA_964504845.1 uncultured Rhizobium sp. | reverse complement strand
GTCGTCGCGCGCCGACCGGCGCCACATCGCCCGCGTGCTCGACCGCATCGGGCTCCTGCAGATCCACTCCCTCAACATCCTGGTGCGCTCTCACTACCTGCCGCCCTCCTCCAGGCTCGGCGCCTATCCGATGGACTACCTCGACCGACTGGCCTGGGGACGGCGACCCCGAGCGCTGTTCGAATACTGGGGTCACGTGGCGTCGCTGCTGCCGGTCGGGCTGCATCCCCTACTCCGCTGGCGCATGGAACGGGCGAAACGCGGCGACCGCATCTACGGCGCGATGGCGCGTTTCGGCGTCGAGAAGAAGATCTACATCGAGCGCGTGCTGGCGCATGTCCGCGACCACGGGCCAACCGCCGTCTCGGATCTTACCGAAGGTTCCAAGAACCAGGGCCAGTGGTGGGGATGGGGCGACGGCAAGATGGCGCTCGAATGGCTGTTCTTCGCTGGCAAGGTCACCACATCTACACGCCGCAGCTTCGAGCGCATCTACGATCTGCCCGAGCGCGTGCTGCCGGCGGAAATTCTCGATCGTCCGACGCCGCCGGAAGCCGAGGCGCAGCGCCAGCTGCTTGAGGTCGGAGCACGCGCTCACGGCATCGGCACCGCCTTCGATCTTCGCGACTACTTCCGCCTGCCGCCCGAGGACACGAAGCTCCGGCTGAAGGAGCTGCTCGAATCCGGCCGCATCCGGCAGGTGAAGGTGGAAGGCTGGAAGGAGCCAGCCTATCTGCACGTCGACGCGGCGATTCCGCGCCGGCTCACCACGCAGGCGCTGCTATCGCCTTTCGACCCGATCGTGTGGCGACGAGAACGCGGCGAGGCGCTGTTCGACTTCCACTACCGCATCGGCCTTTATACGCCGAAGGAAAGGCGCACCCACGGCTACTATGTGCTGCCCTTCCTGCTCGGCAACCGGCTCGTCGGCCGCGTCGACCTGAAAGCCGATCGTCAGAACAACCGGTTGCAGGTTCTGGGGGCGCATACCGAGAACCACGCCAAGGTCGCCGATATCGTCGAGCCCTTGCGCGAGGAACTGCAGCGGATGGCGGCCTGGCTCGACCTCGAGCACGTGCAGATCACGGCGAAAGGGCCGCTCGCTCAGGCCCTCAAGTAGTCGGCGGCGCCACCGATCAGGAGGCTGACGCTCAGGTCGGCGACCACGATCAGGAAGGCGAAGCGGCCGCTGATGCCGAGTCCTTCGCAGGCGATGAACCATTGCAGGTGGATCACGGCGGCGATCGCGACCAGCATCATCACCGAACCTAGAAACCCGGGCAGCGCGAGCCGGATCACCGAGGCTCCCGCGAACAGGAAGAGCTGGACCATCCCGGCCCAGTTGTACGGGACCATGTAGTCGAAGAAGCGGTGTTCTCGCCCGAGGCGCCTGGAGAACTCGGTCATCAGCAGCGGGAAGGCGACCCAGGTCATCATGTAGGCGATCGCCTCGATGATCGCGTCGTGGCCCGAGTTGATCGGCCCTGCCTGGTCGCGGCTGAGAAGACGCAGCATCGCATGCGCCGGCGCGCCGAGGATGCAGGCGGTGTAGCTCCGCCAGAATCCTGCAAGCGAGCGGTCGAATTTGAGGAATCCGGCTGTCGCTCCCCGCCAGAGCTGGAAGACCCCGACGACCGCGGCGCGGATCTCGGCGGCCGGCGCGATCACGCGCGGAAATACCCGTCGAGCACGTCGGCGTAGATGTCGGCCAGCGCCCTGATGTCGTCGACCCGCGCCCGCTCGTCGACCTTGTGCATGGTCTCGCCGACCAGGCCGAACTCGACCACCGGGCAGATGTGGCGGATGAAGCGCGCATCGGACGTGCCGCCGGTCGTCGAACGGTCGGGATCGATGCCGGTGACCTTCTTCGCCGCATTGCCGATCAGGTCGCTCAAGGAGCCGGGCTGCGTGATGAAGCTCTCGCCCGAGATCTGGATGTCGAGCTCGTAGGCGCCGCCCACCATGTCGAAGGTCGTGCGCAGCCACTCCGAAAGTTTCGCGCCCGAGTGCATGTCGTTGAAGCGGATGTTGAAGCCGGCGGTCGCCTTGGCCGGTATCACGTTGGTCGCCTTGTTTCCGACATCGATGGTGACGACCTCCAGATTCGACGGCTGGAACCAGTCGTTGCCCTTGTCGAGCTTGTGCTCGGTGATCGCGGTCAGCATCTTGAGCAGGCGCGGCATCGGGTTGTCGGCGAGATGCGGATAGGCGACGTGACCTTGCGCGCCGATCACGGTCAGACGGCCATTGAGGCTGCCACGCCGGCCGATCTTCATCATCTCGCCGAGCTTCTTCGGGTTCGTCGGCTCACCGACGATGCAGGCATCGACCGTCTCGCCGCGCGATTTCAGCCACTCGACGACCTTCTTGGTGCCGTTGATCGACGGCCCTTCCTCGTCACCCGTGATCAGGAGGCTGATCGAGCCGAAGCCTGCCTTGGCCCCGCCGGCGAAGCGTTCCGCCGCGGCCACGAAGGCTGCGATCGCCGACTTCATGTCGGAGGCGCCGCGCCCATAGAGGACGCCGTCGACGATCTCGGCCTTGAACGGGTCGATAGACCAGCCCTTGAGGTCGCCGGTCGGCACCACGTCGGTGTGGCCGGCGAAGCAGAAGTTGCGGCCCGTATCGCCGAGCCGCGCATAGAGGTTGTCGACGTCGGGCGTCCCCTCTTCGCTGAACGGCAGGCGCCAGCAGCGGAACCCAAGCCCCTCGAGCACGCGCTGCAGATGATCGAGCGCGCCGGCATCCACCGGCGTCACGCTCGGGCAGCGGATGAGGTCCTGGGAGAGGCGGACCGGGTCGATCGCCATCAGTCGCGCAGCAGCTCGTTGATCGAGGTCTTCGAGCGCACGCGCTCGTCGACGCGCTTCACGATCACCGCGCAGTAGAGCGACGGCGTCGGCGTGCCGTCCGGCTGCGGCTTGCCCGGCAGGCTGCCGGCGACCACCACCGAATAGGCGGGCACGCGGCCCATGAAGATCTCGCCGGTCGAACGATCGATGATCTTGGTCGACTGCGAGATGAAGACGCCCATCGAGATCACGCAGCCGGTCTCGACGATCACGCCCTCGACCACTTCCGAGCGCGCGCCGATGAAGCAGTTGTCCTCGATGATGGTCGGGTTGGCCTGCAGCGGC
>CAZDGR010000457.1:0-3138 GCA_964504845.1 uncultured Rhizobium sp. | reverse complement strand
CGGCCGGAGCGAGGTGCTCGGCATCGTCGGCGAGTCCGGCTCGGGCAAGAGCGTGACCGCGCTCTCGATCCTGGGCCTCGTGCAGCAGCCGCCGGGGCGCGTCGCCGGCGGCGAGATCCTGTTCGAGGGCCAGGATCTCCTGAAGCTCTCCGAGTCTCGGATGCAGGCGATCCGCGGCCGCGCGATCTCGATGATCTTCCAGGAGCCGATGACCTCGCTGAATCCGGTCTTCACCGTCGGCGACCAGGTCATGGAGACGATCCGCGTGCATGAGCACCTGGGACCGAAGGCGACGCGCGAGCGCGCGATCGAGATGCTGGAGAAGGTCGGCATCCCCTCGCCCGAGCGGCGGATCGACGACTTCCCCCATCAGCTCTCCGGCGGCATGCGCCAGCGCGTGATGATCGCAATGGCCCTTGCCTGCTCGCCGAAGCTGCTGCTCGCCGACGAGCCGACGACGGCGCTCGACGTCACCATCCAGGCCCAGATCCTCGACCTGCTGCGCCAGCTCCAGGAAGAGATGAACATGGCGGTGATCGTCATCACCCACAACATGGGCGTGGTGGCGGAGTTCGCCGACCGGGTGATCGTCATGTACGCCGGCAGGATCGCCGAGCATGCCGGCGTCGACGACGTCTTCTATCGCCCGGGGCATCCCTATACCGAAGGCCTGCTCCGCAGCATTCCCGACCTCGAGGTCGAGACCCGTCGGCTCCGCGCCATTCCCGGCGTGATGCCGAGCCCGTTCGCGCTGCCGGCGGGGTGCCGCTTCCAACCGCGCTGCCCCGAGGCGAAGCCCGCCTGCGCCGAGCGCCAGCCGGCCCTGGTCGACCTCGGCGAGCATCGCCACACTGCCTGCATCCGCCACACCGGATTCCGCCACGACGGAGCCGCGACATGACCGCGCTCGTCGACGTCCGCGGCCTGGTCAAGCACTTCCCGATCCATTCCGGACTGATGTTCTCGCGCCGGATAGGCTCGGTGCAGGCGGTCGACGACGTCAGCTTCTCGATCGCCGCCGGCGAGACGCTCGGCTTGGTCGGCGAGAGCGGCTGCGGCAAGTCGACAACCGGCCGGCTGATCCTGCGCCTGATCGAGCCGACCGCCGGGTCGGTCGTCTACGACGGCGCGGACCTCGCGACCCTCGATCCCGAGACGCTTCGCCAGAAGCGGCGCGACCTGCAGATCATCTTCCAGGACCCCTACGGCTCGCTCAACCCGAGGATGACGGTCGAGGACATCATCACCGAGCCGCTGGTAATCTTCGGCGAGAAGCGCGGGCCGGCGATGGCGAAGCGGGCCCGTGAGCTCCTGACCACAGTCGGCCTCGCCAGCTTCCACGCGCGGCGGTATCCGCACGAGTTCTCCGGCGGACAGCGCCAGCGCATCGGCATCGCCCGGGCGCTCGCCTCGAAGCCGAAATTCATCGTCTGCGACGAGGCGGTCTCGGCCCTCGACGTCTCGATCCAGGCGCAAGTGGTCAACCTGCTGCAGGACCTGCAGGAGGAGTTCAAGCTCACCTACCTATTCATCGCCCACGACCTCGGCGTGGTGAAGCACATCTCCGACCGCGTCGCGGTCATGTATCTCGGCAAGATCGTCGAGATCGCCGACAAGCGCACGCTCTACCGCTCGCCGCGCCACCCCTACACCCAGGCCCTGCTCTCGGCGATCCCAGTGCCGAAGCCGCGCGCCCGCCGCGACCGCATCGTGCTCAAGGGCGACGTTCCGAGCCCGATCGACCCGCCGAAAGGCTGCCGCTTCCACACCCGCTGCCCGCTCGCCCAGCCGATCTGCCGCGAGGCCGAACCTCCCCGCCTCGCGCTCGAGGCCGCGCATGAGGTCGCCTGCCACCTGGTCAAGCCGGGGAACGCCTGATGAGCCGCCTCAGCCGCGCCGACAGCGTCGAGGACCTGCGCCTGCTCGCGCGGAAGCGTCTCCCGCTCGCGATGTTCGACTTCGTCGACGGAGGATCGGAAAGCGAGGCCGCGCTTCGGCACAACCGGGCCGTCTTCGACCGGGTGCGCTTCCGGGCCCGCACCGTGGTCGACGTGACCCGGCGCAGCCAAGAGATCGAGCTGTTCGGCCGCATGTCGGGCTCGCCCTTCGCGATCTCGGCGATGGGCGGTCTCGGCACGCTCCGATACAAGGCCGAGGTCGCACTCGCCAAGGCGGCGTCCGATGCGCGCATCCCCTTCATGCTGAGCCTCGGCGCCAACTGCACGATCGAGGAGGTCGCAGAGGCCGCCCCCCACGCGCGTCTGTGGGCACAGCTCTATACCTTCAAGGAAGATCGACTCAACCGTGCCTTGGTCGACCGCGCCGCCGCCGCCGGCTACGAGGCGCTGGTCGTCACCACCGACTCCAACGTGTTCCCGAAGCGTCCGCGAGATCGCAGGAACGGCTTCTCCTTCGGCCTCAAGAAGACGTCGCGCAACGTCTGGGACGTTCTCACCCATCCACGCTGGACGATGGACGTCGTGCTGCGGGGCAACGTCGGACGCATGGAGAGCATGGTGCCGCTGGTCGACGGGCCGAAGACGCCGCAGGCGATCCTCGCCTACTTCATCAGCGAGCGAAGCCCGATGCTCGACTGGGAGACGCTGAAAGGGCTTCGCCGGCTGTGGAAAGGGCCGATGATCCTGAAGGGGATCATGAGTAAGGAAGAAGCCGTGCTCGCCGCCGACCACGGCATGGACGGCGTCATCCTCTCCAACCATGGCGGGCGCAACCTCGACTATGCGGTGGCGCCGCTCGAGATCCTGCCCGAGGTCATGGACGCCGCCGGCAAGCGGCTGACGGTGATGCTCGACAGCGGTTTCCGGCGCGGCTCCGACGTGGTGAAGGCGATCGCCATGGGCGCCCGGACCGCGCTGTTCGGCCGCCCCGCGGCCTTCGCCGTCGCCGCCGGCGGCGAGGCCGGGGCGCGCCATCTGGTCGCGATGTTCCAGGACGAGATCGACCGCGTGATGGGCTTCCTCGGCATCCGCACGCTGGAAGAGCTCGGCCCCGACTTCCTCTGGTTCGACGGGCTCGCCGCCGGCGAGGCGCTGTCGCGCCGGAACAGCTGATCACGGCGGGTTCAATTGACCTGCCGGTCGTCGCGTCGCTACCGTTTCCAACCGGCACTTGCCGATG
>CAZDGR010000456.1:0-3157 GCA_964504845.1 uncultured Rhizobium sp. | reverse complement strand
ATCCATCGCGCCGACATGTTCGGCCTCTCCCAGCTCTATCAGCTGCGCGCTCGCGTCGGCCGGGCGAAGACCCGAGCCTATGCCTACCTGACCCTGCCGCCGGCCAAGAAGCTGACGCCGACGGCGCAGCGCCGGCTGGAAGTGATGCAGACCCTCGACACTTTGGGCGCCGGCTTCGCACTCGCCTCCCACGACCTCGACATCCGTGGCGCCGGCAATCTCCTCGGCGAGGAACAGTCGGGCCATATCCGCGAGGTCGGCATCGAGCTCTACCAGCAGCTGCTGGAGGAGGCGGTCGCCAATGCCCGCGGCGGCGCCGACGAGGTGCAGGAGCAGTGGACGCCGCAGATCTCGATCGGCACGCCCGTGCTGATCCCCGATACCTATGTCGCCGATCTCTCGGTGCGCCTCGCACTCTACCGACGCCTCTCGCTGCTGGTCGACCAGCAGGAGATCGACGCCTTTGCCGCCGAGCTGGTCGACCGCTTCGGCAAGCTCCCGGACGAGGTCTCCAACCTGCTCGAGATCATCCAGATCAAGCGCCTCTGCCGGGCCGCCGGCGTCGAGAAGGTGGAGGCGGGCCCGAAGGGCGCGGTGATCACGCTCCGCCACAACACCTTTACGGCGCCTGAGAAGCTGATCGACTTCATCGGCCGCCAGAAGGGCACCGCCAAGGTCCGCCCCGACCAGAAGATCGTCTTCCAGCGTGGCTGGGAGAACGAGAAGGATCGCATCCAGGGCATGCGCCGCCTGGTGGGCGACCTGGCGAAGATGGCGGCTTAGCGCACCGAAATCTCGGTCTCGAAGCTCGCCTTGTGGAAGTCTGTGACCAGCACGTCGAGGCGGATCGTCCAGGCGCCCGGCAAGGCGAGCTCGGGACGTTCGAGCAGGATCGGCACCGCGACCGCCTGCATGCCGATGCAGATCTGGCGGAGGTCCCGGGCGTCGACCGGAGCGCCGTGATGCCTCGCCGGCTCGCATTGCTCGCCGGCGGCCGCAGTTTGGAGGCCGCGAGCGACCTCCATCGGTGTCGTCAGGGCCAGCGTAAAGGCCTGGAAGGCCGGGGCCGACGCCACCAGCCAGGAGGTCCACCGGTATCGGACGACCAGTTTCCGCATGGGAAAACGGCATCGCCGTAAGGGCATGGAAGGCAATCGCCCCTCTTGTCGAAGGCAGGACGGCTTGCCGCCGGCAGGCTCGCCTGTCAGACTTTAACAAAACTGTCATGTCATGAAGTTGTCGCCGAACCCGCCCTAAGAGACGGGACGAGCAGGGAAGGAAACCGGCATGGCCGGCGCGTCGCTGGAAATCGATCGCGTGGAAGCCGCCTATGGGGCGGTCAAGGTGCTGAAGGCGGTCTCGCTGGCCGTGCGGCCGGGCGAGTTCGTGGCGCTACTGGGATCGTCGGGCTGCGGCAAGACCACGTTGCTTCGCGCCGTTTCCGGCTTCGTGCCCATCACGGGCGGACGCATCATGGTCGACGGCAAGGACATCTCCGGCTTGCCGCCGGACAAGCGCGACATGGCGATGGTCTTCCAGTCCTACGCGCTCTGGCCGCACATGACGGCCGCCGGCAACATCGGCTACGGCCTCAAGCTCCGTGGCTGGGACAAGGTCAGGATCGCCGAGCGCGTCGGACAGATGCTCTCGATGCTCAAGCTCGACGGCCTCGGCGACCGCACGGTGACACAGCTCTCCGGCGGCCAGCGTCAGCGCGTCGCCCTCGGCCGCGCCCTCGCGGTCGATCCGCGCATCCTTCTGCTCGACGAGCCGCTGTCGAACCTCGATGCCCGCATCCGCGAGGACGTGCGCCACGAGATCAAGACGCTGCAGAACAAGCTCGGCATCACCGCGATCCACGTGACCCACGACCGCGAGGAGGCGATGGTGATGGCCGACCGCATCGTCATCCTCGACGCCGGCGAGATCGCCCAGGTGGGCGCGCCGGAAGAGGTCTACAACCGGCCGGCCTCGGCCTTCGTCGCCTCCTTCATGGGTGCGGGCAACATCATCCGCCTCGATGCCCGCAGCGACGGTGATGCGATCTTGCTCGGTGCGGGCGATCTCTCCAACCAGATCCGCGTGCCGGTTGCCGCCGTCTCAGGCGCACAAGGCGGCCACGTGATCGCGCATTTCCGCGGCGAGGCGGCGACCATAGGCGCGCCCGACGCCGGCGATCCCGGCACCCTGGTGCTCAAGGGACGCATCGCGCAGGCGTCGTATCCCGGCGGGCACTGGCGCTACGGCGTCGCGGTCGGATCCCAGCAGTTCATGGTCGACGATCCGCGGCGCTTGAGCGTCGGCGACGCGGTCGGCATCGGCCTTCCCCTGTCGTCCCTGCACCTTTTCGCCGGTTCCGTTCACGAAGGAGGTACCTCATGAAACCCGTCTTCAAGCTTGCGATGGCCGCAACCCTCGGCCTGGCTCTCGTGCCCTCGGGCGCGAGCGCGCAGAAGGTGACGCTCAACGTCATCACCGCCGGCGACCAGAACATGGTCGACTACGTGAAGGACTATCTCGGGCCGATCTTCGAGAAGCAGATGCCGAATGTCAGCATCAGCTCGGTCGGCACCGGTCCCGGCGATGCCGGCTCGCAGAAGATCGCCGAGAAGATCATGGCGCAGAAGGATCGCGCGACCTGGGACGTCGACGTCGCGGTCATCCACCAGAAGATGGCCGGCGACCTGGTGCAGGCAGGGCTGCTCGCGCCCTACACCAAGGACGTCGCGTCGGGCAAGATGGTGACCTCGGAGAACTCGAAGCTGGCGCTCGGCGCCAAGGTCGAGGGCTACGTCATCCCGATGTTCAACAGTCAGACCGCGATCGCCTACAATCCGGCGCTGGTGAAGACCCCGCCAAAGACCTATGCCGAGATCGAGGCGTGGTCGAAGGCGAACCCCAAGCAGTTCGGCTACAACGGCATCAAGGGCGGCATGTCCGGCGTCAGCTTCGTCGTCGGCTGGGTCTATGCCAATGCCAGCAACCCCGACCAAATCGCCAACGGCCCCTATGACGCGGCGGTCAAGAACCAGTGGGACGCGTCGCTGGCGAAGCTGAAGGAGTTCAACAAGACCGCGACGATCACGCCCGGCAATGCCGGCACGCTCGACATGCTGAACCGCGGCGAGATCGCGATGGGCCCGGTCTGGGTCGACAT
>CAZDGR010000455.1:0-3159 GCA_964504845.1 uncultured Rhizobium sp. | reverse complement strand
TGACCGGCGACCTGGTCAAGGCGATGCGCGCCTGCCCGCAGCCGATCGTCGCCGGTATCGACGGCGTCTGCGTCGGCGCCGGCGCCATCCTGGCTATGGCTTCCGACATCAGGATCGGCACGGCGCGCAGCAAGGTGGGCTTCCTGTTCGTCCGCGTCGGGCTTGCCGGCTGCGACATGGGCGCGTGTGCGATCCTGCCGCGCATCATCGGCCAGGGGCGGGCCTCCGAGCTGCTCTACACCGGCCGGCTGATGGAAGGACCGGAGGCCGAGCGCTGGGGCTTCTACAACCGGCTGGTGGAACCGGACGCCGTGCTGCCCGAGGCGACGAGCTTCGCCGAGCAGCTGGCAAACGGTCCGACCTTCGCCCATGGCATCACCAAGCGGCAGATGCACATGGAATGGGACATGCCGGTCGACCAAGCGATCGACGTCGAAGCCGAGGCGCAGGCGCTGTGCATGGCGACGGGCGACTTCCGCCGTGCCTACGAGGCCTTCGTCGCCAAGGCGAAGCCGGTATTCGAGGGCCGCTGAAGGATGGACGAGTCCTGGCTCGGCTGGCCGTTCTTCGAGCCCCGGCATCGCGATCTCGCGACGCGCCTTTCGACATGGGCCGCCGACGCGGTGCATGAGGGCGACCACACCGACGACGTCGACGACGCGTGCCGCAAGCTGGTGCGCGATCTCGGGGCCGCCGGCTGGCTTCGCCATGCGGTGCCGGCGGCCTATGGCGGCGTGCATGAGACGATCCAGGCGCGCGACCTCTGCCTGATCCGCGACACGCTGGCCAGGAAGGACGGGCTCGCCGACTTCGCCTTCGCCATGCAGGGCCTCGGCACCGGGCCGATCTCGCTTTTCGGCAGCGAGGAGCTCAAGCGGAAATACCTGCCCGACGTCGCGGCCGGCAGGAAGATCGCCGCCTTCGCCATGACCGAGAGCCAGGCGGGCTCGGACGCGGCGGCGATCATCACCACGGCCGAGCGCGACGGCGACAGCTACATCCTCAACGGCCACAAGGCCTACATCTCCAACGGCGGCATCGCCGACCACTACGTCGTGCTGGCGCGCACCGGCGAGGCGCCGGGCGCGCGCGGGCTGTCCGCCTTCGTCGTCGACTTCGAGGGAACGCCGGGCTTCTGGATCGGCGAACGCTACAAGGTGATCGCGCCGCATCCGCTCGGCCGGCTCCGCTTCAACAGCGCCCGCGTGCCGGCCTCCCAGATGATCGGCAAGCCCGGCGAGGGCTTCAAGATCGTGATGGCGACGCTCGATCTCTTCCGGCCTTCGGTCGGCGCTGCCGCCCTCGGCTTCGCCCGCCGCGCCCTCGACGAGAGCCTGAAGCGCGCCAGGACGCGCGAGATGTTCGGCGCCACCCTGGGCGACCTGCAGCTGACCCAGGCGCGGCTCGCCGACATGGCGGTCGACGTCGATGCCGCGGCGCTCCTGATCTACCGCGCCGCCTGGACCCGCGACTCCGGTGCGGCGCGCACCACGCGCGAGGCGGCGATGGCGAAGCTCTTCGCGACCGAGGCGGCGCAACGGGTCGTGGACGGCGCGGTGCAGCTCTTCGGCGGCCAGGGCGTGATCGCTCCCAACGTGGTCGAGCGGCTCTACCGCGAGGTCCGGGCGCTTCGGATCTACGAAGGCGCCAGCGAGGTGCAGAAGCTGGTCATCGCGCGCCAGATCATGAGCTAAAATCGGGCCAGGGAGGACACGTGGACACCGCGCATCTCGACGTCTTCGCCTGGCGCAACCTGCCGCCCCAGGACGAGTGGCCGGACCTGCGCTTCACGCTGCCGGAGCTGCAGTACCCCGATCACCTCAACTGCGGCGTCGAGCTTCTCGACCGTCACGTGGCAGAAGGCAGGGGCGGGCGCGTCGCGGTGATCGGCCCGAACATGCGCTGGACCTATGCCGAGCTGCTCGACAAGGCCAACCGGATCGCCCGCGTGCTGGCCGAGAGCATGGACGTCGTTCCCGGCAGCCGCGTGCTTCTGCGCGGCTTCAACAGCCCGATGATGGTCGCGTGCTGGTTCGCGGTGATGAAGGCCGGCGCGATCGCGGTCGCGACCATGCCGATGCTCCGTGCCCGCGAGCTCCGCGTCATCATCGGCAAGGCGCAGGTGAACGCCTGTCTCTGCGACCAGGACATCGCCGCAGAGCTCGACGAGGCGGTGCCGGGCCACGCCTCGCTGCGGGGCCGTGTCGCCTACTGGAACCGCGGCGACCGTTCCGGCCTCGAAGGCCAGATGGAGCGGAAGGACGGCACCTTCGCCAATTGCCCGACCGCCGCGACCGACACCTGCGTGATCGCCTTCACCTCCGGCACCACCGGAGGGCCGAAGGGCACCATGCATTTCCATCGCGACATCATGGTCGCGGCCGACCTGATCCCGAAATACCTGGTGAAGCCGGTTCCCGACGACATCTTCTGCGGCAGCCCGCCGCTGGCCTTCACCTTCGGTCTCGGCGGCCTCGTGATCTTCCCGTTCAAGGTGGGGGCCGCGGTCGTGCTGATCGAGAAGCCGTCGCCCGAGGCGCTGCTGAAGGCGATCCAGGATCAGAAGGCGACGGTGTGCTTCACCGCGCCGACCGCCTATCGCGCCATGCTGCCGCTGCTGTCCAAGTACGACATCAGGAGCCTGCGCGTCTGCGTCTCGGCCGGCGAGCACCTGCCGAAGTCGACCTGGGAAGCCTTCAACAAGGCGACCGGGATCAAGATCATCGACGGCATCGGCGCGACCGAGATGCTGCACATCTTCATCGCCTCCGACGGCGACGAGCTCAGGCCGGGCGCCACCGGCAAGGTGCTGCCCGGATATGAGGCACGCATCGTGGACGAGAACATGCAGGACGTGCCCGACGGCACCGTCGGCCGGCTCGCAGTGCGCGGACCGACGGGTTGCCGCTACCTCGCAGATCCGCGCCAGTCGGCCTACGTCCAGCAAGGCTGGAACCTGACCGGCGACGCCTATGTGCGCGATGCGGACGGCTACTACTGGTACCAGGCTCGCGCCGACGACATGATCGTCTCCGCCGGCTACAACATCGCCGGCCCCGAGGTCGAGGAAGCCCTGATGGAGCACGACGCCGTGCGCGAATGCGCGGTGGTCGCGGACCCCGACGAGGACCGGGGCACGATCGTGAAGGCCTATGTCGT
>CAZDGR010000454.1:0-3174 GCA_964504845.1 uncultured Rhizobium sp. | reverse complement strand
GCGTGGATGCCGAAGAAGCCGGCGACGCACCAGATCACGGTGCCGACCGCGATGCCGAGCACGGTCCTGAGCGCCGCGGTCCGGGTTTGCGTCATCGCCACGCGGACGGTGACGAGGAAGTCCGGGCCCGGCGACAGATGCGCCAGGAACCAGATCGCCGAGATCGCCGACAGAACCGGAAGCATCGACGGCGACCCTAGAGATCGCCGGCCGATCCCAGACAGGTCACCGCAATCTCACGAAACGGCCGTTTCATGTTGGATTAGCATGCGGCCCCATGTCTGGGGCTGTCCTGTTCGAGTCCCCGCTCGACCGACTTCGCCGGTTCAGGGCGCTGGCGGAGGAGGTGCGCCTGACGGCCGAGCGCATGGCCGATCCCGATGCCAGGCGCACGTTGCTCCACCTCGCCGACAACTACGACTCCCTCGCCGACCATATCGAGGAGCAGATCGATCTGTCGGAGAGCAAGCGGCAGAACTAGCCCGTTTCCGGCGACGGCCGGGTCAGGCGCCGGCGAAGCCCCTCTCAAGAACCCGAGAACGCGGAAAGCTCTCTCGGGTTTCCGGCGCGTCAGGCGGCGGCCGGCTCGGCGCGGCGGCGGAGGATCCAGGCGGCGAGGATGGCCGGGATCGCGACCGCCATCTGCATCAGCGGCACGATCAGGAAGGCCATCGTGCCCTGCGCGTCGGCGCGGATCATCGTCATGTCGACATAGACCCAGGTGCCGAAGACGACGACCATCGCCGCGGCGCAGAAAAGCACCAGCTTCACGATCTCCCGATCGTCCTCGCGCCCGAAGGTCAGGAGATGGCCGATCGGCAGCAGGCACCAGCCCAGGATCAGCAGGCTCGGCGGATGGACCAGGGCGGCCAGCGTGCCGGCCGACTTGAGGAAGAAGAACAGGGTCAGCACCGCGCCGACCGCGAGCGTCCGCCGCTTGAGCGCGAACAGGTTGTTCATGGATCTCCTCCACGCCCATGCGGGCCGGAGTCGAAGCCTAAAGGTCTATCGGGAGAAGGGAAAGTGGTAGCGGTGGACGGATTTGAACCGCCGACACAGGGATTATGATTCCCCTGCTCTACCCCTGAGCTACACCGCCACCGGGCACCGGTCCTGGAGCGGGCCGGCGCGAAGAGAGCGTGCCTATAGGCCGGCCAAGGGGCCGCCGTCAAGCCTCGGCCCCCGGAGCGAAATATGGGGTCCGCCGCAGCACTTGCTAGGCCTGGGCGGCCTCGTCCGCGGCGGCGGCGAAGGGCTCGGCGCGCACGATCAGGACATGGGCGCGGATATGGTGGGCGGCCGCGCCGATCGCGGCATAGAAGGCGTGCGCGTCGGCATTGCCCGGAAGCGAGGTCCACCAGACGAAGCTGCGCTCGCGCCGGCCGGCCTCCTCGGTGACCGCCCGGACCAGCGCCCGGCCGGCGCCCGAGCGCCTGGCCTCGGGGCGGACATAGAGGTCGGCGAGATAGAAGCCGCAGGCGGCGAAGGCCGGTTCGTAGGCTTCGATGAACAGCGCATAGCCGATCGGCCGGCGGTCGCGCTCGGCGACCAGGATGTCGAACTCGCGCTCCTCGCCGAAGCCGTCGCGGCGGATGGCCGCCTCGTTGAGATGCCCGATCGGATCCTTCTGATGCGCGCGGAGAGCTGCGACCAGCAGGGCCAGCGCCGGCGCGTCCTCGATCGTCGCCGGGCGGACGACGACGTCGCTCATGCGGATTCCTGGATCCAGCCGCCGCCGAGCACGCGGTCGCCCGCATAGAGCACGCCGGCCTGGCCGGGCGAGATGCCGTGCTGGGGCTCGTCCAGCCTGAGCTCGGTGCCGCGGTCGCATGCGAAGACGCGGGCCGCGGCTGCCGGCGATGCCGAGCGCAGCTTGACCTCGACCGCGAGACCGTCCTCCGGGATCGGTCCGTCGCCGAGCCAGTTGAGGTCGCGCAAGATGACGCGGCTCGCGGCCAGCGCCGATTTCGGCCCCACCACCACGCGGCGCGTCGCGGGCTCCAGGCGCACGACGTAGGACGGCTCGGTGCCGTCGGAGGTGGCGCCGAGCCCGAGCCCCTTCCGCTGCCCGATGGTGAAATCGACGATGCCTTTGTGAGTGCCGACGACCTTGCCTGCGAGATCGACGATCTCGCCCGGCGCGTCGGCCTCGGGGCGGAGCTTCCGCACCACCTCGGCGTAGCGGCCGCCGGGCACGAAACAGATGTCCTGGCTGTCGGGCTTGCCCGCGACGGCGAGGCCGAGCCTTCCGGCGATCGCGCGGGTCTCGCTCTTCGGCTTGTCGCCGAGCGGGAAGTGGAGCTGGGCCAGCTGGTCCTTGGTCGTGCCGAACAGGAAGTAGCTCTGGTCGCGCGTGGGATCGGCTGCCCGATGCAGCTCCGCCCCCGCGGCGCCATGGACGCGCCGCACATAGTGGCCGGTGACCAGCGCCGCCGCTCCCAGGTCGCGCGACATGCCGAGCAGGTCGGCGAACTTGACCGTGCGGTTGCACAGCACGCAGGGGATCGGCGTCTCGCCGGCGAGGTACGAGGCGGCGAAGGGCGCCATCACCTGCTCGCGAAAGCGTGTCTCGTAGTCGAGCACGTAGTGCGGGATGCCGAGGCGGGCAGCGACCCGGCGCGCGTCATGGATGTCCTGGCCGGCGCAGCACGCCCCCTTCTTCGCGATCGCCGCGCCATGGTCGTAAAGCTGAAGCGTGAACCCGGCGACGCGGTAGCCCGCCTCCACCAGCATGCCGGCGACGGCGGAGGAGTCGACCCCGCCCGACATCGCGACGGCGACGAGATGGTCCGACGGCCGCCCGCCGAGGCCGAGCGGGTCGGACGCGGTCATCCCCGCTCTTCCAGCCAGGCCATCTGGATCGCTTCCAGGATCTTCTCGCCCGAGCGGTTGGGGTCGTCCTTGAAGTTCGGAAGCTCCATCACCCAGCGATGCAGGTCGGTGAAGCGGATCGACATGATGTCGACGTCGGGATGCGCTTCGTCGAGCTCGATCGCGATCTCGTGCGTGTCGGTCCAGCGAAGCGTCTTGGCCATGGCTACTTGTCGACCATCATGTTGCGGGTGGCGGTGGGCAGCGTGACGGTCAGCCCGTCCAGCTCCTCGGTGATGATGATCTGGCAGCCGAGGCGCGAGGTGTGGGTCAGGCCGCAGGCGAGGGCGAGCATGTCCTCCT
>CAZDGR010000453.1:0-3177 GCA_964504845.1 uncultured Rhizobium sp. | reverse complement strand
GCGACGTTCTCGGCGGTCTGGCCCATCGACATGTAGGCCGCCGGCATCTCGCTCATCAGCTTCGGGCTCGGCATCGGGTTGTATCCCCCCATCGGAACCCGCGACATCGACTCGATGCCGCCGCAGACGAAGGCCTCTCCGGCGTTCATCTGGATCGCGCCGGCGGCCATGTGGATCGCCTGCATCGAGGAGCCGCAGAAGCGGTTGACCGTGGCGCCACCGACCGCGAGCGGCAGGTGGCCGAGAAGCCCGATCAGGCGGGCGACGTTGAAGCCCTGCTCGCCCTCGGGGAAGGCACAGCCGACGATCACGTCTTCAAGGTCCTGCGCGGGCACGCCTGTCTGCTTGATCAGCGCCTCGATGACCTTGGCGGCCATCTCGTCGGGGCGGACCTTCCGGAGGTCGCCCTTGTGGGCAAAATGGAACGGCGAACGGGCATAGCCCGCGATCACCACGTTACGCATGGCGCTCGAACTCCAGCTGCTTTGAATGGGATACTACCGCGTAGCCGGACTTTACGCGAACGGCTCAGCGGGAGCGGGCGTAGCGGGGATCCCAGTTATCCTCGGCCCGGACCATGCAGTACGAGGTCGAGCCGTGATAGAAGTAGTAGACCTTCGACGGATCGGCGAGCTTCTTGGGGTCGACCAGCCCGAGACCATGGCCGAAAGCGGCCCCCAAGGTCGCGTTGCTCGACACCGCGACCATCTTGCTGGGCTTGAGCTCGCGGAAGACGCCGGCCTGGCAGGCCTCGCTCATGCGCTTGTCCATCTTGCCGAGCGTCGACATGTCGCCCTTCGAACGGCGGACGACGATCCCGGCCGGATACTCGTCGGGACGGAACATCGGCGGCACGACCGCCTGCCCGAGCGGCATCTTCAGGGCCGGCGCCATGTGGTCCGGCTGCGTCCGCCACAGGAAGTCGCGGGGCGTCGTCTCGGCCCAGCCCGGGTCGGCGACGAACAGCACGAAAAGGGCGCCCAGCAGAAACCGGCGCACGGCGCTCAGTTCCGCACGCCTGGCGGACGCGCACGGCCGGCGGCAGGGATCACCGCCGTCGCCTCGATCTCGACCTTGGCCCGGTCCTCGAGCAATGCCTTCACCTCGACCAGCGACATCACCGGATAGTGGCTTCCCATGACCTCGCGATAGGCCCCGCCGATCTCCTTGGCCTTAGTGCGATATTCATGCTTATCAACGATATACCACGTCATCCTAACAATATGGTGAGGCTTTGCGTCGGCCTCGGCTATGACAGCCATCACATTTCGGAGCGCCTGGAGGGTCTGGGCGGCCAGATCGTCGCTCTCGAACTCCTCCTCGGCATTCCAGCCGATCTGACCGGCGACGAAGACGAGCCGGCCCTGGGCCTCGATGCCGTTGGCATAGCCCTTGGGCCGCTTCCAGCCCTTCGGCAGCAGGGTCCGCATCTACTTCTTGGCGGTCGCGGACTGGTAGTTGGCGACCTTGACCCGAAGCTCGGGCGGGATCGCCACGCTCTTGCCGGCCGCATCCGTGGTGACGATGACCTGGGTGAGCGTCAGCCGCTCGGCCCCCTCGGCGGTCGCCACCAGCTTGAGCCGGATCGAGGAGCGGCCGAGCGCCTCCACCTGGACGGTCCAGGTCAGCATCTCTCCCATTCGGCTCGGCCGGTTGAAGTCCACGGTCAGGTGGACGGTCGGCAGTGCGATCTTCTTGGCGTTCAGCAGGTCGGCATAGGGCTCGCGCAGGCTCTGGGCGAACCAGTCCTCGACCAGCGCCTGGGCCATCTTGAAGTAGTTTGGGTAATCGACGAGCCCGGCCGGGTCGCAGTCGGCGAAGCGGACCGTCTGCCTGGTCGTGAACAAAGCCATGTCAGACACCGAGATAGCGTTCGGAAATGGATCGATCGGCGGCGAGCTGGGCGCCGTCGCCCGTCCACACCACGCGCCCCTTTTCGATGATGACATGCCGCGTGGCAAGGGCGATCAGCGCCCTCACGTTCTTGTCGATGACCAGGATCGACTGGCCCTCGCCCTTAAGCGCGTCCAGGCAGCGCCAGATCTCGGCCCGGATCAGGGGCGCCAGGCCCTCGGTCGCCTCGTCCAGGATCAGGAGCCTGGGGTTGGTCATCAGTGCGCGGCCGATCGCCAGCATCTGCTGCTCGCCGCCCGAGAGCTGGGAGCCCAGGTTGCGGCGGCGGTCGGCGAGTCGGGGGAACAGCTCCCAGATCCGCTCCAGCGTCCATGGCCGCTCGCCCCGGCGGATGCCGGTCGCGACCAGGTTCTCCTCGACCGAGAGCGTCGGGAACACCTGCCGGCCCTCCGGCACGAGGCCCAGCCCCGCGCGTGCTGCCGCATAGGGCGGCCGGCCGACCAACGCCTCGCCGCCGAAATCGATCTTTCCGGCGCGCGGCGTCAGGATGCCCATGATCGACTTCACGGCCGTGGTCTTGCCCATGCCGTTCCGGCCCATCAGCGTCACCACCTCGCCGGCATCGACTGAAAGCGAGAAACCGAACAGCACCTGGCTGGTACCGTAGAACGTGTCGATGCCCTCCACGTCGAGCATCAGGCGGCCTCGCCCAGATAGGCTCGCCTCACCTCGGCATCGGCGCGAACCGCGTCGGGCGCCCCCGACGCGATGACCTTGCCGTAGACCAGAACCGAGATCCGGTCGGCGAGCCGGAAGACCGCGTCCATGTCGTGCTCGACCAGCAGCATCGCGACCGAGCCCTTGAGGCTCTCGAGCAGCGCGATCATCCGCGACGCGTCCGCCGGCCCCATGCCCGCCATCGGCTCGTCGAGCAGCAGCAGACGCGGCTCCAAGGCCAGCGCGAGCGCGATCTCGAGCGCCCGCTGCTCGCCATGGGCGAGCGCTCCCACCGGCACGCCGGCTCGGGCGTCGAGCCCGACGCGGGATAGAGCCGCCATCGCCGGTCCGATCAGCCGCGCGTCGTTGCGGGCATCGCGCCAGAAGCTGAAGCTGTGCCCCTGCTTTGCCTGAATCGCCAAGGTCGCGTTCTCGAGCGCTGTGAAGCTCGGGATCAGGCACGTCACCTGGAACGACCGCGCGAGGCCCGCCCGGGCCCGCCTTGGCGCCGGCTCATGCGTGATGTCTCGACCGAGGAAGACGATGCGGCCGGCACCGGGCTTAAGCTCGCCCGAGACCTGGGAGATCAGCGTCGTCTTGCCGGCG
>CAZDGR010000452.1:0-3191 GCA_964504845.1 uncultured Rhizobium sp. | reverse complement strand
GGTGCGGCCGCGCTCGGCAAGGTCGCCGACATGACCAGCATCGAGACCGTCTACCGGGCCTGCGCCTTCCTGCCGCTGTTCGGGCTGCTGATCGCCTTCCTGCCGAAGCTCGACCGCAAGCCCGCATAGCGCCGTGAGGCCGGTCGATTTCGGCATCGTCCTTGTCATCAACCTCGTCTGGGGCCTGACCTTCATCGCCGGCAAGCTCGGTCTCAACGAGCTGCCGCCGATCTGGTTCACCGGGCTTCGCTTCGCGATGCTGCTGGTCGTGCTGGCGCCGCTGCTGCGCTGGGTTCCGGGCCAGATGACGCGCATCCTGACGATCGCCGCCTTCAGCGGTGCGATCCACTTCAGCCTGCAATACACCGCGCTCAAGATGGCCGAGGACGTCTCGACCATCGCGATCGTCTCGCAGATGACCTTGCCCTTCGCCGTCATTCTCGCGGTGTTCATGCTGGGCGAGCGCCTGTCGCCGCTGCGCGTCGCCGGCATCGCCGCTGCCTTCGGCGGCGTCATGATCATCGGCTTCGACCCGCGGGTGCTGACCTACGGCGTCGCGGTGATCCTCTCGATGCTGGCCTGCCTCGCGATCGCGTTGGCCCAGGTCATGATGCGCGACCTCCGAAACGTGCCGGTGTTCACGCTTCAGTCATGGGTGGCGCTGATCTCGGCGCCGGGACTCATCGGCCTGTCTCTGATCTTCGAGACCGGGCAGGTCGAGGCATCGCGCGCCGCCTCGTGGTCCGCCTGGGGTAACCTCGCCTTCACCGCCTTCGGTTCGTCGCTGCTGGGCTTCGGCGGCATGTATTACCTGCTGAAGCGCTATCCGGTGTCGCTGGTGACGCCGATGTTCCTGCTGGCGCCGATCTTCGCGGTGGTCGCCGGCGTGATGATGCTCGGCGACGTGCTGACCGCCCGGATCCTGGTCGGATCGGCGATCACGCTGGCGGGCGTGCTCGCGGTCACGCTGACGCCGGCCAGGAAGACCGCCTGATCGCCTACGAGTAGTCGATCCTGGGGTCGATGTAGGCGTAGAGCACGTCGACCAGCAGGTTGATCAGCACGTGCACGATCAGGATGAACAGGATGCAACCCTGGATCAGCGGGTAGTCGCGGGTGGTGATCGCCTGGATCAAGAGGCGCCCGATGCCGGGATAGGTGAACACCGCCTCGGTCACCACCGTGCCGCCGATGAAGGCCGCCGCCATCAGCCCCACGACCGTGACGAAGGGCAGCAGCGCGTTCCGAAGCACGTGGCGACCGATCACGTCGCGTTCCTTGAGCCCCTTCGAGCGCGCGGTTCGTACATAGTCGGCCTTGAGCTCGCCCAGCAGCGAGGCGCGCAGGAAGCGCGCGAAGATCCCCGAAACGTAGGTGCCTAGCGTCAGCGCCGGCAGGAAGGTGTTCTTGATTGCCTGCAGCGGCGACTCGAAGAACGAGACGTAGCCGGACGCCGAAGGCAGCCACTGGAGCTGCACCGGGAACAGAAGGATCAGAAGGATGCCGAGCCCGAGCGCCGGCGCGCCCAGCGCGAGCGCGCTCCAACCGCTGAGCGCGCGGTCGATCCACGAGCCAGGATAGACCGCGCTGATAATCGCGACCGGGATGCCGAGCACGAGGCCGACGATGATCGCGAAGACGCCGAGCTGCACGGTCGCCGGAATGCGGTACAGGATCACCTGCAGCACCGGATCGCGGCTCTGGGTCGAGTAGCCGAAGTCGCCGACGATGGCACCTTTGAACCACTGCCAGAACTGCACCATGATCGGCTGGTCGAGGCCGAGGCGCTCGATCGCCGCCTTGATCTGCTCCTGGGTGCCGTTCTCCCCGACAATCGCGCCGATCGGGCTTCCTGGCACCGCGTAGATCATGCCCCAGATTCCGACCGAGGCGATAATCACCACGGGCAAGAGCTGCAGCAGGCGGCGGATGATGTAGCCGGTCATGCCGCGCTCCTCTTGTCGGCCTCTTCCGCTTCCTCCTCGGCCTGCTCATGGCGCTCTTCCAGCGCCCAGGCGAGCGTGCGACCGATGGTGTCGAGCGAGAGGATGGTGAGCGTCAGCACGATGCCCGGCAGCACCGCGTAGTAGGGCGCCTCGTAGAGGTAGGACTTGCCGGTCCGGAGCATCTCGCCCCAGCTGGGCGTGGGCGGCGGGATGCCGACGCCGAGGAAGGCCAGCGCCGCCTCGAGCAGGATCGCGACCGAGGACAGGATTACGACCTGCACCAGGATCGGGCTCCAGGAGTTAGGCAGCACGGTCATGAACATGTTGTAGGTCGAGGAGCCGCCGAGCGCCTCGACCGCCATCACGAAGTCGCGCTTCCTCAAGGACAGCACCTGGGCCCGAGTGATGCGCGCGAAGCTCGGGATGCCGGTGATGCCGACTGCGACGAGGGCCGCGAGCTGGCTGCGCCCGAGCACGGCGATCAGTGCCATCGCGAAGAGGATCCCCGGCAGCGACAGCAGCACGTCGACGATCCGCATCAGGATCGCATCCCGCCAGCCGCCGAAGAACCCGGCGACAAGGCCGATCGGCACGCCGACCAGGGCGGCGACCGTGACCGCGCCGGCCGCAGTCAGGAGCGAGGTGCGGGCGCCGTAGGCGACGCGGGCCAGGATGTCGCGGCCGAGCTCGTCGGCGCCGAACCAGTGCTTCTTCCCTGGCGGCTCGAGCGAGCTGACCAGGTCCTGGGCGATCGGGTCGTAGGGGATGATCCAGCGGGCGAAGATCGCGATGAGGACGACCGTCGCCAGGAACAGCACGCCGGCGAGCGCGCCCTTGCGGCCGAGAACACGCTTGGCGAGGCCGAGTGCGCGGCGGGTCCCGTCCTTCATCGCGCGGCTCCCTTGGCCGTGGCTTCGAGCGGGCCGGCATAGTGGCAGGCCGAGCGCGTCGGCAGACCGGGATAGGGCGCGAAGACCGGCTCCTCGACCGCGCAGCGATCCGTCGCCTTGAAGCAGCGCGGATGGAAGTAGCAGCCGGACGGCGGCTTCGCCGGGTTAGGGATGTCGCCTTCGAGTACGATCCGGCCGCGAGCGCCGCGGGTGTCGGGATCTGGGATCGGGACCGCCGAGAGCAGCGACTGCGTGTAGGGATGCGTCGGCTGCTCGTAGAGCACGGTCTTCTCGCTCTCTTCCACGATCCGGCCGAGATACATCACCGCGACCCGGTCGGAGATGTGGCGAACCA
>CAZDGR010000451.1:0-3254 GCA_964504845.1 uncultured Rhizobium sp. | reverse complement strand
TCGATGTACGAGGCGAACGAGCTGCATTTCGCGCTGCTGCCGGACAACCTGGCGCGTCGCATCATCAGCGACGCGAAGTACAAGGATCAGATCACCCAGGCGGCCCGCGCGCAGATCAACTACCTCGGCATGAACCAGAACCTCTACGCGCCCTTCAAGGACAAGCGGGTGCGCGAGGCGGTGTCGCTGGCGCTCGACCGTCCGGCGATGATGAAGGGTCTTTGGGGCGGAACGGCGCTGCCGCTGAACGGCCAGGTGACGCCGGGCGTCGCCGGCTACAATCCGGGCCTGCCGGAGCTGAAGTACGATCCCGAGCGGGCGAAGAAGCTGCTGGCCGAGGCCGGCTATCCGGGCGGCAAGGGCCTCCCGCCGATCGAGATCGTCTCGACCGAGCCCTCGAAGGACGAGCTCGCCTACTACGCCAACCAGTTCAAGCGCGTGCTGGGATGGGACGTCTCGGTGAAGATCGCGGAGCGAGCCACCCACATCCGCCAGATGAATGCAGGCGAAGTGGCGTTCTTCCCCTGGGGATGGACCGCGGGATACCCGGACGCGATGTACTACCTGTCTCAGGTCTGGCACTCGAAGAGCCCCTATAACCGCTCGCGCTGGTCGAACGCCGAGTTCGACAAGGTGATCGACAAGGCGCGCACGGTCGCCAACGCCGAGGAGCGCTACAAGCTCTACAACGAGGCGGAGAAGATCCTGATGGCCGACTGGGGCACGGCGCCGCTGCCGATCCTCTCGAACATCGCCCTTCGCAAGCCGAACGTGAAGAACGTGACGATGACGCCATTCGGCTACTCGGACTTCCACAAGATCACGATCAACTGATCCGCGCCTCCCGCCTTCCTTCGAAAACCCTCCCCCGCGCTTAGCGGGGGAGGGAGTTAGGCCCCGTGCTTTCCTACGCCCTCAGACGCCTGCTCGGCCTGGTCCCGGTCCTGATGGCCGTGGTCCTGCTGACCTTCGCGACCAATCACCTGACGCCGGGCGATCCGGTCGCGACCATGCTCGGCGACCAGTCGGCCAACAAGGTGCTGGCCGAGAAGCTCCGCGCCGAATACGGCCTCGACCAGACCCTGTGGAAGCAATTCTCTACGTACGTGACCGGGCTCGCGGTCGGCGACTTCGGGCTCAGCTACCGCTTCGTCGGCGTCAAGGTGACCGAGGTGATCTGGGACGGGCTCAAGATCAGCCCGGTGCTGGCGCTGGCCGGCACCGCGGTCGCGGTCCCGCTCGGCCTGGTGGTCGGCGTCTTCGCCGCCCTCCGCCGCAACACGCTGGCCGATACCGGCGTGATCCTGGCGCTGACCGCCGGGATATCGATCCCGAACTTCGCGATGGCGGCGTATCTCGTCTATCTGTTCTCGATCAAGCTGCAGGTGCTGCCGGTCGCCGGATGGGGCAGCTTTGCCCAGGCCGTGCTGCCGGTCGGCATCCTCGCGATCGCGCCGGCCGCCTACATCGCGCGCCTCTCGCGCACCTACATGCTGGAGGTCCTGCAGCAGGACTACATCAGGACGGCGCGCGCCAAGGGGCTCCGCGAGCGGCTGGTGATCTATCGCCACGCGCTCCGCAACACCCTGGTGCCGCTGCTCACCACCATCGGCATCATCTTCGGCGGGCTGCTTTCCGGCACCTTCGTGATCGAGACCGTGTTCAACATCCCGGGCCTCGGCCGTCTTGCGATCCAGTCTATCTTCGCCCGCGACTATCCCGTCACGATGGCGATCGTGCTGCTGTTCACGGGGTTCTACACGCTGATCAACCTGGCGGTCGATCTGCTCTATGGCGTGATCGACCCGCGCATCCGGCTGGGTTCCCGATGAGCGCGACCGCCCTCGAGCCGACCGCCGCGCGGACCAAGTCTGACTTCTGGCCCAAGTTCCGGCGGAACCGGAACGCGATCGCCGGCACGATCATCGTCACCTTCGTCGTGCTGGTCGCGATCTTCGCCCGCCTGATCTCGCCCTATGACTACGACGAGACCGACATCCTTTTCACCTGGGCGCATCCGTCGCCCGAGCATCTGCTCGGCACCGACGCGCTCGGGCGCGACATCCTCTCCCGATTGATCGTCGGCGCGCAGGTGTCGCTGACCGTCGCGGTCGCGGTGCTCGCGATCACGCTGACCGTCGGCATCCTGCTCGGCATGATCGCGGGCTACTTCGGCGGAAAGCTCGACTCGGCGATCATGCGGGTCGTCGACATCATCTTCGCGTTCCCGGACATCATCTTCGCGATCCTGCTGGCCTCGGCGCTGGGGCCGGGGATCACGACCGTGATCATCTCGCTGTCGGTGGTCTGGTGGCCGGGCATCGCGCGGCTGACGCGTTCGCTCGTGCTCCAGCTCCGCACCGAGCTCTACGTCGATGCCGCGATCGCCTCAGGCACGCCGCCGTTCACCATCCTGATCCGCCATTTCCTGCCGAACATCGTCGCCCCGCTGATCGTCCGCGCCTCGATCGGCGTCGGCTTCATCATCATGGCGGAAGCCACCTTGAGCTTCCTCGGCATCGGCGTGCAGGAGCCGCGGCCGTCCTGGGGCGGCATGATCCGCGACGGCATCGTCTCGCTCCGGACCGAGCCCTACCTCGCGCTCTCGGCCTCGACCGCTCTAGGTCTCACGATCATCGGCTTCAACCTGTTCGGCGACGGGCTCCGCGATATCCTCGATCCGAGGATCAAGGACCGATGACCACGGCCGCCCCGGTCCTCGACATCGCCGACCTCTCGGTCTCCTTCCAGACGCCGGAGAGGAAGCGCCTTAAGGTTCTGGACGGCGTGACGCTGCACATCGGCGCCGGCGAGGTGCTGGGCGTCGTCGGCGAGTCGGGCTCCGGCAAGTCGGTGACGGCGTTGTCGGTCCTGAGGCTGCTGGGCGAGCAGGGGGCGATCGATCAGGGCCGCATCGCGCTGGTCGGCCGCGAGCTGACGCAGCTGCCCGAGGCCGAGATGCTGAAGATCCGCGGCCGCCACGCCGCGATGATCTTCCAGGAGCCGATGACCTCGCTGAACCCGGTCTACACGGTCGGGTTCCAGATCATGGAGGTGCTGGTCGAGCATCTTGGCGTCTCCGCCGACGAGGCGCGGAAGCGCGCGATCGAGCTGATGCAGCGGGTCGGCATTCCCTCGGCCGAGCGCCGGGTCGACGACTATCCGCATCAGCTCTCGGGTGGCATGCGACAGCGCGTGATGATCGCGATCGCGCTCGCCTGCTCGCCGAAGCTGCTGATCGCCGACGAGCCGAC
>CAZDGR010000450.1:0-3265 GCA_964504845.1 uncultured Rhizobium sp. | reverse complement strand
GCCGCATCATCGACAAGATGCTGCAGTCGGAGCGCCGCGTCGGCTGACGCCGGCGGCTCCCGGTTCTCAATCTCTCGGTGCGTGCTTGGCGAGGATGCGCTGCAGCGTGCGTCGGTGCATGCGCAGGCGCCGGGCGGTCTCCGAGACGTTGCGGTCGCATTGCTCGAAGACGCGCTGGATATGTTCCCATCTCACCCGGTCGGCCGACATCGGGTTCTCGGGCGGCGGCGCCATGGTCTGGGCGCCGCGGGCCATCAGCGCCGCCTCGATCGCGTCCGCATCCGCCGGCTTCGGCAGGTAGTCGACCGCGCCGGCCTTAACGGCCGCGACCGCGGTCGCGATGTTGCCGTAGCCGGTCAGCACGACGACGCGCACGTCGGGCCTGGCGGCCCTGAGCGCCTGCACCACGTCGAGGCCGCTGCCGTCGCCGAGCCTCAAGTCGACCACGGCGAAGGCCGGCGGCGACCCGGCCGCGTGCGACTTGCCGGCGGCGACCGAGTCGGCGGTGGCGACGACGAATCCCCGCTTCTCGAGCGCCCTGGCGAGACGGGTGCGGAGCGGCTCGTCGTCATCGACTATCAGGAGCGTCTGCTCGGACGCGGCTGCGGACATTAGCGCTCACTCAAGGTGCTGCGGGGCGCTTCCAGTATGGCGCGATCCCAGCGGACCACAACCCTGGCGCCGCCCTCCGGCCGGTTGTCGAAGGCGACCGCCGCCCCGCCGCGGTCGAGGAGCGAGAGCGCGATGAAGACGCCGAGGCCCATGTGGCCGCCGCCGCCGGAGCGGCTGGAGACGTAGGGCTCGCCGAGCTCGGCCATCACCACCGGCGAGAAACCCGGTCCGTCGTCGAGGATCGCGATCCGAGCCTCGCCCTCATTCCAGCCGCTCTCGACCACTACCCGGCTCTTGGCGAACTGCACGGCGTTCTGGATCAGGGTGCCGAGGCCGTGGAGGAGCTCCGGCGTCCGCGGCACCACCGGCTCCGGCGTGCCGTCCTCGCCCTTCTGCTCGAAGTCGACCTCGACCTCGTCCTTCTCGTAGGGAAGGGCCGCAAGCTCGACCAGTGCCGAGAGCGGCAGGCGCTCGAACGGCGTCGCCGGATCGACCTCCTCGGGCAGGTGCGAGAGCTGGGCCAGGATCTCGCTGCAGCGCTGGCTCTGGCTCACCAGCAGTCGCACGTCGTCGGCGTAGGGTGAGTCCGGCGGCACGTCGCGCGCGAGTTCCTTGGCGGCGACCGCGATGGTGGAGAGTGGCGATCCCAGCTCGTGCGCCGCCGCCGCCGCCAGGCCGCCCAGCGCCGAGACCCGCTGCTCGCGGGCGAGCGCCATTTGGGTCGCCGACAGCGCGTCCGACATGCGCCTGGCCTCCTCGGCGACGGCGAAGGTGTAGCTCGCCACGAAGACGATGGCGCAGACGAGAGCCATCCAGAGGCCGAGCGCGACCATCCGCGACGGCTCCATCCACACGAACGGCGAGGGCAACGGCAGGTGCCAGAAGGCCATCACCGAGGCCAGGAAGATCGCCAGCGCCGACAGCGCGATCGTCGTGGTGCGCGAGAGCACCGTCGCCGAGATCGTCACCGGCGCCAGGATCAGGACCGCGAACGGGTTGTAGAGCCCGCCGGTCAGGAACAGGAGCGCCGCCAGCTGCAGGAGGTCGTAGGTGAGGAACAGAGTCGCCTGGCGATGGTCGATGCGCCCGCCGGTCGGCGGGCTGAGCTGCAGGACCAGGTTGAGCAGCGCCGAGACGGCGACGATCCCGAGCGCCAGCACCATCGGCAGTTCGAGACCGAATCCCACATGGACGACGAACAGCGCGACCGCCTGGCCGATCACGCCGATCCAGCGGATCAGCATCAGCGTCCGGAAGCGGACCGGGCCCGAAGGTACCGTCCGGGGGAGCGCGCGGGTCGGGCTCACCGGTTCCGCCCGGGCTGTCGTCACTCTGTTGGCCCTGCCGTCACTCTGTTGGCCTTGTCATCGATCCCTTCCTATATTCCCCATGATGGCGCACACGGCAATCGAGGTCGACGGCCTCACCAAGCGATTCGCGAAGGTGACGGCGGTGGACGGAATCTCTTTTTCGGTCGAGACCGGCACCACGGTGGCGCTGCTCGGCGGCAACGGCGCCGGCAAGACGACGACGCTGGCGATGCTGCTGGGGCTCCTGGAGCCGACCGAAGGCCGCGTTCGGGTGCTGGGCCACGACATGCGCCACGAGCGCGCGCATGTGCTGCCGCGGATGAACTTCTCCTCGCCCTACGTCGACGTGCCGCATCGCCTGTCGCCGCGCCAGAACCTCCGGATCTATGGCCATCTCTACGGCATCAGGGACCTGGGTGCCCGCATCGACACGCTGATCGGCGACCTGGACCTCGAGGACTTCGCCGACCGTCCGGTCGGCAGCCTCTCGGCCGGCCAGCGCACCCGCGTGGCGCTGGCCAAGGCTCTGGTCAACGAGCCGGAGCTTCTGCTGCTGGACGAGCCCACGGCCTCGCTCGATCCGGACACCGGCGACTGGGTGCGCTCATACCTCGAGAGCTACCAGAAGCGGGTCAAGGCGACGATCCTGCTGGCCTCCCACAACATGAGCGAGGTCGAGCGGCTCTGCACCCACGTGCTGATGATGCGGAAGGGCCAGATCGTCGACCGCGGCTCGCCGGCCGAGCTGATCGGGCGCTACGGCCGCGACACGCTGGAGCAGGTGTTCCTCGACATCGCCCGCCAGCAGGGGCTCGCCGCTGAATGACCACCGCCGTCCGCCAGAAGTCGCCGGTCGGCCTCTCGTTCGGCCGCATCAACGCGATCGTGCTCCGCCACTACTACCTGCTGAAGGGATCGTGGGCCCGGATCATCGAGCTCGCCTACTGGCCGGCGATGCAGATGATCATCTGGGGATTCACCACCCAGTTCTTCATCAGCCATTCGAGCTGGGTCGCGCAGGCGACCGGCGTGCTGCTGGCGGCAGTCCTGCTCTGGGACATCGTCTTCCGCGCCCAGCTCGGCATCACCGTCTCGTTCCTGGAAGAGCACTGGTCGCGGAATCTCGCCAACCTGTTCGTGACGCCGCTGAAGGCGACCGAGTTCGCGCTGGGTCTGATGGCGATGAGCGTGATCCGGACCGCGATCGGCGTCGGGCCGGCGGTGCTGCTAGCGATCCCGCTCTATCACTTCTCGATCTTCGATCTGGGATTGCCGCTGATCGCTTTCTTCACCTGCCTGATGATCATGGGCTGGGGCATCGGGCTCGCGGTCTGCGGGCTGAT
>CAZDGR010000449.1:0-3273 GCA_964504845.1 uncultured Rhizobium sp. | reverse complement strand
GTCCGGCGTCTCCGATCTCGCCTTCGAGAACGACGTCGAGGCGCTGCTTCAGCTGCGCCGCTTCCTCGACTTCCTGCCGTCGTCGAACCGCGCCAAGCCGCCGGTGAAGCCGACCTCCGATCCGGCGGACCGCGTCGAGGACTCGCTCGACACGCTGGTGCCGGGCAATCCGAACAAGCCCTACGACATCAAGGAGCTGATCCTGAAGGTCGTCGACGAGGGCGACTTCTTCGAGCTGCAGCCCGGATACGCCGGCAACATCGTGATCGGCTTCGGCCGCATGGCAGGCCAGACGGTCGGCATCGTCGCCAACCAGCCGATGGTGCTGGCGGGATGCCTCGACATCGACTCCGCGCGCAAGGGCGCGCGCTTCGTCCGATTCTGCGACGCGTTCAACGTGCCCATCGTGACCTTCGTCGACGTGCCGGGATTCCTTCCCGGCACCGCGCAGGAGTACGGCGGCATCATCAAGCACGGCGCCAAGCTGCTGTTCGCCTATGCCGAGGCGACGGTGCCGAAGGTGACCGTGATCACCCGCAAGGCCTATGGCGGCGCCTACGACGTCATGTCGTCCAAGCATCTCCGCGGCGACGTGAACTACGCCTGGCCGACCGCCGAGATCGCGGTGATGGGGCCGAAAGGCGCGGTCGAGATCATCTTCCGCGGCGACATCGGCGATCCGGCGAAGATCGAGGCGCGCACCGAGGAGTACCGCGAGAAGTTCGCGAACCCCTTCGTCGCCGGCCATCGCGGCTTCATCGACGACGTGATCATGCCGCATTCGACCCGGCGCCGGATCTGCCGCTCGCTTTCCATGCTCCGGGACAAGAAGATCGAGGATCCGTGGCGGAAGCACCGGAACATTCCGCTCTAGCGCGCCGCCGCCTTGCCGGCTTCAAGCTGCATATGCTGGCTTATGCTGCGGCGATGGTCGTGCTGGTCGCGATCCACGTGATCGTCCAGCCGGAACAGCCGTGGTTCGTGCTGTTCCTCGTCGGCTGGGGCGCGCCGCTGGCTGTTCACTGCGCCTATGCGATGGGATTGTTCGGGGGCGGACGGTGATCAATACGGCTCGATCTCTCATTAGCCCTCATCCTGAGCTTGTCGAAGGGTGAGGGCGCAGACTCTCCATCCATGGCAGCCTTTGTTTACATCCTCCGCTGTGCCGACAAGAGCTACTATGTCGGATCAACACGAAAGGCCCTCGAAAGCCGTGTCGCCAAGCATAATGCAGGAAGCTACGGCGGTTGGACCAAGTCGAGGCGTCCGGGCGAACTCGTATTCCAGCAATCGTTCGAGCGGATTGACGACGCTATTTCTGCCGAACGTCAGATCAAAGGTTGGAGCCGCGCAAAGAAGGAAGCATTGATGCGTGGCGAATGGTCAAAGCTGAAGCACCTCGCGGCGTCCTCACCCTTCGACAGGCTCAGGATGAGGACGACTGAGGCAGAGGGAGAGAACGCTTGAAGCCTTCGTTCAACAAGATCCTGATCGCCAATCGCGGCGAGATCGCGTGCCGGGTGATCCGGACGGCGAAGAAGCTCGGCATCAAGACGGTCGCCGTCTATTCCGACGCCGATGCCGACGCGCTGCACGTGCAGGAGGCCGACGAGGCGGTGCGCATCGGCCCGCCGCCATCGGCGCAGAGCTACCTGAAGATCGAGACCATCGTCGAGACCTGTAAGCAGACCGGGGCGGAGGCGGTGCATCCGGGCTACGGCTTCCTTTCCGAACGCGCTCCCTTCGCCGAGGCGCTGAAGGCGGCCGGCATCGTCTTCATCGGGCCGGAGCCGCACGCAATCCGCGCCATGGGCGACAAGATCGAATCCAAGAAGCTGGCGCAGGGCGCCGGCGTCTCGACCGTGCCCGGGCACCTGGAGGCGATCCCCAGCGCCGACGAGGCGGTGACGATCGCGAGGAAGGTCGGCTTCCCGGTGATGATCAAGGCGTCGGCCGGCGGTGGCGGCAAGGGCATGCGGATCGCACGCACAGATGCCGAGGTGCGCGAGGGCTTCCAGTCGGCGACCAACGAGGCGAAGTCGTCCTTCGGCGACGACCGCGTCTTCATCGAGCGCTATGTCGAGGAACCGCGGCACATCGAGATCCAGGTGCTGGGCGACAGCCACGGCAACGTCGTCTATCTCGGCGAGCGCGAATGCTCGGTGCAGCGCCGGCACCAGAAGGTGCTGGAAGAGGCGCCGAGCCCGTTCCTCGACCACAAGACCCGGAAGGCGATGGGCGAGCAGGCGGTGGCGCTGGCCAAGGCGGTCAAGTACCAGTCGGCCGGCACGGTCGAGTTCATCGTCGACAAGGACCGGAACTTCTATTTCCTCGAGATGAACACGCGCCTCCAGGTCGAGCATCCGGTGACCGAGCTGGTGACCGGCCTCGACCTGGTCGAGCAGATGATCCGGGTCGCGGCAGGCGAGAAGCTCGCCTTCGCCCAGAAGGACGTGAAGCTCGACGGCTGGGCGATGGAGGCGCGGCTCTATGCCGAGGATCCGCGCCGCGGTTTCCTTCCGGCGATCGGCCGGCTCAGCCGCTACCGGCCGGCCTCGGGCGAGAACATCCGCGTCGATACCGGCGTCTACGAGGGCGCCGAGATCTCGATGCACTACGACCCGATGATCGCCAAGCTGGTGACCTACGGGCACACGCGCGCGGAGGCGATCGACAAGGCGATCGCCGCGCTCGACCGCACCGAGATCGAAGGCGTCGGCCACAACCTCGACTTCCTGACCGCGCTGCTCGACATGCCGCGCTTCCGCGAGGGCCGGATCACCACCAACCTGATCGCCGAGGAGTATCCGAAGGGCTTCAAGGGTGCGGCCACCTCCGACGCCGACCGCCATCTGCTGGCTGCACTTGCCGGCGCCTTCCAGAGGCGCCTTGCCGAGCGCGATGCGATGATCGACGGCCAGCTGCCCGGCCGCCGGCTGACCGTCGCCATCGACTGGGTGGTACGGCTCTCGGTCGAAGGCGGCGATCCGGTCGATCTGCCCATCGCCGTGCAGCCGGCCGAGCACGGCTACGACGTAACCGTCTCGGGCCATGTGGTCGCGCTTCGTGGTGAGTTCGCGCCGGGAACCATGCTGTTCGACGGTACGGCCAACGGCGAGCCTTGTGCCGCCCGCATCGCGCGTCACGGCATCGCCTGGCGGATCGCCCATGGCGGCCGCGCGGCAGAGGCGCAGGTGGTATCGCCTTCGGCAGCCCGCTATCTCGCGCTGATGCCGAAGAAGGCGGCGCCGGACCTCTCGCGCTTCCTGCTCT
>CAZDGR010000448.1:0-3275 GCA_964504845.1 uncultured Rhizobium sp. | reverse complement strand
TCCGATGCCGAGATCCAGGGCTGGCTCAAGGCCGCCGGGCTCGCGCCCGAGCCGCCGGTCCATCTTCCGGGCCGTCCGCTGACCGTCGGCCTCTGGATCGGCCGACGCCCGGCCGAGAGCCAGCGCCGGCCGCGCTCCTCGCCCGCCAACGATCCGGCCCGCACCGCTTCGGGAGGCCAGTCATGAACCCGCTTGTCTCCTTCGAATTCTTCCCGCCCAAGACCGAGGCGATGGAGCAGACGCTGTGGCAGGCGATCCAGCGCCTGGCGCCGCTCAATCCGCGCTTCGTGTCGGTGACGTATGGCGCCGGCGGATCGACCCGAGCCCGCACGCATGCGACGGTCGCCCGCATCCTCAAGGAAACGTCGCTGACGCCGGCGGCGCACCTCACCTGCGTCGGCGCCAGCCGCGCGGAAGTCGATGAGGTCGCGCGCAGTTACGCCCAGATGGGCGTCAAGTACCTGGTGGCGCTCCGCGGCGACGTCCCGCCGGAGGGCGTCGGCATCCATCCCGAAGGCTATCGCTACGCCAACGAGCTGGTCGAAGGCCTGGCCAAGGTCGCCGACTTCGACTTGAGCGTCGCGGCGTATCCGGAGGTGCATCCGGAGGCGACGTCGGCCGATGCCGACCTCGACGCGCTGAAGCGCAAGATCGACGCCGGCGCCACCCGCGCGATCACCAACTTCTTCTTCGAGGCCGAGACCTATCTTCGCTTCGTCGAGCGGGTGCGCCGCGCCGGGATCAAGGTGCCGATCGTGCCGGGCATCCTGCCGGTGACCAACTTCGCCCAGGTCGTGAAGTTCGCCGCCACGAACAAGGTCTCGGTGCCCCAGCGCCTCGCCGAGCGCTTCGAAGGCCTCGACGACGATCCCGAGACCCGTCGCCTGGTGGCGCTCGCCACCGCTGCGGAACTCTGCCAGAAGCTAGAGTTCAACGGGGTCAACGAGTTTCACTTCTATACGCTGAACCGCGCCGAGCTGACCTACGCGATCTGCCATCTGCTCGGCGTCCGCCCGCAGCCGGCGGGCCGGGCCGCCTAAGGACCATCGCCATGAGCCGCTTCCTCAGGGCCCTCGACGAACGCGTGCTGCTCTGCGACGGCGGCCTCGGCACGCACCTGCAGGCGCTGGACCTCGACGTCGATCGCGACTTCCTCGGCGCCGAGAACTGCTCGGAGGTGCTGAACGAGTCGAGGCCCGAGGTGGTTCGGGATTTCCACAGGGGCTTCCTGGAAGCCGGCGCCGACTGCGTCGAGACCAATACCTTCGGCGGTTCGCCGATCACGCTCGGCGAGTTCGGTCTTCAGGACAAGGCCTTCGACTACAACAAGCGCGCGGCCGAGCTGGCGCGCGAGGCGGTGGCGGGCTACGCCGACGAACGCTTCGTGCTGGGCTCGATCGGCCCGGGCACCAAGCTCCCGAGCCTCGGCCATATCGACTACCAGACGCTCGAGGACGCGCTGATGCTTCAGGCGAAGGGTCTCGTCGCCGGCGGCATCGACGCCTTCATCGTCGAGACCTGCCAGGACCCGCTGCAGCTGAAAGCCGCCGTCAACGGCGCCAAGCGGGCGCGGGTCGAGGCTGGATTGGATCTGCCGATCGTGGCGACGGTCACCGTCGAGACGACGGGGACGCTTCTGGTCGGCACCGACATCGCCGGCGCTGCCACCGTGGTGCGCGCCCTCGACGTGCCGGTGATGGGCCTCAACTGCGCGACCGGGCCGCAGGAGATGGCCGAGCATGTCCGCTGGCTCGCCGAGAACTGGACGGGCCCGATCGCCGTCCAGCCGAACGCCGGCCTTCCCGAGCTGGTCGACGGCAAGACCCACTATCCGCTGACCGCCCAGGAGCTCGTGACCTGGCACGAGCGCTTCGTCACCGAAGACGGCGTCGCCTTCGTCGGCGGCTGCTGCGGCACCACGCCTGTACATACCCGCGCGGTCGACGCGATGCTCAGGAGGCTGGACGCGAAGCGGCCGCGGCCGCGCGCCCGCTCGGTCTTCTGGGTTCCCGCGGTCGCCTCGCTCTACGGCCAGGTGGCGCTCCGCCAGGAGAACGCCTACTTCGCCATCGGCGAGCGCTGCAACGCCAACGGCTCGAAAAAATTCCGCGAGCTGCAGGAAGCGCAGAACTGGGAAGGCTGCGTCGAGATGGCGAAGGAGCAGGTGAGGGAGGGTTCGCACGCCCTCGACGTCTGCACCGCCTTCGTCGGCCGCGACGAGATCGCCGACATGACCGAGGTGGTGACGCGCTTCCGCGGATCCGCCAACGCGCCGCTGGTGATCGACTCGACCGAGCTCCCGGTGCTCGAGTCTGCGCTCAAGCTCTACGGTGGCAAGGCGATCCTGAACTCGATCAACTTCGAGGACGGCGAGGAGCCGGCCGAGAAGCGCATGCAGCTCGCCAAGCGCTTCGGCACCGCGGTGATCGCGCTGACCATCGACGAGGTCGGCATGGCGAAGGACGCGGACGGCAAGGTGCGTGTAGCCAAGCGCCTGCACGACTTCGCCTGCACCCGCTTCGGGCTCGAGTCGCCGGATCTGATGATCGATCCGCTGACCTTCACGATCTGCACCGGCAACGAGGACGATCGCAAGCTCGGGCTCTCGACGCTGGAGGCGATCGAGCGCATCGCCAAGGACCTGCCGGACGTGCAAATCGTGCTCGGCCTCTCCAACATCTCGTTCGGGCTCAGCCCGGCGGCGCGTCAGGTGCTGAATTCGGTGTTCCTCGACGAGGCGGTCAAGCGTGGCATGACCGGTGCCATCGTTCACTTCTCGAAGATCCTGCCGCTGCACAAGATCGCGGCGAAGGAAGTCGAGACCGCGCTCGACCTGATCTACGATCGCCGGCGCGAAGGCTACGACCCCCTGCAGGCTTTCATCGCTCTGTTCGAAGGTCGCGCGTCCGGTGCCAAGGTGAAGAAGGAGCGCCCGGCGACGGTCGAGGAGCGCTTGAAGCAGCGCATCATCGACGGCGACCGCATCGGCCTGGAAGAGGACCTGGAGCTGGCGTTGACCAGCTACAGCCCGCTCGATGTCATCAACGTCCACCTGCTGGACGGCATGAAGGTTGTCGGCGAGCTGTTCGGCGCCGGCAAGATGCAGCTCCCGTTCGTGCTGCAGTCGGCCGAGACGATGAAGAAGGCGGTCGCCTACCTGGAGCCGCGCATGGAGCGCGTCGAGGGCCAGCAGAAGGGCACCATCGTGCTGGCCACGGTGAAGGGCGACGTGCACGACATCGGCAAGAACCTGGTCGACATCATCCTGACCAACA
>CAZDGR010000447.1:0-3277 GCA_964504845.1 uncultured Rhizobium sp. | reverse complement strand
ACGACGCCGTCCAGCGTGATCAGCGGGAACATCTTCCGCGCCTCGGCCGGCGACACCGTATGGATGTCGAAGCCGAAGCTGCGGGCGGTCGAGACCGAGCGCTTGAGCTCGCTCCAGCGCGCCTCCGACGAGGCGAGGCGCAGGCTGCCGGCCGGCTTCCATTCGGTCTCCTGGCCGGTCTCGGCCGCGATCTTGCCGTAGAGCGCGACCGAGTCCTGCATCAGGCGCGTCAGGTTGCGCTTGGAGCGGAGCTGGCCGACCAAGCCCGCGGCATGCCAGGTGGCGCCATGGGTCAAGCCGCTCTTTTCCAGGAGAAGGACGTCCCTCTCGCCTTCCTTGGTCAGGTGGTAGGCGATCGAGCACCCGACCGCGCCGCCGCCGATGACGATGACGCGCGCGTGCGAGGGAAGCTTCACGTCGATCACTTCACCACCTCGCGCAGATACCAGTCGACGAAGTGTGCGACGTTCTGCTCCTTGGTCATCGAGTAGCGGCCCGGAACGTAGCGGGAGGACGACACTCCCTGCTGATTCCACCGGCAGATGTCCCAGTCCTGCTCGGAGGTGAGCTTCCAGATCGGCAGCAGCCGGTCGAGCGTGTAGTCCTTGCCCTCCTGCGCGTCGCGGTCGACGAACCAGAGCACCCGCACATGGGTCTCCGTCGGGCTGATCGCGGTCAGCCGGCTGGCACAGGCGTAGTCGTCGTTGGCATGCTGCCAGAAGTTCGGAAAGACCGTCGTCCGCAATGTACCGACGTCACGTTCCTTGAAATCGCCCATCAGCGTCGATACCGGCTTCCCATCAATGCTCTGGGTCGTGAAGCCCTTCATGAGCGGCGAGCGGCGGCAGCGCCAATGGGCATCGGTCATGGTCGACTCGGCATCGCCCTCATCCAGGCCCAGAGAGCGAAACCGTGCGTTCGTCTCGGCGACGATCGCCTCCATCTCCGCCCTCAGCTTCGGATCGGCGACGGCGTTGTCGCGACGCACGTCGTATGTCGCGAGGTTGTATTCCCTGTGGTTCGGCGGGCAGTGATAGCATTCGCGGTTATTCTCGAAGACCAGCTTCCAGTTCGCCTTCACCACGTAGTCGATCTTGTGGGCGAGCTTCGCGCGCTCGAGGCCGTGGGGCTTCAGCTTCCGCTCTATCGTCGAGGACGCCTCCTCGAAGTCGACGGGATCGTCCGACAGCGCCACGAAGACGATGCCGGCAACCGTGCGGACCTCGACCGGGTGCAGCGACAGCTGGGATCGGTCGAGGCCGAACTCCGCCTTCGGGTCCATCATCAGCTGTCCGTCGAGGCCATAGGACCAGGCGTGGTAGGGACAGGTCAGCCGCCGGCTGCTGCCGGTCTCGGTCGGGCAGACGCGGCTGCCGCGATGCCGGCAGGTATTGTGGAAAGCGCGTATCTCGCCCTTCTCGCCGCGGACGACGATCACCGAATCGCTGCCGACAGCGTAAGTGAACCAGTCGCCCGGGCGTGGGATCTGGCAGGTATGCCCGGCATAGAGCCAGTACCGCCTCCAGATCCGCGCCAAGTCCTCCTGGAACACCTCCGCAGAGGTATAGAAGGGGCCGGCCAGCGGCCCGCCCGGCCGGTGCTCGGCCGCCAGCCGGCGGACGAAGTCCCGGCGCGCCGTTGCTGTCGGTGGAACGGGTGTGTCCATGGCGCCCTCCCCGGCGGCGGCCTTTGTCCTTAGCTCCGTCGCCGGCTGGCTTCTCGCCCATCGCGACGGCAGGTAAGTTACCCCGGAATGAATATCGTCCTTCTTGATCCGGGGCTACAGGCCCCGATCGGGCATCACTACAACCTCGATCGCGGGCTGGTCGGAGAGTTCCGCCAGGCTGGCGTCCCGTATCGCCTCCTGGTCAATCGCGCGGCCGCGGCCGAACTGGTCGCCGAGCTCGGAGCCGAGCCGCACTTCGATTTCCATCCCTATCGTCGCGTCTCGGAGGATCCGATGACGCGCGATCTCGAGGATTATCTCCACCTGAACGAGGTCGTCCTCAAGGACCTCGTGGGGCTCGCCGGGCGCGTGGACCTGGCTGACGCTCTCGTCGTCGTCCATACCTCGACCAACCGCCTGCTGTGGGGAATGGCGATGTGGCTGGCGCAGGGCCAGGTGCCGCCGTCGATGCGCGTGGCACTGGTCTTGCCGCACGCGTCGGGCCTCGTTGCCGGCTCAGCCGCAATGGATGCCGTTCTCTATCGCCATGCCTTCATCCAGCTGCGTCGCGTCGCCGACCGGATCAGGCTGCTGACGCTCGCCGACCCGCAGGCCGAGGAGTATCGCTTCCTCTCGGCGCTGCCGGTCGATCTCGTTCCCTATCCCAATCCGGCCTCGTCGTGGTGGCCGGCGCTGCGCGACCGGCCACGGCCGCCGGGCGAACGATGCCGTGTGCTCTTCTGCGGCGAGGCCACGGCCCGCAAGGGCTTCCATCTTCTGAGCGACATCATCCGTCGCACGTCCGAGCTCAGGAACGACGTGGAGTTCGTCGTCCAGGTCAATGGCTGGCAGGTCGACACCGGGCGCGCAGACGCATTCGAGGCCTTCGCCGCCCCACGCGACGACGTGCGCCTGGTCCGCGGATTTCTCAAGGAGCAGGCGTACTACGAGCTGGTCGCCGACGCCGACGTCGTGCTGCTGCCCTATCAGGATTCCGTCTACATCTCGGGGACCTCGGCGGTATTCGAGGAAGCCATGTATCTCGGCCGGCCGGTGGTTGTTCCCCCGCGCCTGCTGATGGCAAGCCAGCTGGCGCCGTTTCCGGATGCCGGCCGCGTTGCCGCCAGCCTCGAGGCGGACGCATTCGCCTCCGCAATCGCCCAGGTCGTCGCCGACTACCCGCGCTTTGCCGCAGGCGCTGCGCGCGCCGGAGAAGCCTGGCGCGCGCAGACCGGCATCGACCGCTTCGCACGATCCATCGTCGCGCTTGCGACGACCCGGTCATAGGAGACGAATATGTCCCGCACCGCTGCCATCGCCCGTGCCCGTCGTCATTTCGACGACGGCACCTTCTTCAAGGACCTGGCACGTCGCATCGCCTACCACACCGAGAGCCAGGTGCCGGAGAGCCGCTCGCATCTCTACGGCTATCTCAAGGACGAGATCGGTCCGCAGCTCTCGAAGCTCGGCTACAAGACCAAGATCCACGAGAATCCGGTGGAGCCAGGCGGGCCGTTCCTGACCGCCGAGAAGCACGAGGGCGACGCCCTGCCGACGGTGCTGACCTACGGCCATGGCGACGTCATCCGCGGCCTGGAGCCGCAATGGCGC
>CAZDGR010000446.1:0-3278 GCA_964504845.1 uncultured Rhizobium sp. | reverse complement strand
TGGGCGTGCCGCTGACCGAGATGTGCAACAACGCCTACACCGATCCGCGCCAGCGCCAGCTGTTCAAGAACGTGATGTACGTCGGCGCGCTCTCGGCCCTTCTCGACATGGACGTCGAGGTCGTCGAGAAGCTGATCGGCGAGCAGTTCTGGGGCAAGGAGAAGCTGATCAAGCCGAACATCGCGGCGATGCACATGGGCCGCGACTACGCGCTGAAGAACCTGCCGTGCCCGATCGGGCTCCGGCTTCGCAAGTCCGACAAGGTCGGCGACCGCATCATGGTCGAGGGCAACTCGGCCGCCGCGCTTGGCGCGGTCTATGGCGGTGCCACGGTCTGCGCCTGGTACCCGATCACGCCGTCCTCCTCGCTGGCCGAGGCCTTCACCAGCCACTGTAAGCGCTTCCGCGTCGATCCCACGACCTCGAAGCGGAAATACGCGATCGTCCAGGCCGAGGACGAGCTCGCCTCGATCGGCATGGTGATCGGCGCCAGCTGGAACGGCGCGCGCGCCTTCACCTCGACCTCGGGCCCCGGCGTCTCGCTGATGCAGGAGTTCATCGGGCTCGCCTACTTCGCCGAGATTCCGGCGGTGATCTTCGACGTGCAGCGGGCCGGTCCCTCGACCGGAATGCCGACCCGCACCCAGCAATGCGACGTCCTCTCGGCCGCCTATGCCAGCCACGGCGACACCAAGCACGTGCTGCTGCTGCCCGAGGACCCGAAGGAGTGCTTCGACTTCGGCGCCCAGGCCTTCGACCTCGCCGACCGGCTGCAGACGCCGATCTTCGTCATGCTCGACCTCGACATCGGCATGAACGAGCGGCTGTGCGCGCCGTTCAAGTGGGACGATACGCGCCGGCTCGACCGCGGCAAGGTGATGACGGCGGAGGACCTCGACTCCGGCAAGCCCTTCGGGCGCTATCTCGACGTCGACGGCGACGGCATCGCCTATCGGACATATCCCGGCACGCATCCGAACAAGGGCGCCTTCTTCACGCGCGGCACCAGCAAGGACCAGTACGCCCGCTACACCGAGGAAGGGCCGGCCTACGTCGAGAACATGACGCGCCTGCTCCGGAAGTTCGACACCGCTAAGTCGCTGGTGCCGCAGCCGATCCGCAAGGACGCGGGCCAGCCGACGAAGCTGGGCGTCATCTACTACGGCTCGACCTCGCCCGCGATGGACGAGGCTATGGCCAAGCTTTCGGGCCAGGGGGTCCACCTGAACACGCTCAGGCTCCGGGCCTTCCCGTTCAATCAGGACGTGACCGCGTTCTGCGCCGCGCACGACCGGGTCTTCGTCGTCGAGCAGAACCGCGACGGACAGATGCGCACGCTGCTGATGAGCGAATGCGGCATCGACCCGGCCAAGCTGGTTCCGGTGCTGCACTACGACGGCACGCCGATCACCGCCAAGTTCATCGCCGAGACGATCGCCGAAGAGGCGGCCGTGGTTCCCTTCCGGAAGGCCGTGTCATGAGCTATCTGCCGAAGCCGAAGTTCCGCCACCCCGGCCTGCCGAAGAACAAGCTCGGGTTCACCCGCCGCGACTACGAGGGCACGGTCTCGACCCTCTGCGCCGGCTGCGGGCACGACTCGATCTCGGCCGCCATCGTCCAGGCCTGCTTCGAGCTCGACCTCGAGCCGCATCGCCTCGCCAAGCTCTCGGGGATCGGCTGCTCGTCGAAGACGCCGACGTATTTCCTCGGGCAAAGCCATGGCTTCAACTCGGTGCATGGCCGCATGCCGTCGGTCCTGACCGGCGCCAACCTCGCCAACCGCGAGCTCACTTACCTCGGCGTCTCCGGCGACGGCGACTCCGCCTCGATCGGCTTGGGGCAATTCGCCCATGCCATCCGGCGCGGCGTCGACATGGTCTACATCGTCGAGAACAACGGCGTTTATGGCCTCACCAAGGGCCAGTTCTCGGCGACCGCCGACGCCGGCTCCAAGAGCAAGTGGGGGGCCGACAACAACGACTCACCGATCGACATGGTGGCCTTGGCGCTCCAGCTCGGCGCGACCTACGTCGCGCGGTCCTTCTCCGGCGACAAGACCCAGCTGGTGCCGCTGATCAAGGGCGCGCTCCGCCACCGGGGCGCGGCCTTCATCGACTGCATCTCGCCTTGCGTCGCCTTCAACAACCACGCCGGATCGACCAAGAGCTTCGATTATGTGCGCGAGCACAACGAGGCGGTGAACGCCCTCGACTACATGCCGACGCGCTCGGAGATCACCGCCGACTATCCCGAAGGCACGCTCGAACAGGTGACCCAGCACGACGGCTCGGTGCTCAACCTCTACAAGCTGGCGGCCGACTACGACGTGCACGACCGGATCGCCGCGATGACCTATCTCCAGAAGAAGAACGCGGAGGGCGAGATCGCGACCGGCCTCCTCTACCTCGATCCCAGCCCGAAGGACCTGCACGGCCACCTGCAGACGATCGAGACGCCGCTGAACCGGTTAGGCGAGGCCGATTTGGTGCCGGGAGCGGCGGCGCTGGAGAAGTTCAACGCGGCGCGGCGCTAATTCTTGTCCTGTGGTCTCTTTCCAAGCCGCTGGCTGTCCAAACTCCACTTGGCCTGACCCCCAATGCGTGGGCCATCTTCGGGCGTCGGATCATCCAAGCCGGCGCTCGGGACCTTGTTCTTGATCTGCCACTCGCGATCCGTCATCGCGAGATACATAGAGGCGTTGATCCCGGCCGTTCCGTGGATGCGAGCGACTTCCCAAAGGACCGCTCTGGCGAGCTTCTGCTCGATCTCGGCCTCCATGAAGGCCATGGCGATGTCGGCAGAAACGACGAGGTCCGGGTGATCAAGCAGCTGTAGCACCCGTGGATTGCTTCCTTCTCCCCGTCGCTTTATCTCGTCGAGATAGGGACGGGAGTCGAGACCTCGCGGTAAGGGCTTTGTGCTGTAGCGAAGCTTGGCCAACTTCTCGACGAGTTTCTTGTACGTCTGCACGAGTTCGTCGAGTTCGAGCGAATGAAGAACGTCAGATGGGTTTGTCATCAATCAACACCTTGCGGTACTTCAAGAGATGAAGCCCTGTCCATCGCTGATCTCGCCAGTCGGCCCGCGCGACGACGTCACGCACTAAGGGCCCATTTTCGGGGCGCCGGTAACGCATGTCTATGTTGGTAATCAACCAATGCAGCACCACCGGGATGACAACGATGTTGTCCGTATGATGAACGAAGTTCTCCCTGAAATCCTGCGTTTGATACTCGGGGCGCGTTTGGTGCTGGGGGATGATGTGATGGCGCTCATAA
>CAZDGR010000445.1:0-3290 GCA_964504845.1 uncultured Rhizobium sp. | reverse complement strand
GGATAAAGGTGATCGACGTCAACCAGTGGTCCGACGAGGAAGGCTTCGACATCGGCGCCGATCGCGTCGGCGTGACCGGCATCTGCGGCTCGGGCATCATCGAGGCGGTGGCGGAGCTGTTTCTCGCCGGCGTGATCACCCATGACGGCATGATCGACGGCACGCTCGCCGCGCGCACGCCGCGCATCGTGCCGGACGGCCGCACATTCGCCTACGTGCTGCACACCGAGCCGGTCGAGATCAAGGTGACGCAGAACGACGTGCGCGCGATCCAGCTGGCCAAGGCGGCGCTCTATGCCGGCGCCAAGTTGCTGATGGATCATCTCGGCGTCGACAAGGTCGACCGGGTCAAGCTCGCCGGAGCCTTCGGCAGCCACATCGATCCGAAGCATGCGATGGTCATCGGCCTGATCCCCGACTGCCGGCTCGATAAGGTCTCGGCGGTCGGCAACGCGGCCGGCACCGGTGCGCGCATGGCGCTGCTCAATCGCGGCCACCGCCGCGAGATCGAAGGGCTGGTGCGCCGGATCGAGAAGATCGAGACCGCGGTCGAGCCCCGCTTCCAGGAGCACTTCGTCAACGCGATCGGATTCCCGAACCGGGTCGAGCCGTTCCCCAATCTGGAAGCGGCGGTGAAGCTGCCGGAGCGGAAGGAGACGCCGGCTACCGGCGAGGGTAGGCGTCGCCGGAGGCGGGAATAGCTAGAGCGCGACCGCGGCCGCAAGCAGCGTGAAGCCGATCAGCGCGAAGCCGGCGCGGATCGCATGCGAGAACTCCCACCAGTCGCGAAGCCGCGTCCAGTCGAGTTCGCGCGCCTGGTCCAGGCGGCCGGACGCGAACGAAAAGAACCCAGCGCCTGGTCCGTGCAGCTTGAAGTCCTTGAGCCAGAAATTGTTGATCGGATGGGTCAGCAGCCAGTACGTCCCGTGCGCGATCAGCAGCGCGGCGAACGATCCCGCCGTCAGCCAGAATTCGACGCTGCCGTGCGGCGTCAGAAAAGCAAGGACCAACAGCAGCAGCAGCCCAAGCGGCTCGGCGATGCCGCCGATGGTGAAGCCTGGATAGTAGATTGGCTGGACCGACAGGTACTGGTCCTTCTCGAGCCGCTTCTTGCCCGGCCACTCGAGCGCATGCGCCAGCGACAGCGCCATCGCGATCGCTACGGCGATGATCGTCAGGACCTTGAGGACGAGGAGCATGGTCCACCCCTGAAGCTGCCGACGCTCAAAACGCCGGCGGCCGGTCATCGTTCCCGTCTTCTAGTTGTTCGACTTCACCACCCCCTCGACCTGGGTGCGCCTGGCGACGGCTTCATCGATCTCGAATCCGAGGCCGGGCGCGTCGCCTAGCACGAGGTTTCCATCGCGGTCGGCCTCGATCGGGCTTGTCAGCAGATAGTCGCGGCGTGCCTCCGTCCATTCCGGCGGATCCCAGGGATATTCGAGGTAGCTGGGATCGGACGATCCGGCCGCGACATGGGCGTTGGCCAGGAGCCCGATGCCGTTGCCCCAGGTGTGAGGCGTAAAGACGATGTTCGCCGCCTGGGCCATCGCCGCGACCTTCGCTAGGCCCGTGATGCCGCCGATCGAGACCACGTCCGGCTGCACCACGTCCAGGCAGCCTTCGACGATCACGTCGCGCAGCTCGCTCATCTCGCGGTTCAGCTCGCCGCCGGCGATGCGGATGTCGAGGGCGTCACGAAGCTTTCGCATGCCCTGGCGGTCGGCGCGATGCAGCGGCTCCTCCATCCAGTAGACGCCGAGGCGCTCCAGCTCACGGCCGACGGTCAACGCGTCCTTCAAGGTCCAGGCCGACATCGTATCCCAAGGAAAGCGCCAACCCTGGTTGCAGTCGACCATCAGCTCGATGCGAGTGCCGATCCGCTCGCGCACCGCCTCCAGCGCACGGATGTCGTCACGCCAACTACCGCGGCGGAAACGGATCTTCATCGCCTTGAATCCCCGCTCGATCACCCGCTCGGAGAGATCCGCGAGCGCCTTGGCGTTCCGAAGCGTGCCGGAGGAGGCGTAGCAGGGAAGCCGGTTCGAAAGCCCGCCGAGCAGCTTCCAGCAGGGCTGGCCGGCGATCTTGCCGGCGAGATCCCAAAGCGCCAGGTCGAGAGGCCAGCAGCGGCCGTAGTGGAATCCGAGATGGTCGATCACCCGCCAGTGGCGCTCGAGCCGGAGCGGGTCCTCGCCGATGAACAGGTTCTCGTGCCCGGCGAAGCCCAGCATGTAGTCGCCTGAGCCGATGCCGGTCAGGCCCTCGTCGGTATGGACGCGGACCAGCGTCGCGTCGAACTTGACCCGCGCCTTCGACGACCAGCTCGGGTGGAACGGCGGATCCAGCGGCAGCTGGTGCTGGGTGATCTCGATCGCGGTGATTTTCATGTTTTCAGGTCGCGGTAAGGACGAGGCGGGCGAGGTCTCGGAGATCGTCGTCAGTCGAGGCGCGGGCCGAGGATTTCCGCATCGCCGCGTTCTCCGGCAGCGCCATCTCGGCGGCGAGGCGATCGGGCGTGATGCCGGGCAGCTCGTCGGCCAGCGCGACCTTCATCCCGACGTTGCGGATCAGGCGGTCGACCAGATCGGGGAGCGCCGAGGCGTCGCGCGGGCCGCCCATCGCCTCGGCGACGGCGGCGAATGCGGAAGTGCTGGCCGGCAGGCTCCAGGGCAGCGAGGCGCGGAGGCCTAGGCCCGCGGCGCGGCCGTGATGGACCTTGCCGAGGCTGCCCAGCGCGTGCGCAATATTGTGCGCGATCGCGGTGCCGCAGTTGTTGATCGCGATCCCGGCATAGCAGGAGGCGACAAGCATGCCTTCGCGGGCGGCGAGGTCGGCCGGATTGGCGACGGCGACCGGTAGGTGGCGAGCGACCAGCCGGATTGCCGCATGGGCGGTCTGGTCGTTGGCCTCGAAGCGGTTGGCGTTGGTGCAGGACTCGATCGCATGGACCAGCGCATCGATGCCGGTCGCGGCCGTCAGGTGCGTCGGCAGCGAGGTCGTCAGCGTCGGATCGAGGATCGCCTTCCGCGCGGCCAGCTCCGGTCCCCAGGCCCAGGCCTTCCTGCCGGCGGCATTGGCGAAGATCGCGGTCTGCGTCGTCTCCGACCCGGTGCCGGCAGTGGTCGGCACGCAGATCGACGGCAGCGGCCGGGTCGGAAGCGGGTTGGCGCAGAAGGCGTAATGCTCGACTCCCGCCGGTTCGGCCGCGATCGACGCGACCAGCTTGGCGACGTCGAGCGCCGAGCCTCCGCCGATGCCGACCACCGCCTCGATCCGGTTCTTGCGGG
>CAZDGR010000444.1:0-3305 GCA_964504845.1 uncultured Rhizobium sp. | reverse complement strand
GAAATCCATCGAAATGCACCTTCTTACCCCCTCCCTCGTGCGAAGCGCGGGGGAGGGACGGGGTGGGGGCGTGGCGAGGTCTCAACGACACACGCCGGCGCGGCTCGCCTTCCGAGCCGGCCCCCACCCTAACCTCCCCCGCCTTCGGCGAGGGAGGGGTTCGAAATGAGGGAGAAGCCGGGTATTCTCGGCTTATGTCTTCGACCTTCTCCGCAATCCCCCTCGACGACCTCGTCGTCCAGGTCCGCGACGGCGTGCTGCTCGCCGTGCCGGCCGACTATTCCGGCGCGCCGATGGCGGCGACCCGGGCGCTGATCCGGCGGGGCGTGAAGAACCTGCGCCTCGTCACCGTCCCGCAGTCGACGCTCCAGGCCGACATCCTGATCGGCGCCGGCTGCGTCGCCGAGATCGAGACCGCGGCGGTGACCTTGGGCGAGTTCGGCACCGCGCCGTGCTTCACCCGCGCGGTGCTGGCGAAGAAGATCAAGGTGATCGACGCGACCTGTCCCGCGATCCATGCCGGGTTCCAGGCATCCGAGAAGGACGTGCCCTTCCTGCCGCTCCGCGGCATCCTCGGCAGCGACCTCCTCAAGCATCGTTCCGACTGGAAGACCGTCGACAATCCCCTCGCCGACGGCGGCGACCCGCTGCTGCTGATCCCCGCGATCCGGCCCGACGTCGCCCTCTTCCACGCGCCGATGGCCGACCGCGAGGGCAATATCTGGATCGGCCGCAGGCGCGAACTGGCGACCATAGCGCATGCCTCGAAGACGACGCTGGTCACGGTCGAGCGTCTCTACGACGGCTCGTTCTTCGACGACGAGAAGATGGCGGCGGGCGCGCTGCCGGCCTTCTATGTGAGCGCCGTCGCGGTCGCCGAGCGGGGTGCGGCGCCGGTCGGTCTGTTCGGCGAGTACGAGGCCGACATCGACCATCTCCGCGCCTACGCCAGGGAAGCGCGCACCGAAGCCGGCTTCGCCGCCTACCTCGCCCGCGAGATCGGCACGGCCAAAGCCGCCGCATGAGCGAGATCAGGCCGGAGGAGCTGCTGGCGGCGACGCTGGCAGATCAGATCCCAGACGTCCGCCACATCGCGGTCGGCGCCGCCTCGCCGATCCCCGCGGCAGCGGCGCTGCTGAAGCAGGCGCGGTCTGCGAGCCGCGTGCATGTCACGATCCTGCACAGCCGGCGCTACAACTCGTTCACCGACGGCGGGCGCGAGCTGTTCGACGCTGCCGCGCAAGGCCGCATCGACGTGTTCTTCCTGGGTGGCGTGCAGATCGACGGCGAAGCCAACATCAACCTGGTCGGACTCGGGGACTATCCGAACCTGACCCAGCGTTTCCCCGGCTGCTTCGGCGCGCCCTACATGGCCTTCGTCGTGCCGAACGTCATCCTGTTCCGCGAGGAGCATTCGACGCGCACGCTGGTGAAGAAGGTCGACTTCGTCTCCGCGCCCGGCTGGAGCCCCGAAGGCGTATGGCGGCGCGGCGGCCCGAAGGCGCTGGTGACGGGCCTCGCGGTGATGCCGTTCGACGCATCCAGACGCCGCTTCCGTCTCGCCTCGGTGCATCCAGGCCATACGGCCGGGGAAGTGCGCGCCGCGACCGGCTTCGACTTCGACATGCCGGCGAGCGTGCCGACGACGCCGGTTCCGGACTTGAGCACGCTCGGCTTGCTCCGGGGACCGATCGCGGACAAGCTCCGCGAGTTCTATCCGGACTTCGCCGACCGCGTCTTTCCCGTTCCCGCCTGAGGTTCAAAAGCCGTCATGTCGAACTCATCCGGCGCGCTCGCCGGCCTCAAGGTCATCGACCTCTCGCGCGTGCTTGGCGGCCCCTACGGCACGATGACGCTCGGCGATCACGGCGCCGAGGTGATCAAGATCGAGCCGCCGCAGGGCGACGAGACGCGCGGCTGGGGCCCGCCGTTCAGGGACGGCACCGCGAGCTATTTCATCGGCGTCAACCGCAACAAGCGCGCGCTGGCGCTCGACCTCACCAGGCCGGAAGGCCGCGAGGTTCTGCTGCGCCTGCTGAAAGACGCCGACGTGCTGGTCGAGAACTTCAAGACCGGCACGATGGAGAAGTGGGGTCTCGGCTACGACGAGGTTCTGTCGAAGCAGTTCCCGCGACTGATCCATTGCCGCGTCTCCGGCTTCGGCGCCGATGGGCCCCTAGGAGGTTTTCCTGGCTATGACGCCGTCATCCAGGCGATGAGCGGCATGATGAGCATCAACGGCACGCCGGAATCGGGGGCGACGCGGCTCGGCATTCCCATGGTCGATCTCGCGACCGGCCTCAACGCCGTGATCGCGATCCTGATGGCGGCGATCGAGAGGCAGCGTTCGGGCAAGGGCCAGTTCTGCGACGTCACCCTCTACGACACCGCGGTCGGCCTCCTGCATCCGCAGGCGGCCAACTTCTTCCTTTCGGGCAAGACGCCGGGCCGCGTCGGCAACGCGCATCCGAACATCTCGCCTTACGACAAGTTCAAGACCGCGACCGGCGAGGTGTTCCTCGGCATCGGCAACGACCGCCAATTCCAGCGGCTCTGCCAGCTGATCGGCCGCACCGAGCTGCCCGAGGACGCGCGCTTCAAGACGATGGCCGACCGCAACATCAACCGCGCGGCGCTCACATCGGAGCTCGAGAAGGCGCTCGCCGCCCGCGACGGCAAGGAGCTCTGCGACACGCTGCTGGCCGAGGGCGTGCCGGCGGGACAGGTGCTCGACATCCCGGCGGTGATGGCGCATCCGCACACTGTTCACCGCAAGATGACGGTCGAAGGCGAGGGCGGCTACCGTGCCTTCGGCGCACCGATCAAGCTGTCGCGCTCCAAGTCCGGCGTGCGCTCGGTGCCGAAGAAGTTCGGCGCCGACAACCGGGCGATCCTCGCGGAAGCGGGATACTCAGCCGCCGAGATCGACAGGCTCATTTCGTCGGGGATCGCTCCCGACGCGCCGAAGGCCCCGCCCAAGGCATAGTCGCATTCCCTGGATCCTCACGCTTCGACAAGCTCAGCATGAGGGTCCTTCAGTAGGCCTCATCCTGAGCGAAGGCGGCGTCTCCGCCGCCGGCGTCGAAGGGTGGGGTCGGTTCCTCAGCGTTCCTCCCTGGAGTCTCCCATGGCCGCGTCGAAGATCTGGACCCGCGTCGACTACGAGAAGGACGGCAAGCAGGTCGGCTGGCTCAACCTGCCGCACTCGGTGAACCGCTCCGCCTACGGCAACATCGCGATCCCGATCACCTGCATCAAGAACGGCAAGGGCCCGACCGTGCTGCTGATGTCGGGTACGCATGGCG
>CAZDGR010000443.1:0-3306 GCA_964504845.1 uncultured Rhizobium sp. | reverse complement strand
TCCGACCGATCGCCGTTGCCGGCGGCCCATGACACGACTTCGACGATCTTCGGCCGCTCGACCTGCTTCAGCTGCCTGAACTCGTCCTGCAATCGGCGAAGGCCGTCCGGCGTGATGTAGTTCTTCACGCCCGCGGGAAGCGGCTCCGCACCTTCGAGCTCGTCGTCCCCGGCGTCGTCGTTTTCCTTGGTGAAGGCCTTGCTCAACTCTCGCTCCTGACGCGGCGCACCGCATCGATCCAACCCTGGCGGCGACGGGTGCGTTCCTCCTGCGCCATCGCCGGCTCGAAGCGGCGGTCGCGGGCCCAGAGCTCGGCCAGCGCATCGAGCGAGGGGAAGACGCCTACATGGAGCCCGGCGAGGAAGGCGGCGCCGAGCGCCGTCGTCTCGGTGACGACCGGGCGCTCGACGGGGACGCCCAGCAGATCGGCAAGCCGCTGCATCACCCAGTCGTTCACGGTCATGCCGCCATCCACCCGGAGCGTCGTGGGCGCCTTGCCGAAATCGTCGGCCATCGCCCCCATCAGGTCGCCGGTCTGGTAGCAGACCGCTTCCAGGCCGGCACGGACGATGTCGGCGATGTCCGTGTCGCGCGTGAGGCCCATGATCGCGCCGCGCGCGAACGGATCCCAGTAGGGTGCGCCGAGGCCGGTGAACGCCGGCACCAGGTAGACGCTGCCCGTGCCTGCGCCACCGCGGGCCAGCGCCTCGGTCTCGCCTGCCGACTTGATCAGCTTGAGCCCGTCGCGAAGCCACTGGATCGTCGAACCGGCGGCGAAGATGCTGCCTTCCAGCGCGTAGGTGGCCTTGCCGCCGAGCCGGTAGGCGATCGTCGTCAGCAGCCGGTTCTTCGACGGCACGAAGGTCGAGCCGGTGTTGAGCAGCGCGAAGCAGCCGGTGCCATAGGTCGACTTGATCTGGCCGGCCTCGAAGCAGACCTGACCGACAGTCGCCGCCTGCTGGTCGCCGGCCATGCCGGCGACCGGGATCGCCGCACCCAGCAGCGCCGGATCGGTCGTGCCGAAGTCGGCCGCATTGTCGAGCACCTCCGGCAGCACCGCCCGCGGCACGCCGAATAGCTTCAGGAGCCCGTCGTCCCAGGCTTGCGCCCTTATGTCGTAAAGCAGCGTCCGCGCCGCGTTGGTCGCATCAGTGCGGTGGCTCTTGCCGCCGGTCAGGCGCCAGAGAAGGAAGCAGTCGATGGTGCCGAAGGCGAGCTCGCCGGCTTCGGCGCGAGCGCGGGCCCCGGGCACCTGGTCGAGGATCCAGGCGATCTTGGAAGCCGAGAAATAGGCGTCGATGACGAGGCCGGTCTTGGCCGCGACCGCCATTCCATGCACCGCCTCGAGCTTCCGGCAGGCCTCTGCGGTCCGGCGGTCCTGCCAGACGATCGCGCGATGGAGCGGCTTGCCGGTGGCGCGCTCCCAGACGACCGTGGTCTCGCGCTGGTTGGTGATGCCGATCGCGGCGATATCCTTCGCCTCCAGCACCGCTTTCGCCAGCGCGTCCCGGCAGACCTGGAGCGTATCGCGCCAGATGTCCTCGGGCTCGTGCTCGACCCAGCCCTCGGCCGGGAAATGCTGGCGGAGCTCGGCCTGGGCGCGCGCGAGCACCCCGCCCCGGGCGTCGAAGATCATCGCCCGCGTGCTGGTCGTTCCCTGATCGATCGCCAGGATCGCCTTCGCCGCCATTCTCAAGTCCTCACCGTGGCATTTTCATCACGGGCGATTATGCTGCGCGCTTTCTTTCAGGGGCAATCGTTGTACGACCTTCTGGTCATCGGCGGCGGGATCAACGGCGCGGGAATCGCCCGCGACGCTCAGGGTCGCGGCCTCAAATGCCTCCTGGTCGAAGCCCGCGACCTCGCCTCGGCGACCTCGTCGGCGTCGAGCAAGCTGATCCACGGCGGGCTCCGCTATCTCGAGCAGTACGAGTTCCGGCTGGTGCGGGAAGCGCTGATCGAGCGCGAGGTCCTGCTGAAGCTGGCGCCGCATCTGGTGCGGCCGCTCTCCTTCGTGCTGCCGCACCGCCCTCATCTGAGACCCGCCTGGATGATCCGGCTTGGCCTCTTCCTCTATGACCATCTCGGCGGCCGCGAGCGCCTGCCCGGATCTTTCGCCATTGACACGCACACCCATCCGCTCGGCAAGCCGCTCGCCTCCGACATCGCGCGCGCCTTCGTCTATGCCGACTGCTGGGTCGACGACGCGCGCCTGGTCGTGCTGAACGCGCGCGACGCGGCCGACCGCGGCGCCGAGATCCGCACCCGCACGCGCTGCGTCGAGGCAAGGCGCGAGGGCGGCGCCTGGCGTGTCCGCCTTGCCGACGAGTCGGGCACGACAACCGAGGTCGAGACCCGCGCGCTGGTCAATGCCGCCGGCCCCTGGGTCAACGAGGTGATGGGCCAGGTGGTCCGCGCCAACAGCCCGAAGCGGCTGCGCCTGATCAAGGGCAGCCACGTCGTCGTACCGAAGATTCACGACGGCGAGCAGGCCTACATCCTTCAGAACGAGGACCGGCGCATCGTCTTCGTGCTGCCCTACGAGGGCCGCTTCAGCCTGATCGGCACGACCGACGAGCCGTTCGACGGCGACCCCGCGTCGGTCGCGATCTCGGCAGCCGAGACGATGTATCTCTGCGATGTCGTAACCCGGCATTTCCGCACGCGCGTGGCGCCCGAGGACGTGGTCTGGACCTATGCCGGCGTCCGCCCGCTCTACGACGATGCCGACGTCGTCGCCTCGCAGGTGACCCGCGACTACGCCTTCGACGTCGACCTCGACTCGGCCGGCGGCACGCCGCTGCTGTCGATCTTCGGCGGCAAGATCACGACCTACCGGAAGCTGGCCGAGCACGCGCTCGACCGGCTCCTGCCGCATCTACGCCGCGGCGAACGGGCATGGACCGGGAGAGCGCCGCTCCCCGGCGGGGCCATGCCGGGCGCCGACTTCGAGGCCTTCCTCGCCGACCTGCAACGGCGCCTGCCGTGGCTCCCCAATCCGCGCCGCCTCGCCCGCGCCTACGGCACCGAGGTCGACCGGCTGGTCGGTGACGCCAAGTCGGCGGACGACCTCGGCCGCGACTTCGGCCTCGGTTTCACCGAGCGCGAGTTGGCATATTTGGTCGTACGCGAATGGGCAAGGATGCCCGACGACGTGCTGTGGCGACGGTCCAAGCTCGGCCTGCATCTCTCCACCGAGGCCAAGGCCGGCATCGCCGAGTGGTTCAGCAAGCGATGATGATTGGGAGAAGTTCATGAAGGTCGTCATCACCGGCGCCGCCGGCTTTCTCGGCAAGAAGCTCTCGC